>JBLMXB010000013.1:0-11143 GCA_050257555.1 Hyphomicrobiales bacterium | reverse complement strand
GCCCTCGAGCGGAACGAGCCGGCCCGGACGGGAGAACGACGATGGAACGGAACGAGCGGAATCACGATCGGCAGCAGACGACGAAGCAGGCGGAAAACGATCGCGGACGGATGGTGCGGGTGGAGCCCGACCACGATCGGGGGCTCTCCGGGGGACTCGCCCTCGGCACGACGCTCCTCGTCTCGGGACTCGCGGTCGCGTTCCTCGCGTTCGGCTGCGGGAACCAGGAGCGCGCGTCGGTGGCGACGGGCGAGGGGACCGCCGCGACGCGGGGACAGGTGACCGAGGCGGCGGCGACGAAGCCCGCGCCCCGGGCGATGCCCGCCACGTCCGGCACCGCGCCGTCGGCCGGCGTGGCCGAGCAGACGCCGGAATCGGGTGGCGCGGACGTCCAGGGGCTCCACATGGACACGGTCTCGAGCGACGCGCTGCCGCCGGAGATCGACGCGACGGTGCCCGACGGGCTGATCGCGCCCGGGTCGGTCGTCGACATCCGCGCCCAGGGATCGTCGGACGTCGTGTCGATGACGCTCAAGGACGGTCGCGGCAAGGAGCAGCCGTTCACCCGCGACGAGGCGACCGGCGGCTGGCGCACGCTCTACCGCGCGCCGCTCAAGGCCACCTCCGAGCCGGTCGCGCTCTCGATCACCGCGAAGAACGGCACCGAGCGCTGGCGTCGCGTCTGGGTCTTCCTGAGCGTCGGCAAGGAGGTCGCCGCGGCGGACTCGAGCGCAGAATGAACCGGGAGGGCGTCGTCCGGCCCCTCGCGTAGCAGGCAACCCGAACCCGGCCCCCGGGGCGCGACCCTCCCGCCTCGGGGGCTACCCCGTTCCCTCCGATCGGATTCGGCTCCCAATGCGTCATGTCAATATGTCAGGTCGCGACCGTTCCCGGAGGCCCTCGCGCAGAACACGCCCGAGGACACGCCCGTAAGCCGATAGAAATAGAGAACTTATGACCCATTGCCGGCCGCCGATCCGCGGCACGCTGTATGCGGTACGTTCCTCCCGGTCGGGTGAAATCACGGGACGCTGACGGCGCCCCGCCGGACGAAGCTCATTCAGGGAAGGGGTGCTCCCCATGTCCTACGCATACGTGAAGGAAGCCCTCGAGTATCACCGCGGGGATCGCCCCGGGAAGATCGAGGTGGCGTCGACCAAACCGTGCATCACGCAGAAGGACCTGTCGTTCGCGTACACGCCGGGCGTCGCCGAGCCGTGCCGCGAGATCGAGAAGCGGCCGGACGACGCGTACGAGTACACCGCGAAGGGGAACCTCGTCGCGGTCGTCACGAACGGCACCGCGGTGCTCGGCCTGGGCGCGATCGGCGCGCTGGCCGGAAAGCCGGTCATGGAGGGGAAGGGCGTCCTCTTCAAACGCTTCGCCGACGTGGACGTCTTCGATCTCGAGGTCGCGTCGACCGACCCCGAGGAGGTGATCCAGGTCTGCCGGCTCCTCGAGCCGACGTTCGGCGGGATCAACCTCGAGGACATCAAGGCGCCCGAGTGCTTCTACATCGAGCAAAAGCTCCAGTCGCTCGTCTCGATCCCCGTGTTCCACGACGACCAGCACGGCACCGCGATCATCACCGGCGCGGCGCTCCTGAACTCCCTCGAGTTCTCCGGGAAGGAGATCCGGGACATCCGGATCGTGATCGTCGGCGCCGGCGCGTCGGGGATCGCGTCCGCGCGCCTCTTCACGAAGCTCGGCGTGCGCCGCGAGCAGATCGTGATGTGCGACCGGAAGGGCGTCATCTTCAAGGGGCGCGAGGAGGGGATGAACCCGCACAAGGAGGAGTTCGCGTCGGCGACGAAGGCGCGGACGCTGGCCGAGGCGCTCCGCGGGGCCGACGTGCTCCTCGGGCTCTCGACCGCGAACACCGTGACGCCGGAGATGGTCCGCGCGATGGCGGACCGGCCGGTGATCTTCGCGTGCGCGAACCCCGATCCGGAGATCTCGTATCCGGACGCCCGGGCGGCGCGCGCCGACGTCATCATGGCCACCGGCCGCTCGGACTATCCGAACCAGGTGAACAACGTGCTCGGCTTCCCGTTCCTCTTCCGGGGGGCGCTCGACGTCCGCGCGCGGAAGTTCAACGACGAGATGAAGCTCGCGGCGGTGCGCGCGCTCGCCGACCTGGCCAAGGAGGACGTGCCCGACGCCGTCGCGCGCGCGTACGGCGTCGAGTCGCTCCACTTCGGGCCCGACTACCTGATCCCGAAACCGTTCGACCCGCGCGTGCTGCTCTGGGTCGCGCCCGCCGTGGCGAAGGCCGCGATGGACTCCGGCGTCGCGCGCCTGACGTTCGACGTCGACGCGTACCGGGACCGGCTGGACGCGCGCTTCGGGAAGTCGCGCGAGATCGCCCGGACGCTCGTCAACCGGGCGAAGCGGTCGCCGCGTCGCATCGTCTTCCCGGAGGGGACGCACCCGCGCATCCTGCGCGTGGCGGCGCACCTGGTCGAGGAACGGGCGGCGCGCCCGGTCCTGCTCGGCGACCAGGAGGAGATCCTGCGCACGGCCCAGCGCCTGGAGGTCCCGATCGAGGGGATCGAGCGGGTCGATCCGCTCCACGACGCGAACCGCGACGCGTACGTCGCCGAGCTCTACCGGATCCGGCAGCGGAAAGGGCTCACGCGGGCGGACGCGGAACGGCTGATGCGGAACCCGAACTACTTCGGGACGATGATGGTCCACCTGGGGGACGCCGACGGCCTCGTCTCCGGCGTGACGCAGCACTATCCCGACACGATCCGGCCGGCGCTCCAGATCATCGGGCTCAAGCCGGGCCTGACGCGCGTCTGCGGCATCTTCTGCATCATCGCGAAGAAGCGCTGCTACTTCTTCGCCGACACGACCGTGAACATCCAGCCGAACGCCGAGGAGCTCGCGGAGATCGCGATCCTGGCGGCCGGCGTGGCGCGCGAGTTCGGCTACGACCCGCGCGTGGCGATGCTCTCCTACTCGAGCTTCGGCTCGGTGAAGCATCCGTCGGTCGAGACGGTGCGCCGGGCGACGGAGATCGTGCGGGCGCGGGCGCCGCACCTGCCGGTGGACGGCGAGATGCAGCTCGAGCCGGCCATCGATCCCGAGACCGCGCGGCAGCACTTCCCCTTCAGTCGCATCCAGGGGGATGCCAACGTGCTCGTGTTCCCCGATCTGCAGTCCGGTAACCTGGGCTACAAGCTGATGCAGCGGCTCGGAAGCGCCGAGACGATCGGACCGATCCTGACCGGGCTCGCGAAGCCCGTCCACATCGTGGCGCCGACGTCCGACGACAACGAGATCATCAACATCGCCTCGATCGCGGTCGTGGAGGCTCAGCTGCTGGCGGGGGAACGGGACCGCCTGCGGGACGAGCCGGAAATGACCGAGGAGCTCGTGTGAGATGGACGTCGGAATCTTGAAGGAAACGCTTATCGGCGAGACGCGGGCGCCGCTCATTCCGTTCGCGGTCGGCGAGCTGACCAAGCAGGGAAACCGCGTCGTGCTCGAATCGGGCGCGGGTCTGGCCTCCGGGTTCGACGACCAGGCCTACGCCGACATGGGCGCCACGGTCGTCTATTCGCCGGAGGAGGTGTTTTCGCGCTCCCGGCTCGTGCTCAAGGTGCTGCCGCCCTCGTGGGAGGAGTGCGAGAGGCTCGAGGAGCGGCAGATCCTCTTCTCGTTCCTCCAGCTCTCCCACGCCACCCGGAAGCTCCTCGGCCTCCTCCTCGACCGCAAGATCACCGCGATCGGCTTCGAGGCGATCGAGGACCAGGACGGCGACCGGCCGGCGCTGACGGCCATGAGCGAGATCGCGGGGAAGCTCGCGATCCCGATCGCCGCGCACTACCTGCAGGCGCGTCAGGGGGGGAAGGGGACGCTGCTCGACGGGATCCCCGGCGTGCCGCCCGGCGTCGTCGTGATCCTCGGCGCGGGCGTCGTCGGGACGAACGCGGCGCTCCGGGCCGCCACGATCGGCGCGCAGGTGATCGTCCTCGACAAGGACGTCGCCCGCCTCCGCCGGATCGAGGACCGCGCGCAGGGGCACATCGTGACCGCGACGGCGAGCCCGTACAACATCCACCGCTTCGTGCCGATCGCCGACGTGCTGATCGGCGCGGTGCTGATCCAGATGGAGGCGACGCCGCACCTGATCGACGAGGCGCTGATCCGCCGCATGCGGCCACGCTCGGTCTTCCTCGACGTGTCGATCGACCAGGGAGGCTGCTCCACGACGTCGCGGCCGACGAACATCCTGGACCCGATCTACGTGCGGGAGGACGTGATCCACTTCTGCGTGCCGGACATCCCGGCGCTCGTGCCGCGGACGGCCACGGTCGCGCTCTCGAACATCCTGCTCCCGTTCCTGACCGAGCTGACGCGCGAAGGACCGGAGCGGGCGGCGCGCGCGATGCCGGCGCTCGGCCGGGGGATCTACACCCACGAAGGGCTCTGCGCGAAGCAGAAGATCGCCCAGGCGCTCGACCTGCCGTACGCGGAGGTGGACATGATCGAAGGGAGCGTGGTCCATGCCCGGTGACGCCGCCCTGCGCGCGCCGACGGGCGCGCCCGCTCCGCCCGAGTCCCTGCCGCCCGTGGCGCCCGCGCCGCCGGGAACGGGGACGCGCCGCACCTACCACGACAAGATCGTCTCCGCGGAGGTCGCGCTCCGGGCCGTCCGCTCCGGCGACACCGTCTACGTGCACCCCGGCTGCGCCGTGCCCGAGCGGCTCCTCGACGCACTCGTCGCGCGCGCCGGAGACCTTTGCGACGTCCGGATCGTGCACCTCATGACGATGGGTCGGGCCGACTACGTGGCGCCGGGAATGGAGCCCCACTTCCGGCACATCGCGCTCTTCAGCGGGAAGAACGTCCGGGGCGCGATCAACGAGGGCCGGGCCGATTACGTCCCGATCTTCCTCTCCGAGATCCCGCGCCTCTTCACGAGCGGGCGCCTCCCGGTCGACGTCGCGCTGATCCAGGTCTCCCCGCCCGACGAGCACGGCTTCTGCAGCTACGGGGTCGGCGTCGATACGACGAAGGCGGCCGCCGAAGCCGCCCGGATCGTGATCGCGCAGGTGAACCCGAACATGCCGCGGGTCCTGGGCGACAACTTCATCCACGTGCGGAAACTGGCCGCGATCGTGGAGGTCGACGTGCCGCTCGTGGAGCTGCCGCGCGTCCGGATGACGGAGGACGTCGAGGAGATCGGCCGTCTCGTGGCGTCGCTGATCGAGGACGGGGCGACCCTCCAGCTCGGCATCGGCGGCATCCCCGACGCGGTGCTCCACTACGTCCGCGACCGGAAGCACCTCGGCATCCACACCGAGATGTTCTCCGACGGCATGGTGGAGCTGGTCGAGGAGGGGATCGTCACGAACGAGCGGAAGACGCTCCATCCGGGGAAGATCGTGGCGTCGTTCGTGCTCGGGACGCGCCCGCTCTTCGATTTCATCCACAACAACCCGATCGTGGAGTTCCACCCGACCGAGTACGTGAACGACCCGTTCGTCATCGCGCAGAACGAGCGGATGACGTCGGTGAACTCGGCCATCGAGGTGGACCTGACCGGACAGGTCTGCTCGGATTCGATCGGGAACTCGATCTACTCCGGATTCGGCGGCCAGGTCGACTTCGTGCGCGGCGCGTCCCGCGCCAAGGGAGGGAAGGCGGTCATCGCCCTCCGCTCCACGGCCAAGGACGGCAACGTCTCGCGGATCAGCGTGAGCCTGGACGACGGGGCGGGCGTCGTGACGTCGCGTGCCGACGTGCACTTCGTCGTCACGGAGTTCGGCATCGCGGACCTCCACGGAAAGTCGCTCCGGGAGCGGGCGAAGGCGCTGATCGCGATCGCCCACCCGCGGTTCCGCGACGAGCTCACGGAGGGGGCGAAGGCGCGGCGCCTCCTCTAGGAAGCGCCGCGCGGTGCCGTTCGGCCCCGGATCAACGAGGCGACGGCGTCGGAGGCGGGGTCGGGATCGGCTCGATCGCCCCGATCCGGTGCGCCGAGACCGCCTTCAGGACCCCCATCACGTCGGCGTAGCTCAGCCCCTCGGCCCGGCCGCGGGTCGGCTCGCACGAGAGCGCGAGGTCGTTGAGCGACAGGATCCCCACGACCCGCCGGTCGAGATCGATGACCGGGAGGCGGCGGACCTGGGACTCGGCCATGCGGTGCGCGGCGGCATGGATCGATTCGCCGGGCGCGCACGTGATCCCGCCCCTCGTCATCACGTCCTCGACGCGGATGGCATCGGGCGCGAGGTGGCGGGTCGCCGTCGCCATGCAGATGTCACGATCGGTCACGATGCCGACCAGGCGTCCCTCCCGCTGTTCGACGACCGGCACGAATCCGCAATCCCGGCGCCACATGACCATGGACGCGTCGGTCAGGGTCGTCTCGGGCGTGCAGGTCTCGACCGCACGCTGCATCAGGTGCTCGACGTTCATGGTGGACTCCTTTCCTACTCCACGACCTCTCGTTCCGCCCGGCGGCGCTGGGTGTGCGGCACGACGCCGCTCGTCTCCAGGTGGAGCCCGAGCGCGCGGCGCACGTCGTCCAGCTGGCCCTTCACATGGTCGAGCAGACGCACCGTCTCCTGCATCGCGTCGGCCATCTCCGCGAGCTCCTCGTACAGCGTCCGCTCCTCGGCGGTGTCGGCGCGGCTCGCGCGTTCCGAGAACGTGCGGTGCGCCCGTTCCATCTTCTCGTCCACGGAAACCATGTCGCCCTCCTTCCTTTCGCCCGGCGTCGCGCGGGAAGACGCAATCTCCCCACGGATCGCTTCGCGGAACCAATGCACAGGGTGTGCCGTGCCCCGGGCGATCGACGAATCGGTTACGGCGCAACGGATACGGGGCGGCGGCGCGCGCGGCGGCGGCGGGGCGCGGCCGCCGCGTCCTGACAAGTTGGCCGGACGGCCGCCGCGGACCGGTCGAATGGGCCCCCGGGGTCGCGGCGCGTCCGGTACGCTGGGCGTGACGCGTCGCGCCGCCATGGAGCCCGCGGCGCCGGAGGAGGGATCCGTGATCGTCGAGCCTCGCGCGCTCGAGCGCTATCTCGAGACGACGTTCGGCGCGCCCGCGCGCGTCCGGAAGGTGGCGCGGCTCGCGGCGGCCAAGGACGGAGGCGCCGAGGACCCGAAGGGGTACGGCTACGGGACGCTCCTCCGCGTCGAGTACGAGCTCGGCGGCGCGCCGCGCACGGCGGTGCTCGAGACGATCCGGCCCGGCCCGTTCGGCCACGAGCACATGGCGGACCGGGCGCAGTCGCTCCTCTGGAGCCATCACGCGTACAACGCCCTCCCCGCGCACGTCCGGAGCCTCGACGTCGGCGGCATTCGCGACGGGGGCGACCTCGTCCCCCTGGGCGACGTGCGCGAGCTCTTCGCGCTCCGCGAGTACGTCGCGGGGCGGGAGTACGCCGAGGATCTCGCGCGGATCCGCGAGCGGGGCGCCGCCGACGACGGCGATCGCGCGCGCGTCGACGCGCTCGCGGACTACCTGGTCTCCATCCACCGGGAGCCGGGCGGCGATCCGGGGCTCTACGTGCGGCGGATCCGCGAGCTGGTCGGGCACGGCGAGTGCATCATGGGCGTGCTCGACAGCTATCCCGCCGACGTCCCCGACGCGCCGCCCGAGCGGCTCCAGGGGATCGAGCGCGCGTGCGTCGCGTGGCGCTGGCGGCTCAAGGGCCGGGCGCACCGGCTCCGGCGCGTGCACGGCGACTTCCACCCCTGGAACATCCTCTTCCGCGACGGCGTCGACTTCTCGCTCCTCGACCGCTCCCGCGGCGAGTGGGGCGATCCCGCCGACGACGCGGCCTGCCTCGCGATGAACTACCTCTTCTTCGGTCTCTCCGGCGGCGGGGTGTCGCCGGCGTTCCGCGCGCTCTTCCTCCGGTTCTGGGAACGCTACCTCGGCCGTTCCGGCGACGCGGAGCTGCCCGACGTCTCCGCCCCGTTCTTCGCCTTCCGCGCGCTCGTGATGGCGAGCCCGGTCTGGTACCCCGACCTCCCGCCGGGCGTCCGCGGGGCGCTCCTCCGGTTCGTCGAGCGGACCCTCGCCGAGCCGCGATTCGATCCCGAGCACGCCCTGGCGATCCTGGACCGCGCCGCATGAGCGCGGGCTTCGCGGTCTGGCTCACCGGGCGGCCCGCATCCGGCAAGTCGACGCTCGCCCGCGCGCTCGCCTCGCGGCTCACGGAGGCGGGGCTCGACCCGGAGGTCCTCGAATCCGACGCCCTACGTCGCGCGATCGCGCCGCGCGCGGGGTACGGCGACGCGGATCGGGACGAATTCTACGGCGCGCTGATCCACGTCGCGTCGCTCCTCGCGCGCCACGGCGTGCCGGTCGTGATCGACGCGACCGGGAGCCGCCGGGCGTACCGGGAGGAAGCGCGACGGCGGATCGCGCGATTCGCGGAGGTGCACGTCGACTGCCCGCCCGACGTCTGCGCGGCGCGCGACCCGAAGGGGATCTACCGGAGGGCACGCGCGGGGGAGGCGGCCGGCGTCCCGGGGCTCGACGCTCCGTACGAGGAGCCGGAGCGGCCGGACCTGACCGTGCGCGGGGACGGGGACGATCCGGAGGAGGCCGCCGGCGCGGTCGTCGCGCTGCTCCGCGCGCGCGGCTTCCTCGAGCCGGAAGGCGACGGCGGCTGAGCCGCCCGTTCCCTACGCTTGGGGAGCATCCGGCAGGGATCCTTCGGGACCATGGTTTGCCCCTTGCGCGGTCCGAGGGGCCCGGCCGATCATGGGATACGGAACAAAGCGACTTTCCGACGGGCCCCGATCCGTCGGCCGCGGAGCCCGGAACTTCCCGCGGCGGCGACGGTTCGAGCGGACGTCGGATGGCAGTGTTCGGCGGGCGACACGCCGTCTCCCGCCTCGTCTACGCCAGAAAGGAGTCCAGGAATGAGCGGTCTGGATGTGGCGGTGAGAACCCCCGCGAAGACCACGTCGCCGAAGGAATACGTCCACCACCTGATCGGGGACATCCGTGCGAAGAACCCGGCCGAGCCCGAGTTCCACCAGGCGGTCGAGGAGGTGTTCGAGTCCTTGGTCCCGGTCCTCGAGCGCCATCCCGAGTACCGCTCGGCCAAGATCCTCGAGCGGCTCGCCGAGCCGGAGCGGGTCCTCATGTTCCGCGTTCCGTGGACGGACGACCGCGGCGAGGTGCAGGTGAACCGCGGGTTCCGGATCGAGATGAACAGCGCGATCGGCCCGTACAAGGGCGGGCTGCGCTTCCACGCGTCGGTCAACCTCGGCATCCTCAAGTTCCTCGCCTTCGAGCAGGTCTTCAAGAACTCGCTCACGACGCTCCCGATGGGCGGCGGCAAGGGCGGGTCGGACTTCGATCCGAAAGGGAAGAGCGACAACGAGGTCATGCGCTTCTGCCAGAGCTTCATGACCGAGCTCTCGCGGCACATCGGGCCCGACACGGACGTCCCGGCCGGCGACATCGGCGTGGGCGGCCGCGAGATCGGGTACCTCTTCGGCCAGTACAAGCGCCTCCGGAACGAGTTCACCGGCGTGCTGACGGGGAAGGGTCTCAACTGGGGCGGCTCGCTGATCCGGCCCGAGGCGACCGGCTACGGCTGCGTCTACTTCGCGGACGAGATGCTGAAGTCGCAGGGGAGGTCGCTCGACGGCCTCACCTGTCTCGTCTCCGGGAGCGGCAACGTCTCGCAGTACACGGTCGAGAAGCTGCTCGACCTCGGCGCCAAGCCGGTCACGCTCTCCGACTCCGACGGCATGATCTACGATCCGGACGGCATCGACCGGAAGAAGCTCGCGTGGGTCATGGAGTTGAAGAACCAGCGCCGCGGCCGGATCAAGGAGTACGCGGACACGTTCAAGTCGGCGAAGTTCACGCCGGTCGACCTCAAGCTGGGATCCAATCCGCTCTGGGACCTCAAGGCCGACTGCGCCTTCCCGAGCGCGACGCAGAACGAGATCAACGCGAAGGACGCGTCGAACCTGATCAAGAACGGCGTGCACCTCGTGGCCGAGGGCGCCAACATGCCGAGCACGCTCGAGGCGATCCAGATCTACCTCGACGCCGGCATCCTGTACGGCCCGGCCAAGGCCGCGAACGCCGGCGGCGTCGCCACGTCCGGGCTCGAGATGTCGCAGAACAGCATGCGGCTCTCCTGGACCCGCGAGGAAGTCGACGACCGGCTCCACAAGATCATGATCGCGATCCACAAGAACTGCTTCGAGACCGCCGAGAAGTACGGGACGCCGGGGAATCTCCTGAACGGCGCCAACATCGGCGGCTTCCTGAAGGTCGCGAACGCCATGCTCGACCAGGGCCTCGTCTGTGGGCCGGTTCCGGCGGCGGCTTGGTCACGCGGGCGGCGGGGGTTTGGACCCGCCGCCCGCGCTGTCGTCCGGCGCCCGTCCATGGCATGATCCCCTCGTGAGCACCGCACCCGACCCGGCGGCCATCCCCGACGTCTCGAATCCCTTCCAGGCCTTTCAGAACCTGATGCCGTTCCGGGTCCAGGACATCCTCCTGGTCTCCTCCCTCTACGACTCCTTCACGCTCCAGGAGGACGGGCGGCTGAACGAGCTGATCGCCGGGGAGTTCCTCGAGCTCTCGCTCCACCACACGCCCGGGCTCACGCACGTCTTCAGCGGCGCCGAGGCGCTCGCGCTTGCCAAGGCCGAGCGGCGCTTCAACCTGATCCTCACCACGCTGCGCGCCTCGGACGCCGACGCCACGGAGATCGCGCGCGAGGTGAAGCGGTCAGGGCTCGACATCCCGGTCGTCGCCATGGCCTACGACAACGACGAGCGGAAGGAGTTCGAGGCGACCCACGACCTCTCCGACCTCGACGGGCTCTTCCTCTGGCAGGGGAACGCGCGCGTCCTCGTCGCCATCGTGAAGTATGTCGAGGACCGCCGGAACGTGGCGCACGACACGGCGGCGCTCGGCGTCCGCGTCCTCCTCGTGGTGGAGGACAACGTCCGCTACTACTCGTCGTTCCTCCCGGAGATCTACACGGAGCTGATCCACCAGTCGGAGCGGCTCATCGGGGAATCGATCAACCCCTCGCACCGCCTCGTCCGGTCGCGCGCGCGGCCGAAGCTGATCCTCGCGAAGACGTTCGAGGAGGCGTGGGCCCTGTTCACCCGGTACCAGCCCTATCTCCTCG
>JBLMXB010000012.1:0-12188 GCA_050257555.1 Hyphomicrobiales bacterium | reverse complement strand
CGGCGCGCGCCGGCCCCCCCGTTCTGCTGTGGGTCACGAAGCCTCGAACGTCACTTGAGGATCGTGACGCGGGCGTCCTGCCTCCACGAACCCGCTTCCATGCGGGCGAAATAGGTTCCGGACGCGACGCTCCGGCCGTCGCGGTCCCTGCCGTCCCAGAGGACGGTGTGCGGCCCGGTCGAGGCGGAGGCGTCGATCAGGGTCCGCACGAGGCGGCCCTTCACGTCGTACACGTTGATGCGGACGTTCTGTCCGTCCGCGCTCCGCGGCACCGAGAAGACGAACTTGGCCGTCGGGTTCGCCGGATTCGGGCCGCTGTTCGCGAAGAAGAACTCGTTCGGATCGATCGTCCGCCCGCCGATGCGCGCCGCGAGGCTCGCCGGCGTCGCGACGGCCACGCTCAGCGTGTACGTCTGCGGCACGACCACGCGCGGCGTCCCCGACGTGTTCAGCGCGGACCCGCGGAAGTCGGTCACGAGGATCGTGAACTTCCGGGGCGCGTTGCTGTTCGAGTTCCCCGTCGGCGGCGGCACCGTGTACGTGACCTTCGGGTTGAGCCCCGTGAAGTCGTCGTTGTACGCGACGAGATTCCCGCTCCCGTCGAGCAGGAACATCACGAGGTCGAGATCGTTCCGGGTGTCGAGGCCGGTCGCGGTGGCGCTCGCCGTGATGACGTCGCCGACCTTCGCCGTGATCCCGTACCAGTCCTGATCGCCGGCCGGGCTGTACGTCTCGGCGCGGTTCACGACCGGAGGCGTGAGCGGCGTCGCCTCGTTGGAGCGCCCGTTCGGCTCGTCCGCGTCCTCGTTCAACCCGAGGATCGCGACGCTCGACTGGAGGCTCCGGTGTCCGTACTTGTCCACCGCCTGGGCCGCCCAGAACGTGGCGGGCGACGCGGCGGGGCTCGGGCTCACCGAGATCTTGCCCGATCCGGCGCCGCCGCTCGCCATGGTCGTCCAGACGATCGGGCTCCGCTCGATCAGCTCGATGTGGTCGAGCGAGTTGTGCGGCAGGGGGAAGCCGTCGGCGCGCACGTCGGCCGGCGGCGTGAAGCTGAATTCCGTGTTCGTGGCGCGGCGGTTCGCGCCGAACTGCGTCGGGGGCACGATGGGCGCCATGTCGGGCGAAGAGACCTGGCAGGTCATCGTCACCGCGATATTGCGGTCGATCAGGACGCCGCCACCGCCGGCCGGCGTGGCGAGGTAGGAGTTCGCGTACAGGCCCTTCTCCAGCGACGTGTAGTCCATGCGGATGAAGGGGAAGCTGTTCGGGAAGCTGCCCCCCGGGTTCGGGAACTGGAGCGCCCAGAAGAACGTCCGGCCCGCCGTCGTGACCGGGTAGTTCAAGGTCGCGATGTTCACGCCGTTCGGGCTCCCCAGGAACGGGGTCGCCTTCGCGATCGGATTCCCGAGGTCCGGGAGCCCCACCGCGTTCATCGGGTAGAGGCCCGCGCTGACGAACGGCGCGGGCACGCCGTTGAACGTGAACGACGGGAACTGGATGTCCGTGATCGTGTACGGCGCGTCGAACGGCGGATCGAACCGCACGCACAGGTACTGGCCGCCCGTCGTGTACGTCACGATGTTCTCGAACGAGCCGTACTGGGCGATCGTCACGCGTCCCGGATACGTGTTCGTGATGAAGTCGATGCCGCCGGTGTTGGCCGCCGGAGCCACCGCGACCGGCACGTACTGGTTCGGGTTGTCGTTGAAGCCGTTCCCGCTCTCGTTCGCGCCGTTCCACCACTCCGGCTCGAAGTTGATGTCGATGCCGTTGTAGGGGCCGCCGATGTTGTCGTCGGCCGCGATCGTGTGGACGCCGTCGAGCGGCACGATCGCCACGGCGTACGTCCCCGGCGGCAGCCCGTGGATCGTGTACTCGCCGTGGCCGTTCCGGAGCGTCAGCTCGCCCGAGATGGCGCTGATCGAGTGATCGGCCGTCGGCGCGGCGAGGTTCCACGCCTCGACGTGCGCGCAGAAGATGGCGGATCCGTCGTAGCCGCTCACGACCGTGCCCGAGATCGTTCCGGTGGTCGCGAGGAAGTCGATCGCTCCGGGCGAGAGCCCGCGCGCCGCCGACTCCGGATAGATCGTCGAGTTGCCGGCCATGTCGTCCAGCTCGAGCGTCCGCTGCGTCGTGTCGCTCGTGATGAACGGCACCATCGTGCAGCCCGCGACGCTGGTGTGGTCGAGCCCGAACGCGTGCCCCAGCTCGTGCGTGATCACGGCTTCGAGGTCCACGCTCGTCTGGCCCGGCGGGGCCGGCGTCAGGACCGGCGAGGTCGTCGAGCAGTAGAAGTCGCGATCGTTGAAGACGAGGTCGGCGTCGAGCGTCTGGCCCGCGGTCAGCTCGATGATGGAGCGCGTGAACGCGATCACCGTGCCGCCGGGCGGGAAGTTGACGCCACCGATGTCGAAGAAGACGCTGTTCTGGTAGTCGAACGCGAGCGCGGGCTTGAGCTCGGTGTTCGCGTCGTACGCGTGCGCGTTCGCGCTGAAGTACGAGGTGTTGATGTCCTGCCACGTCTGGGCGGACGTCTGCACGATCGAAACCGCCTGGGCCGACGGGATGTCGCTGTTCAGCCCGTCGATCGCGATCGGCAGGGGCAGGTCGGAGTCGAGCCAGTGCGCCTGGACGACGGGGCTCGTCGGCGAGGCCTGGCGGGCGATGCGAACGAAGGCCGCGGCGGGATGCGCGAGCGCGAGGGCGGCGATCCCGATGACGAGCGCGGCGACGATGCTGCGTCGATTCGATTTCATGGCTGATCGTCCTCCGCGTTACTCGGTCGGCGGCGTGGGATCGACTTCGACCTTTCCGGACTCCCGGAGGTCGGTCTTGATCCCGTCGAGGAAGGCTTGGAGCGGCATGTCGGGCGCCGACTTCACGCCCTCGGCCGCCTTGCCGCCGAGCGAGAGGAGCTCGACGCCGCCCAGCTCGTTCCGGACGCGCTTCTGCCCCTTCTCATCCTGGAAGACGGTGTACTTGCCCTGCTGGAGCCCCATCACCCACGGGTAGCCGGTCGCGTCCTTCTGCGTCAGGAAGACGACCACCTCTTCGCCGTTCTGGAAGCGGGGCGTGCCCGGCACGACCGAGGCGATGTTGTCCACGATCCCGCCGATCTGCCGGACGACGATGGACTGCTCGTTCTTCGCGCCCTTCACGGGCTCGAGGACGCGGAGCGTGTAGTACGTGAAGATCTCTTTGTTGGCTTCGTAGCGGGAGACCTGGTCCTCGACGCGCGCGAGGACGATCGCGTCGGACTTCTTGGCGAGGTCCTTGAGGGAGAGTTTCAGTACCGTGGTCGCGGAAGCCGTGGCCGCGAAAGCGAGGGCGGTCACGGCGAGCGCGGTCGCTGCGATCCGAGAAGCGCGATTCATCGCCTGTTCTCCTGGGGTCATGCGTGGCGGCGACGAGGCGACCCGGCCCCGCGCCGCGAGAGTGAAGGCGGACGTTGGTACGCTCGGATACACGGATGGATGGTTGGAATGGAATGGTGGGATCGTTGCCGGCTATCACCCCCCACGGGCCGTCCCGGGCAGGACGGGAATTCGTTCGAACCGATCCGAACGCGAGCGCGTCAGGATGGCGGTATGAGGGGCCCGCCGTTCCGTGGCGCGCGTGAATTCCGAATAGACCCTAATTATACCAAATCAAGAGGGTTACGTCAATGGAGCCGCGCCGTCAGAGCGGCCAGGCCGAGATGGTCAGCGGCACGGAGCCGCCCGGGAGGACGGCGGTTACGGCCTCGGACGCCGCGATCGCCTCCGTCGAGAGGTATCCCATGCCGAGCCCGTTCGCGGCGCCCGGCTCGGGCGCGCTGCTCGTCACGTAGCCGGCCACCGCGTTGCCGGCGCGGATCTCGGCGCGCGGGGGGATCGCCGAGCCCGCCCACGCGAAGCGGAATCCGATGCGGACGCGGCGCACCTGCCCGCGATTCGACGTCCGGGCCACGACCTCCTGCCCGACGTAGCACCCCTTCGTGTGCGAGAGCGCTTCCGGCAGGTTCAGCTCGGTCGCGATCCGGTCGAGATCGAAGTCGACGCCGCCGCGCGGCAATCCGACCGCGAGCCTCCACGCCGCGACCGCTTCGGGATCGGCGAAGCGCGGCAGGCGGTTCGTGGCCGTCTCCCGCGGTACGAGGAGGAACGAGAGCGGCTCGGCGCGAGCTTCGCGTGCGCCGGGGATCTCGGCCGCGAGCGACGCGAGCCGCTCCGCCCGGGCCGGGCCCGCGACGCCCACCACGCGCGGCATGCCGTCGGGCCCCTCGAACTCCACGTCCTCCATGATGCGGAAGCGCTCGAAGTGCGGGCGCAGCGCGGCGAGCCCGCCTTCGTCGGTGATCACGTCCGCGCCCGCGCCGTCGGCCTGGAGCAGCACCCACGCGAGGGCGACCGGACGCCCCTTCTCGTTGAGGAAGAGCGTCTGGCTGGCGCGTGGCGCCGCGGCGGCGGCCAGGTCCTGGCTCGCCATCCCCTGGAGGAAGTCGCGGGAATCCGGCCCGCGAAGGCGGAGGATCCCCCACCCCGCGAGGTCGATGGCGCCCGCGTCCTCGCGAAGCGCCCGGTAGTCGCCGACGGCCCGTTCCATGGGGCGATCATAGCACCCGAAAATCGGGGCTTGACGGACGGCGGGATTCATCGTATATTTACGATATACGATTTAGCAAGCCAGGGAGGACCGATGGACCGAACCGTGACACGACGCATCCGGCTGCCGCTCGCCCCGAAGGGACGGAGCGCGGCCACCGAGGAGGACGTGACGCTGGCGCGCCTGGCGAAGGCGCTCGCGCACCCGGCCCGCGTCCAGATCCTGCGCCTCCTCCTGTCGCGGGGCGAGTGCATGTGCGGCGGCATCGTCGACCGCATCCCCCTCGCGCAGGCGACGGTGTCGCAGCACCTCAAGGTGTTGAAGGAAGCGGGTTGGATCCAAGGAACGATCGACGGGCCGCGCGTCTGCTACTGCGCCGTGCCCGAAACGGCGCGTCGCTTCCTCGCCCTCGCGGGCGAGCTGGCGGCGACCACGGAACGAACGAAGGAACGGAGGAAGCCATGAGCGGTGCCGACACGTTGCCGAAGGGCGACATTCGAGACGTGGTGCGGGAGCGGTACGGAGCCATCGCCGACGGAGGGGAGTGCGGCTGCGGATGCAAGCCCGCGTCGGAGAAAGCAGAAGAGCGGAAGACGGCGGGCGGGGACGCCGGCTGCTGCGGCGACACCGGGCTCGCGTCGCTCGGCTACTCCTCGGAGCAGTCCGCGGCGATTCCCGAAGGTGCGAACCTCGGGCTCGGCTGCGGGAATCCCCTGGGACACGCCGCGGTGCGCCCCGGCGAGACCGTCCTCGATCTCGGCTCGGGCGCCGGCATCGACGTCTTCCTCGCCTCGAAGGAAGTCGGACTCATCGGCCGCGTGATCGGCGTGGACATGACGCCCTCGATGCTCCGGCGCGCCCGCGAGAACGCCGAGCGCGGCGACTACAAGAACGTCGAGTTCCGGCTCGGCGAGATCGAGAGCCTTCCGGTCGCCGACGCATCGGTGGACGTCGTGATCTCGAACTGCGTGATCAACCTCTCCCCCGACAAGCCGCGCGTCTTCCGCGAGGCGCTCCGCGCGCTCAAGCCGGGCGGGCGGATGGTGGTGAGCGACCTCATGCTCACGCGGCCGCTCCCCGACGCGGTGCGGAACTCGATCAGCGCGTACGTCGGCTGCGTGGCCGGCGCGCCGCTCAAGGAGGATTACCTCCGCCTGATGCGCGAGGCGGGCTTCGAGGACGTCACCGTGGTGGAGGAGCGCTCGTACGGGAACGCCGGGGATCTCCTGCCCGGCGTGGTGCGGGAGGCGAACGCGTGGGACGCGATCCTCTCCGTGAAGGTCCGCGGGAGGAAGCCTACGGCTCCTTGACGGTGACGCCGCCCTTCGCGTCGTACGCGATGACGGCATGAACCGGGGCCGCGCCCTCGAGCTTGGCGCGGCCCTCGAGGAACAGGAGCTCCACCAGGAACGCGAAGCCCGCGGGCGCGAGACCGAGCGCGCGGGTCAGGGCGAGGGCGGCGTGCGCGGTGCCGCCGGTCGCCAGCACGTCGTCCGCGATCAGCACGCGCGCGCCGGCGGGCACGAGGTCGCGGTGCGTCTCGAGCGACGCGCGGCCGTACTCGAGCTCGTACTCCTGCCTGTGCGCCGCCGCCGGCAGCTTCCCCGGCTTCCGCGCGAGCAGGATCCCCACGTCCCACCGGGCCGCGAGCGCCGCGGCCACCAGGAACCCGCGCGCCTCGATGCCCAGGATCCGGTCGGGCGGATTCGCGTCGAACGGCGCGGCGACCGCCCGCACGGCGCGATCCCACGCGCCGGCGTCGGCCCAGAGCGGCGTCAGGTCGCGAAAGAGGACGCCGCGCTGCGGCCAGTCGGGAACGTCCCGGACCCAGGCCGAGAGCGGCGCGTCGTTTCCGTTCGGTGGCGACCAGTTCATGCGCCGGGAGGGTATCGCTGTGGCGACGCGCGCGGCAACCCTTACAATCCGGCCCATGCACGTCGTCGTCAGCGGATCGAGCGGGTTGGTCGGCGGGGCGCTCGTTCCCCTCCTCCGCGCACGGGGTCATCGCGTCACGCGGCTCGTGCGGCGCGCGCCGGCGGGCGAGGGCGCCGCCACCTGGGATCCCGACAAGGGCGCGCTCGATCCCGCGACCCTCGAGGGCGTCGACGCCGTCGTCCACCTGGGCGGCGTCAGCATCGCGGGCGGCGTCTGGACGCCGGGGCGGAAGCGGAGGATCCTCGAGAGCCGCGTCGGCTCGACGTCGCTCCTCGCGAGGACGATGGCGGGCGCCGCGCGCCGTCCCTCCGTGTTCGTCCATTCGTCCGGCTCCAACTACTACGGTGACCGCGGCGACGAGATCCTCTCCGAATCGAGCCCGCCGGGGCACGGGTTCCTCGCCGACGTCTGCCGCGCGTGGGAGGAGGCGTCGCGCCCGGCCATGGACGCCGGAGTTCGCGTCGTCCACCTGCGCACGGGCCTCGTCATGAGCGCGCGGGGCGGCGTCCTCGCCGCGCTCGCGCCGATCTTCCGCCTCGGACTCGGCGGGCGCGTCGGGAGCGGGCGGCAATGGATGCCGTGGATCGCGCTCGACGACCTCACGCTGGCGATCGCGCGCGCCGTGGAGGACGCGTCGCTCCGCGGCGCCGTCAACGCGGTGGCTCCCGAGCCCGCGACGAACGCCGACTTCACGCGCGCGCTCGGCCGCGCGCTCCGCCGCCCGACCTCGTTCCCCGTGCCCGCGTTCCTGGTCCGTCTCCTGCCGGGAGGGATGGGCGAGGAGACGCTCCTCGGGAGCCAGCGGATCGTGCCGGCGCGGCTCCTGAGCGCGGGCTTCGCGTTCCGCCACCCCTCGCTCGAGGAGACGCTCGCCGCGCTCTTCGGCTGACGGCGGGACGGAGGCGCCGCGCGTCGCCCGAGCCCCACGCCCTCGCCCCTCACCGCGCGTGCTATCCTTCCGCGATGGCCGGGAAGCGACTCCTCATCCTCGGCGGCGGGTTCGCGGGGCTCGACGTCGCACGCGCGATCGGACGGTCTCGCGCCGCGCGCGAGTACTGGGACACGCTCCTCATCGACAAGGAGAACTTCTTCCAGTTCAACCCGCTCCTCCCCGCGGTCGCGGTCGGCGCCGTCGAGACGCGTCACATCGTCTACCCCCTCCGGCAGATGGCGCGCCATCGCCACATCCGCTTCCACAAGAACAAGGTGATCGCCGTCGACCTCGCGCGTCGCGAGGTGCATCTCCACAACGAGCTGCGCGCGTCGTTCGACGCGCTCGTGATCGCGATCGGGAGCGTGACGAACTACTACGGCGTGCCGGGCGCCGAGGAGTTCACGCGGCCGTTCAAGACGATCGTGGACGCGATGACGCTCCGCGCGCGCGTCGTCGAGCTGTTCGAGATGGCGGAGCAGGCCGAGACGCGGGAGCAGCGGCGCCGGCTCCTCGCGTTCGTGATCGCGGGCGGCGGCGTCACGGGCGTCGAAGTGGGCGCCGAGATCATCGAGATGGCGCGCGAGACGCTTCTTCCCCGCTATCCGAGCCTCCACCCGTCGGACGTCAGCGTGACGATCGTCGAGGCGGGCGACCGCGTCGTGCCGAGCGCGAGGCCGGAGCACTCCGCGTACGTGCTCCGCTTCCTCGAGCGCCGCGGCGTGAACGTGATCCTGAACGCGCCGGTCGACCGCGTGGAGGAGAAGCGGATCCACACGAGGGACGGGCGCGCGCTCGACGCGTTCACGATCGTCTGGACGGCGGGGGTGCATCCGCCGCAGGTGGTGCGCGAGCTGCCGGTGCGCCATCACAAGGACGGCCGCGTGGTCGTGGACGAGTATCTGCGCGCCGTCGGGACCGACGGCGCTCCGATCGAGGACGTCTTCGTGCTCGGCGACTGCGCCGCCTCGCTCCGCCCGGACGGCCGCATGCAGCCCGCGCTCTCGCAGACCGCGGTCGCGATGGGCGCGCACATCGGCGAGACGCTCGTGGACCGCGCGACCGGCCGGAAGCCGAAGCCGTTCCATTTCAAGGATGCCGGCTACATCATCTCGCTCGGCAAGCACTCGTCGGTGCTCGAGCTGTTCGGCATCCCGCTCTCCGGCAAGCTCGCGTGGCTCGCGTGGGCCGGCGCGTACCTGGTCAAGATGGTCGGCTTCCGGAAGCAGATGGAGGTCGGGATCGACCACCTGACCCACCTCCTCTTCGACCACGACACCTCGCAGATCCTGAACCGCCGGGCGGTCCTGAGCGACCGGGAGCTCAACCTCTCGCTCAAGGTCACGCCGCCCGACTAGGGCCGTACGACATCTAAGGTGGGAGCGGGCAACGGCTTTCGGCCGTGCGGACCCAGCCCCAGGCCTTTGGGGTTAAACTGGTTACGTCGTTCCACCCCTCCCGGGGCGATGGACGCTTCGGGCATTTCCCACAGGAGGATCCGGATGAAGCGATACGTCATTGTTCTGGCAACGGTGGTCGCGGTCGCGGGGTTCACGTTCGCCGTCGCGCACGCCGCCGACAAGGCCGAGATGAAGGGCATGAAGGAGATGAAGCCGACCACGATGACGGGAGAGATCGTGGACCTGGGCTGCTATCTCGGCCACGGCGCGCGCGGCGAGAAGCACGCGGAATGCGCGACCAAGTGCATCGCGGGCGGCATGCCGATGGGCCTTCTCACGGCCAAGGGCGGTCTCTACCTCCTCACCATGGATCACGCGAACGCGGACCCGTTCAATCACGCGAAGGACTGGGCGGCGAAGCAGGTCAAGGTCACGGGACAGGAGAGCGAGCGCGACGGCATGAAGTCGCTCGAGGTCTCCTCGGCCGAGCTCGTGGCCGACGCCTCGGCGCCGGCGAAGTAGGAACCGAAGACGGCGCGCGCCGGGCGGCCTCGTCCGGCGCGCGTCCCCAGCACGTTGCGGATCCGCCCTCCCCTTTCCACCCTCGGCCTCGCCGGGATCGTCCTCGCGGTCGCGGGGGTCATCACGGCCGCGTTCGTCTTCCATCCCAACCTCACCCCCGTGGAACGCGGCCGCCGGCTGGCGGCCGAGAACGGCTGCTTCGGCTGCCATGGCCCCGAGGGGACGAGCGGCACGGCGAATCCCGGACGCAAGGACGGGAAGGTCCCGACCTTCTCCGGCACGCTCATGATGTACGCGAACGACGCGGAGGACGTGCGCGCGTGGATCGCGAACGGCGCGACGAAGGAGAAGGCGGCGAGCGAGACGTGGAAGGAGGAGCGGAAGAAGGGCGCGCTCCGGATGCCGGCGTTCGGGAAGCGACTGAGCGCCCGGGAGATCGACGACCTGGTCGCCTTCGTGATGGCGGCCGCCGAGATGTCCGCCCCCGACGACTCGCTCGCCCTGGCGGGACGCGACCGGGCCGAGGAGCTGGGTTGCTTCGGCTGCCACGGCGCCGGTGGGCGCTACGAACGGTCGAACCGGGGCTCGCTCAAGGGGTATGTACCAGCCTGGGACGGAGCCGACTTTCCCGACCTCGTGCGCGACCGGGCCGAGTTCGGGGAGTGGGTCGAGAATGGGGCCCCACAGCGACTCCGCTCCAATCCGTTGGCAATGTATTTCTTACGGAAGGCTTCCCTGCACATGCCGGGATTCCGCGCCCATCTGGAGCCGGGGGACGTCGACGCGATCTGGGCGTACGTCTCGTGGCTTCGTTCGCGGCAACCGGTTGTGCTACAATAGACTGAGTTACCCGAGGCAGTGCTCCCGGACCCCTACGAGAGTGCTACCAAGGTAGTATTTCTCCTGCGTCGGCTGGACCGTAGAACCGCGGCGGTCGAGCCTGATAAGGTCAAGTGGCGATGAAAGCTCCCGTGTCCCGCATCCTCGTAATCGTAGCCCTATCCTCCGCGATCGCAGCAGCGCCCCCGCCGCCCAAGCGTGCCGGCCCCCCCAAGACCGTGACCGTCACGGGCGAGATCATCGACATGGGGTGCTATCTCTCGCGCGGCCTCCGCGGTGACCTCCACCGGGATTGCGCCCTGAAGTGTCTGATGAGCGGCATCCCGATGGGGCTCATGACCAAGGACAGCACCCTCTACCTCCTGACTCAGAACCATGACCGTGCCATGGAGCCGCGGGGCTTCTCGCCCCCGGATCCTTTCCAGGTCTGCAAGCAGAATGCGGCGAACTGGATGGCGGTCACGGGACTCCTGTGGGAGCGGGACGGGATCAAGGAACTCGAGGTGAAGGCGGCTAAAGTGGCTCCCGCGCCGCCTCCCGCGACCCCGTAGCGATCATGCGAAAGGTCGCGTTCCACCCCAACTCGCTCCCCGTTTTTTCTCGCCGCGCCGCCTTCGGCGTGGCCGTCGCGCTCGTGGCGTTGCTGGTCGCGGGCCCCAAGGACGCTCCCATGGCGGAGCGCGCCGAGGTGAAAGCGCCGGTCAAGAAGGCCGTCACGAAGAAGTCCGGGGCGAGCGCCAACACCGGCGGCGCCGCGCCCATCACCAAGCGGACGCTCGTGACGTTGCGCGGCGAGATCGTCGACTACTACTGCTACATCGAGAAGGCGGCCCGCGGTCCGGAGCATCGCGACTGCGCGGTCAAGTGCGTCTCGGGCGACATCTGCATGGGCGTCCTGACGCTGGGCGATGAGCAGCTCTACATGATCTCCCGGAACCACCTCCGCGCGATGCAGCCGATCCAGTTCCGGGGCATTCCCGATCCGTTCAACAGCGCGATGGGGCTGATCGCCGACACCGTCGACGTGACCGGCTACGCGATGGAGCGGAAGGGACAGAAGATCGTCGAGATCATGGCCGTCAAGAAGGCCGTGCGCGGATCCCCGATACCAAAACCTCCCATACACTGAAGCTCCAGACACCGTCGCGTTCCGTCGGGCGAAGCGATTCCCTCGCTTCGCCCGTTTCGTCGCGCAGCATCTGGAGGAGCCGCGCGCGCGTCGCGGCGTCCACCGACATCCGCTCGACCCAGCCGTCGAACGCGATCACCTTCCGGAACGTCTCGGTGTACGTGACCGCGAGGCCGGCCGCCTCGTAGAACGCGACCCACTCGCGCGCCGCGTACGCCCAGTGGTGGCTCGGGTCGCGCAGCTTCTCGAAGGCGTTGATCGCCTCGGCGGCGGCCGGATCGTCGGGGACCACGTTGTCGATCACGGTCACCACGCCGCCCGGGCGGACGACGCGCGCCGCCTCGCGTACGAACCGCGCGCAGTCGGGAAAGTGGTGGGGGGCGACGCGGCAGGTGACGAGGTCGAAGGAGGCGTCCCCGAACGGGAGCGCCATCGCGTCGGCCTCGGCCACGCGGACGTTCCGGGCACCCCGCTCGGCGAAGAACCGCGCGGCCGCCTCGAGCATCGCCGGGGTGAGGTCGGTCGCGACGACCTCGCGGACGTGGGGCGCCAGCGCGAGCGCGGTGTGCCCGCCGCCGGTCGCCACGTCGAGCGCGCGCCACTCGGGACGCGGCGCCACGACCTCGATCAGCCGGTCGAGCGACGCGCCCTTCGCGTGATCGGCCGAGCGCACGTAGCGCTCGGCCGCGGCGCCGAAGCGCCGCTTCACTTCCTCGCGGGTGTCCTCGCCTTCCGGCGTCACTTCTTCTTCGCGCGCCCTCTCCGGGTCCGCGTCGCGCGGCCGCGACGGGCCGGCGCGGTCCGCTTCGCGGCGGCGCGCTTCGGCGCGGCCTTCTTCTTCCGG
>JBLMXB010000011.1:0-16457 GCA_050257555.1 Hyphomicrobiales bacterium | reverse complement strand
CGCTGCGACACCGTGGTCGAGCCGTACCTCTCGCTCCAGTGGTTCGTGTCCATGAAGCCGCTCGCCGAGCCGGCGTACGCCGCGATCGAGCGCGGCGAGCTGACGATCCTCCCGCGGCGCTGGGAGAAGGTCTACCTCCGCTGGCTCGAGGGGATCCGCGACTGGTGCATCTCGCGGCAGCTCTGGTGGGGGCATCGTATCCCGGTCTGGACGTGCGGGAACTGCAAGGCCGAGATCGTCGAGGTGGAGACGCCGACGACCTGCCCGAAGTGCGGCAGCGCGGAGCTGACACAGGACCCGGACGTGCTCGACACGTGGTTCAGCTCGTGGCTCTGGCCGTTCTCCACGCTCGGCTGGCCCGAGTCGACCCGCGATCTCCAGCGGTTCTACCCGTCGAGCGTCATGGTCACCGGGCCCGACATCATCTTCTTCTGGGTGGCGCGGATGGTGATGGCCGGCTACGAGTTCATGGGCCGCTGCCCGTTCCCGCAGGTCTACCTGCACGGGATCGTGCGCGACGCGCAGGGGCGGAAGCTCTCGAAGTCGCTCGGCAACTCGAGCGATCCGATCGAGCTGATGGACCGCTACGGGGCCGACTCGCTCCGGATGACGCTGGTCCTCCTCTCCCCGCAGGGCGCCGACATCCACGGCTTCTCGGACGAGAAGGTGGACCTCGGCCGCCACTTCGCGAACAAGCTCTGGAACGCGTTCCGCCTCGTGCAGCCGCACCTGGTGGACTTCGCGCCGGACGAGGCCAAGGCGCGCACGCGGCTCAAGGACGAGGACCTCTGGATCCTGAGCGCGCTCGCCTCGACGATCCGATCGGTGACGCGGAACCTCCGCGCGTACCGGATCGGCGACGCCGCGAAGGACATCTACGACTTCACGTGGCGCGAGCTCTGCGACTGGTACCTGGAGATGGCGAAGCCGCGCCTCTACGCGGGGGCCGACGCGCCCGACGCGCCCGCCGTGCGATACGTGGCGCACACGATCTTCCGGACCGTGTTCCGCCTCCTGCATCCCTTCATGCCGTACCTGACCGAGGAGCTGTGGCACGCGCTCCCCGGCACGGAGGGGGACGTGGCGGTGGCCGAGTGGCCGACGCCGGCGCGCGGCTCCTCGCATCCCGAGGCCGAGGCGCGGATCGCGCTCCTCAAGGAAGTGGTCGGCGCCATCCGAAACCTCCGCTCCGAGATGAACATCGCGCCGGCGCGGAAGGCGCCGCTCCGGATCCGGGCCGCGGGCCCCGACGCCGAGGCGCTCCGGGCGCAGACCGACCTCATCCTCCTCCTCGGGAAGGGGGAATCGCTCGAGGTCGGTCCCGACGTCGCGAAGCCGAAAGTGACGGCGTCCGCCGTGGTCCGGAGCCACGAGATCTTCCTCCCCCTCGAAGGCCTGATCGACGTGGCCGTCGAGCGCGCGCGGCTCCAGAAGGAGTACGAGCGCATCGTGCGCGAATTCGACGTGTCGCGCCGGAAGCTCCAGAACGAGGACTTCCTCGCGAAAGCGAAGAAGGACGTGGTGGACCGGGAGCGCGAGAAGTTCGAGGCGCTCGGCTCGACCAAGGAGAAGCTGGAGCGGAACCTGGAGGTGCTGCAATGAACCGCCTGCTCGCGTTCGCGCTGCTCGCGACGATCGCCGCCGCGCCCGCCCCGCCGAAGCGGGACGTGGCCGTCACCGTCTACAACGACAACCTCGGCGTGGTGAAGGACCGGCGCACGTTCCCGATCCAGGCCGGCGTCTCCGATCTCTCGTTCACCGACGTCGCGTCGCAGATCGATCCGACGTCCGTCCACCTCCGGCCGATCGGCGCGTCGGGGCTCGACGTCCTCTGGCAGGACTACCGCTACGACCTCGTGAACACCGACAAGCTGCTCGACCGGTACGTGGATCAGCCGGTCCGCGTGAACACGAAGGACGACCAGGTCCGGGAGGGGACGCTCCTCTCGTACGATCCCTCCTCGCTCGTGCTCCGCGAGGGATCGGGGGGGCTCGCGATCGTGAGCCGCGCCGAGGTACGGCAGATCTCGCTCGCGTCGCTCCCGAAGGGGCTCATCACGCGGCCCACGCTCGTCTGGCACCTCCGGGCCGACAAGGGGGGCGACCAGCCGCTCGAGGTCTCGTACATGACGGGCGGCATGGCGTGGCACGCCGAGTACGTCGCGGTGCTGGCGCAGGACGCGGCGAGCCTCGACCTCCAGGGCTGGGCGTCGGTCGAGAACCACTCCGGCGCCACGTTCGACGACGCGCAGATCAAGTTGATCGCGGGCTCCGTGAACCGGGCGCCGGCGCCCCGGCCGATGTACCGGACCGGC
Organism: Hyphomicrobiales bacterium; assembly: GCA_050257555.1. Taxonomy (GTDB): domain Bacteria; phylum Eisenbacteria; class RBG-16-71-46; order SZUA-252; family SZUA-252; genus DASQJL01. Next base: position 14,142 of record JBLMXB010000011.1, on the reverse strand, counting down.
ATGGCCATGGAGCTCAAGGCCGCCGCGCCGATGGCCGAGCGCGAGTTCTTCGAGTACCACCTCTACGAGGTGCCGCTCCGCGCCACGCTCTCGAACAACGAGGTGAAGCAGCTCGGGCTCCTCCACGCCTCGGGCGTCCGCTGCGAGAAGAAGTTCACGTACGACGCGGCCCGGAGCGCCGACCAGGTGATGGTCACGATCGAGTTCAAGAACGCGAAGGCGTCGGGGCTCGGGATGCCGCTTCCCGGCGGCAAGGTGCGGGTCTTCCAGCGCGACGCCGACGGGTCGCTCGAGCTGGCCGGCGAGGACGCGATCGACCACACGCCCCGGGACGAGACGGTGCGGGTCGCGGTCGGCTCCGCGTTCGACGTGAAGCCGGAGCGGAAGCAGACCGACTTCAAGCAGGTCACCTCGCGCGTCACGGAGACGTCGTACGAGATCACGCTCCGGAACCACAAGAAGTCCGCGGTCGACGTGACGATCGTCGAGCACGCCTCCGGCGACTGGGAGATCGTGAAGTCGAGCCAGCCCGCGAACAAGAAGGACGCGACCACGTTCGAGTTCCCGGTGACCGTGTCGCCCGACCAGGCCGTCACGGTCACGTACACGATCCGGACCCGGCTATGACCACGGCGGAAGCGGGCGGGACGGGACGCCCCGAGCCCGCGCGTCCGCGCGCCCTCCTCCTCCGCGACGCGCCCGAGGCGCCGTTCCGGCTCCAGTCGGGGTACGAGCCTCGCGGCGACCAGCCGCGGGCGATCGAGGAGCTGATCGAGGGGATCCGCCGCGGCGACCGCTACCAGACCCTGCTCGGCGTCACCGGATCGGGGAAGACGTTCACGATGGCGAACGTGATCGCCGCCGTGAACCGCCCGACGCTCGTGATCTCCCACAACAAGACGCTCGCGGCGCAGCTCTACGGCGAGTTCAAGTCGTTCTTCCCGGAGAACGCCGTCGGTTACTTCGTCTCCTACTACGACTACTACCAGCCCGAGGCGTACGTCCCGCAGACGAACACCTACATCGAGAAGGACGCCTCGATCAACGACGACATCGACCGGCTTCGCCTCCAGGCCACGAGCGCGCTCCTCGAGCGCCGCGACGTGGTGATCGTGGCGAGCGTCTCCTGCATCTACGGCCTCGGCTCGCCGGAGGACTTCCGCCGCGAGATGCTCCTGATCGAGGCCGGCGAGGAGACGACGCGGGAGGAGATCCTGGCGCGGCTCGTGCATAGCCAGTACACGCGCGGGGATCTGGAGCTGAAGCGCGGCACGTTCCGCGCGCGCGGCGACGTGATCGAGGTCCACCCCGCGTACGAGGAGACGGCGCTCCGGATCGAGCTCTTCGGCGACAAGGTGGAGCGGATCGCGGTGATCGATCCGCTGACCGGGAAGACGCAGCAGCCGCTCCGCGTGGCCGCGATCTACCCCGCGAAGCACTTCATGACCCATCCGGTGCGGCTCCAGGAGGGCGTGCGCGCGATCCGCGAGGAGCTGGCCGAGCGGCTCGCGGCCTTCCAGCACGAGGGGAAGCTCCTCGAGGCGCAGCGGCTCAAGATGCGGACCGAGTACGACCTCGAGATGCTGCGCGAGATCGGCTACTGCCCCGGCATCGAGAACTACTCGCGCCCGCTCTCCGGCCGGAAGGCGGGGGAGCGGCCGCAGTGCCTGATCGACTACTTCCCGGAGGACTTCCTCCTGATCGTCGACGAGTCGCACGTGACGATCCCGCAGATCGGCGGCATGTTCGAAGGGGACCGCTCGCGGAAGCAGACCCTGGTGGATTTCGGGTTCCGCCTCCCGTCGGCGCTCGACAACCGGCCGCTCCGGTTCGACGAGTTCGAGCGGATGTTCGAGCAGGCGGTCTTCGTCTCCGCCACGCCGGGCGAGTACGAGCTGACGAAGTCGCAGGGCGTCGTCGTGGAGCAGATCATCCGCCCGACGGGCCTGGTCGACCCGGTGGTCGAGGTCCGGCCGACGAAGGGGCAGATCGACGACCTGCTCGAGGAGATCCGGAAGCGGGTCGAGGCGGGCGAGCGCGTCCTGGTCACGACGCTGACGAAGCGGATGGCCGAGGACCTCACCGAGTACCTCTTCCAGGCGGGCGTCAGCGTCCGGTACATCCACTCGGACATCGACACGATCGAGCGGATGGAGATCCTCCGCGCGCTCCGGCTCCAGAAGGTGGACGTGCTGGTGGGGATCAACCTTCTCCGCGAAGGGCTCGATCTCCCCGAGGTGTCGCTGGTCGCGATCCTCGACGCCGACAAGGAGGGCTTCCTCCGGTCCGAGACGTCGCTGATCCAGACGGCGGGGCGGGCGGCGCGGCACGTGCGCGGGCTCGTCCTCCTCTACGCGGACACGATGACCGGCGCCATGAAGCGGGCGCTCGAGGAGATGACGCGGCGCCGCGAGGCCCAGATGCGGTACAACGAGGAGCACGGGATCACGCCCACCACGATCGTGAAGTCGGTGGAAGAGGTGATGCGGACGACGTCGGTCGCCGACGCCGCCGCCCCGCCGGAGGTGGAGGAGCTGCTTCCCGAGCGGGCGATGAACCTCGATCGCGACGCCCTGATGGAGCTGCTCGAGCGGGAGATGCTGGGCGCGGCGGCGCGCGAGGAATTCGAGCTGGCGGCGGTCTTCCGCGACCGGCTCGACGAGCTACGGCTCCAGAGCGGAAAGGAGGCGCCGCGTGCGGCTCGAAGCGCTCGCGCTGCCGATGGTGCGTCTCGCCCTGACGGAGGACGTCGGGGGCGGGGACGTCACGACGGACGCCGTCGTTGACGCGTCGGCCCGCGCGCGGGCCCACATCGAAGCGAAGCAGGAGGGCGTCCTCTCGGGGAGCGCCGTGGCGACGCTCGCCTTCAAGGAGCTCGACCCCGACGTGAAGATGACGTGGTCGGTGAAGGACGGCGGCGTGCTCCGAAAAGGGGAGACGGTCGCCGTGATCGAGGGACGGGCGCGCGCGATCCTGACCGCCGAGCGGGTCGCGCTCAACTTCCTCCAGCACCTCTCGGGAGTCGCGACCTTGACCCGTGCGTTCACGCGCGCGCTCGAGCGGACCGGCGTGGCCGTGCTCGACACGCGCAAGACGACGCCGGGGCTCCGTGTGCTCGAGAAGGTCGCGGTGCTGGCGGGCGGCGGGCAGAACCACCGCTTCGGGCTCTTCGACGCCGTGCTCGTGAAGGAGAACCACGTGAAGGCGGCCGGCGGGATCGGTCCCGCGGTGGAGCGGGCGAAAGCCTCGGCCGCCGAGAAGTCGATCCCGGTCGTCGTCGAGGCGCGCTCCGTGGACGAGGCGGTCGAAGCGGCCACGCTCGGCGTCGACCGGCTCCTCCTCGACAACTTCACGCCGACCCGGATCGCCGAGACGCTGAAGCGGCTCGGGCCGCCGCGCGACGGACGCCCGAAGATCGAGGTCTCGGGCGGCATCCGGCTCCAGAACGTCCGCGACTTCGCGCTCCCCGGCGTCGACTTCGTCTCGATCGGCGCCCTCACGCACTCGGCGCCCGCGCTCGACCTCTCGCTCGTCCTGGACGAGGTGGTTGCGTGACCGGCGCCGCGTACCGGGGCGTGCCGGTGGAGTATCATGACGCCCTCGGCTCGACGAACGACGAGGCGCTCCGCCGCGCCGCCGAGGGCGCGCCGGAGGGACTCGTCGTGGTCGCCGCGGAGCAGACGGCCGGCCGCGGGCGCCTCGGCCGCTCCTGGTGGGGGCGCACGGGAGACTCGCTCCTCTTCTCGCTCCTCCTCCGGCCCGACGTCCCCGTCGCGCGCTTCCCGCTCTTCGGAATCGCGATGGCGGCCGCGGTGGCGGAGGCGGGAGGCGAGGCGGCGGGTGCCACGCTCCGCGTCAAGTGGCCGAACGACGTGCTCCACGGGACGCGGAAGCTCTGCGGCATCCTGGCGGAGTCGCGTCCGAATGGCGACGGCCGGGCCGCGCTCGTGATCGGCGTCGGGATCAACGTCGGGCAGCGCGCGGAGGACTTCCCGGAGGAGCTGCGCGACCGCGCGACGTCGCTCCGGATCGCGGCGGGCGGCCGCGGCGTCGACCGGGACGCGCTCCTCGCCGCGGTGCTCGGACGGTTCGACCGCTACCGGCGGATCGCGCGCGCCGGCGGCGCGGATGCGCTCCGTGACGCGGTCGCGGAGCGGCTCCCGGCGCCGGGCGAGACGGTTCGCGTGTCACTCGGCGACCGCGTGGTCGCGGGGGCCGTCGAGGAAGTGCTGGAGAACGGCGCCCTCCGGGTCCGCGAGGAGGACGGCGGCGGCGTGGTGACGATCGCGGCGGGAGAGCTGACGTGAAGTGTCCGTCGTGCGGGCATCTCGAGGACAAGGTGATCGATTCGCGCTCGGCGAAGGAGGGGCAGGCGATCCGGCGGCGGCGGGAGTGCCTCAAGTGCCACCGCCGGTTCACGACGTACGAGACGGTGGAGACGACGCCGCTCCTCGTGATCAAGAAGGACGGGCGGCGCGAGCCGTTCAGCCGGGAGAAGATCCTGAACGGCGTGCTACGGGCGTGCGAGAAGCGGCCGATCCCGGCCGAGAAGCTCCACGCGCTGGTGGACGGGCTCGAGGCGGATCTCCTCCGCCAGGGGGTGGACGAGGTGAAGTCGAGCGAGATCGGGGAGCGCGTGATGGAGGCGCTCCACGGCCTGGATGAGGTGGCGTACGTGCGATTCGCGTCGGTCTACCGGCACTTCAAGGATCTGAACCAGTTCCTCGAAGAGCTGCGTTCGCTGCTCAAGTGAGCTCGATCTTCGGCGGTCTCTTCGGCGGCGGAGACGAGAACGAGGCGGAAGCCGCCGCGGGCGCCGCGGGCGCCTCGGAGTCCGGCTCGGGCGGCGAGTCGGCGGCGGCCGCCGCCGGCGGGATGCTCTCGATGTCGCTCCTCGGGCACCTCGAGGAGCTGCGCCGCACCCTCTTCCGGGCGGGGATCGTCGCCGCGGTCTTGGTCGCGACCTCGTGGGCCTTCTCCGACCGGCTCCTCGACGCGCTGATCGTGCGGCTGATCGGGAACCAGAAGGCGCTGGCGCTCACGCCGAGCGAGTCGTTCTCCGCGCGCATGGAGATCGCCCTCTGGACGGGCGGGCTGATCGCCGTCCCGTACATCCTCTTCGAGATCTGGCGCTTCGTCGCGCCGGGACTCAAGCGGAACGAGCGACACTTCGCGATGCCGTGGATGATCGCCTCGGGCGTCCTGCTCTATCTCGGCATCGCGTTCGCGATCGAGCTGCTCCTGCCGGCGATGGTCGGCATGCTGATGTCGTTCGGCACCGCGCACGTCGAGGCGCGCGTCTCGGTCAGCTCGCTCCTCCACTTCTCGGTCGAGCTGGCGGCGGGCTGCGGGCTCCTCTTCCAGATGCCGCTCCTCCTCTGCCTCCTCGCTTGGTACGGGCTCGTGTCGCCGTCCGCGCTCTGGAAGGCGTGGCGCCACGCCGTCTTCTTCATCGCGCTCGCCGCGGCCGTCATCACGCCCGGCGACGGCCCCTCGATGCTGATCCTGACGGCGCCGCTCGTGCTCCTCTACTTCATCAGCGTGATCGTGGCGTGGATGCTCTGGCGCGCGCGCGGGCGGCCGTCGCGGAGCCGCGGGAGGTTCGCGTGAGCCCCGCGAAGGCGCGCCGCGCCGCGAGCGCGGGACGCACGACGCAGGCGCGCCCCGACGCGAAGGCGCCCGGCGCCGCGCGGGCGAAGTCCGGGAAGGAGGACCCCATGCTCCTCGCGATCGACGTCGGCAACACCGAGGTGACGCTCGGCCTCTTCGAGGGTCGGAAGCTCGTCCGCTCGTTCCGCCTGAGCAGCGAGACGCGTCGGACGGCCGACGAGACGGCGCTCGCGCTGGCGCAGGCCGTGCCCGAGGCGGTGAAGGCGAAGGGCGTGGCGTCGGTGCTCGCATCGGTGGTCCCGCCGCAGACGCCGCTGTTCGTCGAGGCGGCCCGGCGCCTCACGGGCCGGAAGCCGCTGGTCGTCACGACGGCCGCGGTGCCCTGGCTCCCCATCGACTACAGGGACCCGGGCGCGGTCGGGGCCGACCGGATCGCGAACGCCGTCGCCGTGATCGACCGGAAGCTTGCGCCCGCGATCGTCGTCGACTTCGGCACCGCGACGACGTTCGACGTGATCTCGAAGGACGGCCGCTACCTGGGCGGGGTGATCACGCCCGGCGTCCTGACCGGCGCGGAGCAGCTCGTCCGCCGCGCCGCGCGCCTCGGCGCGTTCGAGCTGGCCGCGCCGCCGGCGGTGGTCGGCCGGAGCACCGAGGAGAGCCTCCAGTCCGGCGTGCTCTACGGCGCCGCGGGCGAGGTGGACGCGATCGTCCGCCGGATCGCGGCGGAGCGGCGGTTCCGGCCGAACGTCATCGCGACCGGCGGGCTCGCGACGGCCATCGCGCCCCACACGAAGTCGATCCGGAAGGTGGATCCCGACCTCACGCTCCGCGGCCTCCGGGTCATCCACGAGCGGATCGAGTCGGGGAAGCGCGGCTAGCGTCGGCTCGGGGCGCGGCTAGTGACGGCCGGCGCCAGCCGAGGCGATCGACGAACGCCGGCCCGTCCGCGCGTCCCCGGAACCCATTGCCACGTAGTTCGTTGTGCCGGCATTCCGCCGCCCCCGCCGGGGGGTTGCACGGCCGTTCGGCTTCCGCTACATTGTCGGGGTTAGCACTCTCACCAGATCAGTGCCAATTTCGGCCGCGCCCCGGGCGCGGCAGGGAGGGTAGCGCAACTATGGCGAAGCAGTTGCTCTTCGACGCCGCGGCGCGCGACGCGCTCCAGCGGGGCGTCGACAAGCTGGCGAACACGGTCAAGGTCACGCTCGGTCCCAAGGGGCGAAACGTCGTCCTCGACAAGAAGTTCGGCGCGCCGACGATCACGAACGACGGCGTGACGATCGCGAAGGAGATCGAGCTCGAGAACCCGTACGAGAACATGGGCGCGCAGCTCGTGAAGGAAGTCGCGTCGAAGACGCAGGACGTCTCCGGCGACGGCACCACGACCGCGACGGTGCTCACGCAGTCGATGGTGCAGCACGGCATCCGCCACGTGGCCGCGGGCGCGAACCCGATGTTCCTGAAGCGGGGGATGGACCGCGCGACGACCGCCATCATCGCGGACCTCAAGAAGCAGTCGAAGGCGATCAAGACGCCCGCCGAGATCGCGCAGGTCGCGACGATCTCCGCGAACAACGACGCCGAGATCGGCAGCCTGATCGCCGACGCCATGGACAAGGTCGGCAAGGACGGCGTGATCACGGTCGAGGAGGCGAAGAGCCTCGACACTTCGCTCGAGGTGGTCGAGGGGCTCCAGTTCGACCGCGGGTACCTCTCGCCCTACTTCATCAGCGATCCCGAGCGGATGGAGGTCGTGATCGAGGACGGCGTCGTGCTGATCCACGACAAGAAGATCGCGTCGATCAAGGACATCCTCCCGATCCTGGAGAAGGTGGCCCAGACCGGCCGCCCGCTCCTCATCATCGCCGAGGACATGGAGGGCGAGGCGCTCGCCACCCTCGTGGTGAACAAGCTCCGCGGCGTGCTGAACGTGGCCGCCGTGAAGGCGCCCGGGTTCGGCGATCGCCGTCGCGCCATGCTCGAGGACATCGCGATCATCACCGGCGGCCGCCTCATCACCGAGGAGGCCGGCTACAAGCTGGAGAACGCGACCCTCTCCGACCTCGGCAAGGCGAAGCGGATCGTGATCGACAAGGAGAACACGACGATCGTCGAGGGCGCCGGGAAGAAGGCCGACATCAAGGGCCGGGTCGACCAGATCCGGCGCGAGATCGAGGACTCGACCAGCGACTACGACAAGGAGAAGCTCCAGGAGCGGCTCGCGAAGCTGGCGGGCGGCGTGGCGGTCATCCACGTCGGCGCCCCGACCGAGATCGAGCTGAAGGAGAAGAAGGCGCGCGTCGAGGACGCCCTCGCGGCCACGAAGTCGGCCGTGGAGGAGGGGATCGTGCCGGGCGGTGGCGTGGCGCTCCTCCGGGCCCAGGCCTCGGTCGCGAAGCTCGAGGCGAAGGGCGACGAGAAGCACGGCATCGACATCGTGGCGGCGGCCCTCGAGGCGCCGGCCCGGCAGATCGCGGCGAACGCCGGGGCCGAGGGCTCCGTGATCGTCGAGAGGATCCGCGGCCAGAAGGGCCCGAACGGCTACGACGCGGCGACCGGCGAGTTCGTCGACCTGGTCGAGGCGGGCATCGTCGATCCGACGAAGGTCACCCGCTCGGCGCTCCAGCACGCGGTCTCGATCGCGTCGCTGCTCCTCACGACCGAGTCGATCGTCACCGACATCCCGGAGGAGAAGGACGCGCCCCCGGGCGGCGGCGGCGGCATGGGCGGGATGGGTGGCATGGGCGGCATGGGGATGGGGATGTAGCTCCGGGGAGACCCCTCCGGGCCGACTTCCGATACGAAATCGGGCCCCGGTGGCGCTGCCGCCGGGGCCTTGCTTTGCCCCGTGGCGGGGCGCGGTCGGAGCGGTCCGTGCGCCTACGGTTCGGGCGGCGGCATCACGATCCAGAGGATCACGTAGATCAGGATTCCCGGGAACGCGATGCTCACGAGCGAGACGATGACGTAGACGACCCGCACGACAGTCGGGTCCCACCCGAGCCATTCCGCGAGCCCGCCGCAGACGCCCGCGATCATCTTGTCGCGCGATTTCCGGAGCTTCCTCGTGGCGTCGGCCATCGTCCCGTACCCTCGACTAACGGTGAGTTCGGATTTGTGACATGCCCTCTTAATCGTGGCTTGGGGCCGGAATGGGTCCAGTTTCGAACGTTCCGATAATTCTCAACTGAAATTGGTATTCCAGCGCGCGCCCTCGCCCCTCCGGCGCCCTACTTCGTCTTCGGGGTCGAGCGGAGCGCAACGGCCTTCTCCAGCTCCTCGAACGCGGCATCGGCGCCCCGGTCGAAGAGGGGGCGGAGCGCGTAGACCGCGGGTCCGCTCGCGAGGCCCCGTCCGATGCACCGCACGCGCGTCCGGCTCTTGTCGACCGGATCGACGAGGATGTCGTACCGGGTCCCGACGGCGAGCTGCGCGATCGGCGTGTCCTTGGGCGTCTGATCGACGCGGACCCCGAGCATCCGGCCCGGCTCGAGGGAGAGGATCGTGCCCACGAACGTGTTCGGATCGCCGAGCTTGCCGTCCTCGTCGGCGTGCGTCCGCATCTTCCCGCCGACCTTGAGGTCGATGTCGGCGTGCGGCGCCAGCCACGACTCGACCCCGTGCTTCGTGGTCAGGAGCTTCCAGACGAGGTCGACGGGGCCGTCCACGACGGCCTCGCGGACCAGGTCTCCGGTGGCGGCGGGTGCCGCGGCCCGGGCGACGCCGGGCGCGGCGAGCGCCAGGGCCAGGGCGACGGCGAGGGACGGGATCAGGGCGTTACGGAGCGTTCGCGGCACGGCGGGCTTCCTCCTCGGGGCAGGCGATCGACTCCTGAAAGCGTACCGGGAGAGCGAGCCGGTTGTCGACCGCTAGTTCCGTCGCGACGGGCCGCGCGCCGGGCCGTCGACGGCCCTCGACCGCTAGTTCCGAATCGGGCGCACGGTCAGCACGGGACACGCGACCCGGTGGCGGAGCCCCGAGACGGTCGCGCCGAGGAAGAGATCGCCGAAGAGCCGATGGCCGTGCGAGCCGGTGATCAGGAGGTCGGCGCCGGTCTCGCGGACCATGCGGGCCAGCTCCGCCTTCACGTCGCCGTTCCCGAGGAGCACGCGGGCGTCGAAGCCCAGGTGGCGGAGGTGCTCGGCCAGGTGCTCGAGCGTCTCGGTGTCCTCGCGGCTCTCCTGGTCGCTGCTCTCCACGCCGAGGTAACGGCTGGCGGCGCTCTCGGCCACGTGCATGAGGACGATCTCGGCGTCGCCGGGGAGCGCCATGCCCGCGAGGTGCTCGATCACGGCGTCGTCGGCCCCGCCGATCTCGAGCGCGACCGCGACGCGCCGCGGACCGCCCTCCGCGACGAGCCGCGGGCCGCGGGTGAGACCGCGCGCGCGGGAGACGTACGCCGCGGGCACCGGGGGATAGCGCTCCGGGAGCGGCGCCAGACGGAGGGCCCGGAGGAGCGGCATGGCGGTGACCGCGAGCAGGAGGACGCCGGCCACGACGACCACCGGGAACACCACCGACGTGAGCCACCACGCCCCCGGCGCGGCGCGCCACCATTCCGCGAGGGTGTCGGCCACCAGCTTCACGTTGAGCCCCACGATGATCGCGGTCACGAGTAATGAGGCCGCGATCACCCACGCCCGATTCACGAACGCGCCCATGCGGGACCGCATGCTCGTGAACGTGACGAGCGGGATCACCGCGAAGGAGAGCTGGAGGCTCAGCACGACCTGGGAGAGCACGAGCAGCTCGTCCACCGCGTTCTCGCCCCGGAGCCCGATCACGAGCGCGGCGGGGAGGATGGCGAGGGAGCGGCTGATCACCCGCCGGAGCCAGGGCTGGATGCGCCAGCGGAGGAACCCCTCCATCACGACCTGGCCCGCGAGCGTGCCGGTGATGGTGCTCGACTGGCCGGAGGCGAGGAGCGCCACGGCGAAGAGCGTGGAAGCGAGGCCGGTGCCGAGGAGCGGCGCCAGGAGCTTGTACGCGTCCTCGATCCGCGCGACGTCCTGGTGGCCGCTCTCGTGGAAGACCGCGGCCGCGAGCACCAGGATCGCGGCGTTCACGAAGAAGGCCGCGTTCAGCGCCACCGCCGAGTCGACGAGGTTCATCCTCGTCGCCTGCCGCTTTCCCTCGTGCGAGTCGGCCACGGCGCGGCTCTGGACGAGCGCGCTGTGGAGGTAGAGGTTGTGCGGCATCACGGTCGCGCCGAGGATGCCGATCGCGATGTAGAGCGATTCGCCGTGGAGGCCGAGGACGGAGGAGCCGCCGCCCGGCGCCGTCCCGAACAAGGAGAGCGAGCCGTCCGCCCCGCGCGGCAGGAGCCCGCCCAGGACCGCCGCGATCTCCGGGCGCGAGAGGGCGATCTCGACCGCGAAGCAGGCGCCCATCGTCCCGATCAGCGTGAGGATGAACGCTTCGAGACGCCGGATGCCGAGGCGCGAGAGCGCGAGGAGGAGGAGCACGTCCATCGCCGTGATGAAGACGCCCCACAGGATCGGGATCCCGAAGAGGAGCTTGAGCCCCACCGCGGCGCCCAGCACCTCCGCCAGGTCGCACGCGACGATCGCGATCTCGGCGAGGATCCAGAGCGGCACCGTGAGCGGACGGGGATAGTACTCGCGGCACGCCTGCGCGAGGTCCCTGCCGGTCACCACGCCGAGCCGCGCCGAGAGCGTCTGGAGGAGGACCGCCATGACGTTGCTCAGGAGGATCACCCAGATCAGCTGGTAGCCGAACCGCGCGCCGCCCGCGAGGTCGGTGGCCCAGTTGCCGGGATCCATGTACCCGACGCTCACGAGGTACGCGGGCCCCGAGAACGCGAGCATGCGCCGGAGCCAGCCACCCCCGCCGGGAATCGGGACCGAGCGGTGGACCTCGTGGAGCGACCGGTGCTCGGGGTCAGCCGTCATGCGACCCTCCGGCGAGCACCTGCACGCGGACGCCCTGGAGCGCCGACGTCCCCGTGACGTGGCGGCGGCCCGCGACGACGACCTCCATCGTCCCCTCGAGGCGCCGCACGTCGCGGACGCGGACGATCGCGCCCGGCACGAGCCCGATCTCCTTCCAGCGGGCGAGGCGTCCACCCTCCGCGTCCTGGATCTCCCGCACCCGCGCCCGGGCGCCGCGCGGCAGCGCGGCCAGCGGGACGAGCGCCCGCCGCGCGAGCCGTCCCGCGGCGTCCGGGATCGGGTGGCCGTGCGGATCCTCGGCGGGGTGCTCGATCATCCGGTCGATGGCGTCGAGGACGCGGTCGCTGATGTGGTGCTCCAGGATCTCCGCGTCGTCGTGGACCTGCGACCAGTCGAGCCCGAGCACGCGGACCAGGAACGTCTCGAGGATCCGGTGCCGGCGCACCATGCGGAGCGCCTCGCGGCGTCCGCGGGGCGTCAGGCGGGCGCCGGCGCGGGGCGCGTGGCGGACGAGGCCGCGCGCGGCGAGCCGGGCGACCATGTTCGTCACCGAGGGAGCGCGCACGCCGAGATGCTCGGCCAGGCGCGACGTCGGCACCGGCGCGCCCTCCGCCTCGAGGAGGAAGAGCGCCTTCAGGTAGTCCTGCTGCGACCGGGTCAGGGACGCCATGGAACTAGTCTCGGCAAATTATGGAATTAGGTAAAGCTAATTCTGGCCCGTCTCGGGGCGTGTCCGAGGCCGCCCCGCTCCGCGCGCTCGAACCCGCCGCCCCGCGGAATCGCGCTTCAGGAACCGGCCCTGCCGGCCGATAGGTCCGAGGCCGGGGCGCGCGGCCGCCACCTTTCCGTGGCGCCCGTCCGACGACCCCTCTATGATTGCGCAAGTGGCGGCACGGCCGCCGTTTCGACCCGAACCGAATACCCGAACCGAACCCAGACCCGAGCCGAGCCCGGAGCCCGATTCCCGTGACCTTCGACCTCGCGACCCCGCCGAACGAATCGCTCGTCCTCAAGCACCACGAGCCGATCGCGCCCTACACGACGTTCGGGATCGGCGGCCCGGCGGACGTCCTGGCCGAGGTCTACGACGAGCGCGCGCTCCAGTCGGTCGTGTCGGAGGCGATCCGCTCGAAGATCCGCTGGCTCCTGATCGGCGGCGGCTCGAACCTCCTCGTGGGCGACACCGGGTTCCGCGGCCTCGTGATCGTGAACCGGATCGAGCACGTGGTCGTGAGCGGGAACCGCATCGTCGCCGGCGCCGGCGCGGACCTCGGCGAGGTGGTCGAAGCGGCGCGCACCCATGCGCTCGCGGGGCTCGAGTTCGCGATCGACATCCCCGGCACCGTGGGCGGCGCCGTGCGCGGGAACGCCGGCGCGTTCGGCCGCTCGGTGGGGGACGTGCTCACGAGGATCCGGCTCCTCGAGGGGGACCGGCTGCTGGATCGCGGCCCCGAGGATCTCGGATTCGCGTACCGCCACAGCCGCCTCAAGCAGAACACGCACATCGTCGTCGAAGCCGAGTTCCAGCTCGCCCCCGGCGACCGCGCCGAGATGGAGCGGATCATGGGGCAGCACGCCGCGCAGCGCGCGCGCCGGAAGGAGAAGGGGCTCCACACCGCGGGCTGCTTCTTCAAGAATCCGATCCTGCCCGACGGCACGAAGATCGCGGCGGGGCAGCTGCTCGAGGCGGCCGGCGCGAAGGAGATTCGCGAGGGTGGCGCGGGCGTCCACGCGTTCCACGCGAACTACATCGTGAACCGGGGCGGCGCCACCGCGGCCGACGTGCTCCGGGTGGCGCAGGAGATGAAGCGGCGCGTGGAGAAGGCGAACGGCATCACGCTCGAGGAAGAGGTGATGGTCGTCAGCGATCCTCCGGCGTCCGACTCGGTCTAGCGCCCGCCGAATCCGCGCGGCGCGCGCGTCACGCCTGAGCCGCACCCCCTGGCCCTTGACCCCCGGGGCAAACCCCGATACCGTCGATCCCCATGGCATCCATCGAACCCAGCGAGCGGCTCACCGCGCTGCCGCGCTATCTCTTTGCGGAGCTGGAGCGTAAGCGCGCCGAAGCGGAGGCCGCCGGGCGGGAGGTGATCGACCTCTCGATCGGCGATCCCGACCTCCCGACGCCCGATCCGATCCTCGAGCGGATCGCGGAGGCGGGGCGCGACCCCGCGAACCATCGCTATCCGACCAGCGCCGGCATGGTCGCCGCGCGCGCCGAGATCGCCGGCTGGTTCGCCGCGCGGTACGGCGTCACGCTCGATCCGAAGCGCGAGATCGCGATCCTCATCGGCTCGAAGGAGGGGATCGGGCATCTGCCGCTCGCGTTCCTGAATCCGGGCGACGAGGCCGTCGTCCCCGATCCGGGTTACCCCGTCTACGCCGCGGGCACCGTCTTCGCCGGCGCGACGCCGGTCCGCTACGCGCTCCGCGAGGAGAACGGGTTCCTGCCCGATCCGGCCGCGCTCGACCGCCTGATCACGCCGCGCTCGCGGGTCGTCTGGATCAACTATCCGAACAATCCGACCGGCGCCACGGCGCCGCTCGACCGCTACGAGGCGATCGTCGCCTGGGCGGCCCGGCGCGGTCTCGTCGTCGCGAGCGACGCGGCGTACGG
>JBLMXB010000010.1:0-37474 GCA_050257555.1 Hyphomicrobiales bacterium | reverse complement strand
CGCGCTCGATCAGCGGGCGCATGTGGCGGAAGAAGAACGTGAGGAGGAGCGTGCGGATGTGCGCGCCGTCCACGTCGGCGTCGGTCATGACGATGATGCGGTGGTACCGCGCCTTGTCGGCGTCGAAGTCGTCGTCGATCCCGGTGCCGAGCGCGGTGATGATGGTGCGGATCTCCTCGTTCGAGAGCATCTTGTCGAGCGAGGCTTTCTCGACGTTCAGGATCTTCCCCTTCAGGGGGAGGATCGCCTGGAACTTCCGGTCGCGGCCCATCTTCGCCGAGCCGCCGGCCGAGTCGCCCTCGACCAGGTAGATCTCGCACTCGGCCGGGTTCGTCGACTGGCAGTCGGCCAGCTTCCCGGGGAGGGAGCCGCCGTCGAGGATGCTCTTCCGCCGCGCCAGGTCGCGCGCCTTCCGCGCCGCCTCGCGCGCGCGGGCCGTCTGGACGCACTTGTCGACGATCTTCTTCGCGACCGCCGGGTGCTCCTCGAAGAACGTGCGGAGCCCCTCGCCGACCACCGACTCGACCGCGCCCTTCGCCTCGGTCGTGCCGAGCTTCGCCTTCGTCTGCCCCTCGAACTGCGGGTCGTGGAGCTTCACGCTCACGACGGCGGTCAGCCCCTCGCGCACGTCGTCGCCGCCCAGGTTCACGTCCTTGAGCGCCTTCAGGAGCCCCTCGCGCTCGGCGTAGTTGTTGATCGTGCGCGTCAGGGCGGAGCGGAAGCCGATCAGGTGCGTGCCGCCCTCGATCGTGTTGATGTTGTTCACGAACGAGAAGACGTTCTCGACGTAGCCGTCGTTGTACTGGACCGCGATCTCGACCGCGATCTTGTCCTTGTCCTTCGCGTAGTAGATCGGCTCGGGATGGAGGCACGTCTTGTTCTCGTTCAGGTACTTCACGAACGAGACGATCCCGCCCTCGTACTGGAAGTCGTGCTTCTTCCCGGTCCGCTCGTCCGCGAACTGGATCCGGATCCCCTTGTTCAGGAACGCCAGCTCGCGGAGCCGCTGGCTCAGGGTGTCGAAGTTGTACTCGACCGTCTCGAAGATCTGCGTGTCGGGCATCCAGCGGACCGTGGTCCCCTGCTCCTCGGTCTCGCCCCGCTCGGCCAGCTCCGACTTCACGATCCCGCGCTCGTAGCGCTGGTGGTAGCGCTTGCCGGAGCGGCGCACCTCGACCTCGAGCCACTCGGAGAGCGCGTTCACGACCGAGACGCCGACGCCGTGGAGCCCGCCCGACACCTTGTAGGAGTTCTCGTCGAACTTGCCGCCGGCGTGGAGCGTCGTCATCACGACCTCGACGGCGGGGCGGTTCTGCCCCGGGTGCATGTCGACGGGGATCCCGCGGCCGTTGTCCCAGACCGTGACCGACGCGTCGGGATGGATCGTGACGCGCACTTCGTCGCAGAAGCCGGCCAGCGCCTCGTCCACCGAGTTGTCCACGACCTCGTAGACCAGGTGGTGGAGCCCGCTCTGCCCGGTCGAGCCGATGTACATGGCCGGGCGCTTGCGCACGCCCTCGAGGCCCTTCAGGACCTGGATGTTCCGCGCGTCGTACCCGCGCCCGTCCTTCGGCGTCGCCGGCGTCATCGTGGCCGCATCCTCACCGTTCTGGTTCAACGCGTTCCTCCTTGCACCTCATCGGGACGAGCCGGATGGACGTGAGCCGCGCTTCGGCCGGCAGCCGTCCGTTCAGGTCGTCCAGAATTCCCTGGCGGAGCACCGCGAGGTGCCCCATCCACACCGCCCCCTGGACCTCCACGAGCAATTCGCCGCCGCGCACGCCGACGGGGCGCGTCCGGCGCGCCACCTCCGGCCCCACGACCGCGTTCCACTCCTCCGTGGCCTGCGCCGCCTGGAACCGCGTCTCGAGCTTGAGCCCCGCGAGCACGTCGTCGAGCACCGAGCCGATCTCGCGGAACGCGCCGCGGCGGGACTTCGGCCCCGGGCGCTTCGGCCCGTCCGGGCCCAGCGGTCCGAGCGTCATGCCGCGCTCCGCGCCACCGCGATCGATTCCATCGCCACCTCCGTGAACCGCGCCGGATGCGCCGTGAGCGTCCGGCAGGCCGTCACCACCGTCTGGCTCGACTCGGGGATGAGTCCGAGGATCGGGCCGATCCACCGCGCGTCGAGCTCCGACTCGGGATCGTCGAGCAGCACGACCGGCGCCTCGTCGAGCCGCTCCGCGAGCACGCGCGCCACCGCGAGGCGGAGGAGGATCGAGTAGAGCCGCGAATACCCGCGCGAGGCCCCCTCCCCCAGCTCGCGGCCCGCGATCCGGCAGGCGAGCCTCGCCCGGTGCGGACCGTCGGCCGTCCAGCCGAGACGCCGGTCGCGCGACCGCATGGCCGCGAGGCGCGACCCGCGCGCTTCCGCCGTCTCCTCGCCGGGGGCGACGTACTCGAGCGTCGGCACGAGCCCCGGATCGACGAGGCCCGCCAGCTCCCGCATCCTCCGGTGGAGCTCCGCCGTCAGCGCCTCGCGCCGGCGGTCGAGCTCGAGCCCCGAGCGCGCCAGGATCGTCTCCCAGACGCCGAGCTCGTCCTCGTCCACCGGCCCGCGTCCCGACTCCTGGAGGAGCCGGTTCCGCTGTTTGAGCGCCGCCATGTAGTCGCGGAGCGCGCCGACGTACGCCGACTCGAGCTGGCAGAGCGCGATGTCGAGGAACCGACGCCGTGCCGCGGCGCCGCCCCCGAACACCGACACGTCCTCGACCGAGAAGTGGACGGTCGGGAAGCGGCCCAGGAGGTCGGTCAGCCGCGCGAGCGGCTCGCCGTCCACCCGGACCTCCCGCGCCCCCTCGCGCGATCCCCGCGCCAGGATCTCGCGGGTCACGCCGCCGCGCCCGGCGACGACCCCCCGCACCTCGAACGCGTCGGCGTTCGCCGCGATCAGCTCCCGGTCGCGCGCGCCCCGGAAGGAGCGCCCGAGCGAGAGGAGGACGGCCGCCTCGACCCAATTCGTCTTGCCCGAGCCGTTCTCGCCGAGGAGGAGCGTGCTCGCGCCTCCGAGCTCCGCCTTCGCGTCCCGGTGGTTCCGGAAGTTCTTCAGCTCGAGCGAGAGGAGCTTCACCGGGCCGCGATCAGCCCGCGAGACGGAGCGGCATGACCAGGCAGAGGAGTCCCTCGAGCGCCGGCGTCGCCTTCGCGTCGGCGGGCGTCCCGGGAACCAGGAGCCCCGCCGTGACCGGCGTGTTGAGCTGGACGGTCACCTCCTCCGCGTCCATCGTGCGGAGGATGTCGAGGAGATAGCCGGCGTTGTACCCGATGTCGAGATCGTCGGCGTCGTAGCGGACCTCCAGGTCCTCGGTCGCCTCGCCCTGGTCCGGCGTCTGCACGATGAGGCGCAGCTTGTTCGCGCTCAGCGAGAACTTCACCTGGCGCGTGAGGCTGTCCGAGAAGACCGAGACGCGGTCGAGCGCGGACGCGAGGTTCTCCCGGTTCACGTGGAGGTGCTTCGTGTTGTTCTTCGGGAGCACCTGCTCGTAGTTCGGGAACGGCCCCTCGATCAGCTTCGTGACGAGCGACGTCTGGCCGAGCGTGAAGCGCGCGTGGTTGCGCGACAGCTCCACGTGCACGGCGTCCTGGCTCTCGCCGAGGAGGCGGAGGAGCTGGTTCAGCGCCTTGAGCGGGATGATGAGATCGCCCTTCAGCGATCCCTTCACCGCGCCGGGATGCTTGAGCGTGGCGCGCGCGAGCCGGTGGCCGTCGGTCGCGACGAGCCGGATCTCTCCTTCGGCGATCTGGAGCAGCGCGCCGTTCAGCGCGGGGCGCGTCTCGTCGGTCGAGACGGAGTAGATCGTGCGCCGGATCATGCGCTCGAACTGCTTCGCGTCGATCGTGAGCGTGGTGTCGGGCGTGACGGTGACGCGCGCCGGGAACTCCTCGGGACGGATGCACAGGAACTTGAAGCGTCCGGTCTTGCTCACGACGTTGAGCGTCACGTCCTTCGCTTCGAGCTTCAGCTCCTCCTTCGGGAGCTTCCGCACGAGCTCGAGCAGCCGCTTCGCCGGAACCGTGAGCGCCGCCTCCGACTTCACGTCCGCGGTCGCGCGCGTCGTGATCGAGAGGTCGAGATCGGTCGCGGTCATCTGAAGTCCTTCCGACGTCGCTTCGACCAGGATGTTCGAGAGGACGGGAAGCGTCGTGCGGCTCGGCACCGCGCTCGAAATGAGGCTCAACGCCTGCTGCAACTCGGTCTGCGCGACGGAGAATTTCATGGCCACGTCCTGGGCAATCGTCATTTCCGTAAGTCCTTTTGGTGTAAAGGGGTTGCGGTCGCGTCGGGGTGGCTCTGGAATCCACTGGAATTATAGGTTTCGGAGGCGTTTCGGACAACAGGAAACCCCCCGATAAGGGGGTTCGTTCTCCACGGAGTTCGGGGGCCCTATAGAAAACATGAGTACCCAAAATAGAAGCAGTGGTTGTAGGGCCGGTGGATGCTGGGGACGACGTTGGGGTGTGAGCTTGTATTTTTAAGCGCCGCAACATCTTGTGTGGATAACTCTTGGCGCCGTCGCCCGGGGATCGTGTGGGGAAGAGGGGGGCGCCTTTCCACCGGCCTCCAGGTTCGGGCCGAGGCGGCCCGGTTCGCCGGGATTGTCCACATCCGTTCCACAGTCCGCGACGGTCTCTGGAGGCCGGCGGCGTGGCCGGCTGCCCGCGGCCGGCACCCGCGGTCCCCCCGGCGCGACGGGCATCCGCGGCGAGCGTGGTATCCTGCCTGGCCATGCCCCGCTCCGGCGACAACATCGGTCCCTATCGCGTCGAGCGGGAGCTCGGCCGCGGCGGAATGGGGGTCGTCTTCCTGTCCCGCGACACGCGCCTCGACCGGGCCGTCGCCTTGAAGGCGCTGCCCGAGGGCGTCGCGTCCGACCCGGACGGCCTGGCGCGCTTCGAGCGTGAGGCGAAGACGCTCGCCTCGCTCAGCCATCCGAACATCGCCACGATCTACGGCGTCGAGGAATCAGGCGGGGCCCGGTACATCGCGCTCGAGTTCATCGAGGGGGAAACGCTCGCCGACCGGCTCGCGCGCGGACCGATCCCGCCGGCCGATCTGATCCCGATCGCGCTCCAGATCGCGACCGGGATGGAGGCCGCGCACGAGGCGGGGATCGTCCACCGCGATCTCAAGCCTGGCAACGTGATGATCACGCCCGACGACCGCGTGAAGATCCTCGACTTCGGCCTCGCGAAGGCGCCGGTCGCGGACGGCCGCACGGCCAGCGGGAATCTCGTGAACTCGCCGACGCTCACGCACTCGCCGACCACGATCCCCGGCGTGATCCTCGGCACCGCCGCGTATCTCTCGCCGGAGCAGGCGCGCGGGAAGCCGGTCGATCGCCGCACCGACATCTGGGCGTTCGGCTGCATCCTCTACGAGTGCCTGACCGGGAAGGCGCCGTTCACCGGGGAGACCGTCTCCGACCTGATCGCGCGGATCCTGGAGCGGGAGCCGGATTGGAGCGCGCTGCCCGCCGCCACGCCGCCGCGGCTCCGCGCCCTGATGGAGCGCTGTCTCCGGAAGGACGCGCGGGAGCGGCTCCGCGACATCGGCGACGCGCGGGTGGAGCTGACGGAGATCGAGGCGGGACGCGGCGAGGTGGCTGGCGGGCTGGCCGGCGCGCCCGCGGCGGCCGCCCGCCCGGCCCGGCCCGGCAGCCGCTTCGCGACGATCGCGTGGCCGGCGCTCGCGCTCTTCGTCGGCGCGGGCCTCGTCCTGGCGGCGCTCCGCCTCTTCGCGGGCCACGGCGCGTCCGAGCCGGTCCGGCGATTCGCGATCCCGGTGCCGCAGCTCTCGGCCCAATTCAACTATCCGCCGCGGATCTCCCCCGACGGCCGGTATCTCCTCTACACGTCCGCCGGGAAGCTGATGGTGCGAGATCTCGAGAGCTTCACGCCGAGCGTCGTGAACGGCACCGACGGCGCCTGGGGCCCCTTCTGGTCCTGCGACAGCCGGCACATCGGCTACTACAAGGACGGGAAGATCTGGGCCTCCGACCTCGCCGGCTCGCAGGTCTCCCCCGTCTGCGGCCTTCCCTCGGGGCTCGACATGAACAACGCCGATTGGGGCCGCGACGGGAACATCGTCTACGCGCAATACATGGGCGGGCTCTACGTCGTCCCGGCCACGGGGGGCGAACCGAAGCTCCTCGTCGCGCCCGAGTCCACGGAGGTGGATTTCCATCACCCCCAGTTCCTCCCCGATGGGCGGCACCTCGTCGCCGTCGCGCACCAGAAGCAGGGCGCGGCGATCGTCGTGGCCGTCTCCTACCCGGACGGGAAGCGGAAGGACCTCGGGTCGTTCGACGGCGTGATCACCGCCCGCTATTCGCCGACCGGGCATCTCCTCCTGACGCTCGACGACCAGGAAGAGGTGCGCGCCGTGCCGTTCTCGGCGTCGAAGGTCGCCATCACCGGGAAACCGTTCCTCGCCCTCGCGGGAGGGCTCTATCCGACGATCGGCGCCGACGGCACGCTCGTCTACTGCTTGGGACCCGGCCGCGCGCCGCGCGAGCTGGTCTGGGTGGATCGCCAGGGACGGACGGAGCGGGTGCCGGGTCCCGCGCAGCTAGGCCTCGACGGGCCGGCCCTCTCCCCCGACGGACGGCGCGTCGCCGTCACGTCGTCGGAGTCCGGGGGGCAGGACATCTGGCTGCTCGATCCGGCGCGAGGCGCGCGGAGCCGCCTCGTATCGACTCCCGTGCCGGAGCAGACCCCGGTCTGGTCTCCCCGCGGCGATCGGATCCTCTACCTCCGGTGGTCGAGCGCGTACCTGCCCGACATCATGTCGGTCTCGGCGGACGGCCGCGGGACCCCGGCGCTCCTCGCGCAGGGTTTCGAGCCGGCGATGTCGCCCGACGACCGGTACCTCGTCTTCCAGCGCACGGTGCCGCCCCTCGGCTCTGCGCTCTTCGTGCTCGATCTCGCGAGCGGCGGGTCTCCGGTCCGGCTCACTCCGAACGCCCTGGCCCAGGAGGGTGGCGCCGCCATCTCCCCCGACGGACGCTGGATCGCGTATGCGTCCGACGAACCGGGAGAGAACGAGATCTACGTGCGCCGCTTCCCCGACGGAACCGAGAAGCGGCAGATCTCCCTCCACGGAGGGGCCTGGCCGTTCTGGAAGCCGGGTGGCGGCTCGCTCTACTACTGGGAGAAGGGGACGTTGATGGAGGTGCCGGTCGGTCCCGGCGGGGCGTCGGGATTCGGCGCGCCACGCGCCCTCTTCCGGGCGGCCGACGCCGGCGTCGAGCTGCAGATGGAGTTCCGGCCGCCCGCCTGCGCGGCGACCGCGGACGGCCGGTTCCTCATGGTCCGTCGCGTGCCCGACGACCCGATGAACGGGATCCTCGTGGTCCAGCACTGGACCGAGGAATTCGCGAAGCGGCATTGAAACGAAACGGCGACGGCCGGGTCGTGCCGGCCGCCGCCGCGTGAGCCCGCGCCCGCCCGGGGCGCGCTAGCCGTTCAGCTTCCCCATCAGCTCCTCGACCGTCGCGCGGATCTCGCGGTCGGTCCCCATCAGCCCTTCGATCTTCTGGCAGGCGTGGAGCACGGTCGTGTGGTCGCGGCCGCCGAACTTGGCGCCGATCTCGGCGAGCGAGAGGTCGGTCATGGCGCGCGCGATGTACATGCCGATCTGCCGCGGGAACGCGATCGTGTCGGTGCGGCGCTTGCCCCGGAGCGACTCGTCGCTGACGTTGAAGTGCCGCGCCACGAGCCGCTGGATGTCGTGGACGTCGATCCGCGCCAGGTCGGGCTTGATCTGATCGCGGAGCACGTCCTGCGCGAACTCGACCGTCAGCGGCGAGTTCGTCAGCTCGGCGAACGCGAGGAGGCGGGAGAGCGAGCCCTCGAGGTCGCGGATGTTCGTCTTGATGTTGCTCGCGAGGAGGAGCGCGATCTCGTTCGGGATGTTCCGCCCCTGGAGCTCCGCCTTCTTCTTCACGATCGCGACGCGCGTCTCGAGGTCGGGGGGCGAGAGATCGGCCACGACGCCCCACGTGAAGCGCGAGACGAGCCGCTCCTCGAGCGCAGTCATGGCGTTCGGCGGTCCGTCGCTCGTCAGCACGATCTGCCTGTGGGCGTCGTGGAGCGCGTTGAACGTGTGGAAGAACTCCTCCTGCGTGGACTCCTTCCCCGCGAGGAACTGGATGTCGTCGATGAGGAGGAGATCGGCGGAGCGGTACCGCGCCTTGAACTCGAGCGTGGTCGCGTGCTGGATCGAGTAGATCATCTCGTTCATGAACTTCTCGGCCGAGACGAAGAAGATCCGCGCGCCGGGGCGCTCCGCGCGCACGTGGTGGCCGATCGCGTGCATGAGATGCGTCTTCCCGAGCCCGACGCCTCCGTAGAGGAAGAGCGGGTTGTAGCGCTGCCCCGGGCTCTGCGCCACCGCCTGGCAGACCGCGTGCGCGAACTGATTCCCGCTGCCGACGATGAACGTCTCGAACGTGTTCTGCGGCACGAGCGCGCTCGCGTCGCGCGAGGGCGCGGGCACCGTCGGCCGGCCCATCGGCTCCGCTTCCGGGCCGCTCCGAACGTGGAACGTGATCCCGACCGCCTGGCCCGCGGCCGAGGCGAGCGAGGATTCGATCAGCGCTCGGTAGTGCTGGTCGATCCAGTCGACGTAGAACTGGCTCGGCACCTCGAGCACGAGGTTCCCGCCCTCCGCTTCGAGCGCCGCGATGGAGCGAAACCAGGTCTCGTACGTCTGCGCCGGCAGATTCGTCCGGATGCGCCCGAGGGCGCGCTCCCACAGGTCGCTAGCCGCGAATGTCTCGATCATCGTCGTCCCGTCCCCATGAACACACATCCGTTCCACGCATTATCCACGAACTTATCCACAAAAGAAGAGGGGCGCAACGGACAGCGTGTAAATCCGTTGCGCCCCGAAGGCATCATGTCGGGTTAGGCTCTCGCCTGACTTCATGTCGTCGTCTCGGGTGAAGGGCGCGCCAAGCGCGCTGGGGGCCGAGCGGCAGGCAGGAGACGCGGCGAGGGACCTCCGCGGCTTTTGTCTGCCAAGGGTGCGCACTCTACGTCCGGCATGACGGTCGTGCAACGCAAAATTCCGCGACACCGCGCGTCGCGCTCGCGAACTGGTCCGCTGCCCGTCCGGTAGCGGGCCGCGCGGGCCTCAGCGCGCGCCGCGCGCGCGTTCCGGCGGGGTGAACCGCGCGATGTCGTCGCGGATCTCGAACCCGCCGCCCGGATCGAGGCGCGCGAGGGCATCCCGGAGCGCGTCCGCCGTCGGGTAGTCGCCGGTCCCGAGGAGACGGGCGTCGTCGACGAGCACGACGTGGCCGCGCGCCCGGCCCGTCGCGATCGCCGCGATCTCGCGGAGGAGCGGCGTCTCGGTGTCGCCCTTCGCGGTGCCCTCCCCGGAGTAGTGGGCGTCGAGCCAGAAGACCGCGGGCGCCTCGAGCGAGGCGACGACCGCCGCGAGCGCCGCCGCGCTGTCCCCCCGGATCACGCGGACGTTCGGGAGCCGCGCGAGCTTCCGGGCCGCGGCCGCGGCGAGCCCGGGGTCGAGCTCGATCGTCTCGACGCGGCGGAACGAGGCGGCGCATTTCCTCGCCATTTCTCCCTCGAACGTCCCGGTCTCGACGAGCGTGTCGATCCCGAAGCGACGCGCATGGTCGAGAACGGTGCGCACCTTCACGACGTGGGGCGGCGGCACGGTCGGCGCCGCGCGGTACGCTCGCCAGTCCCGCTCGTCGCGGCGCGCGACGACCAGCGCGCGCAGACGCTCCCGGATCGGGCTCGGGAGCGCGCGGGAGACGGACCCTAGGAAGCTCAAGGGAGCCCCGCCTCGCGGGGACCGCCGGTCGACCGAATGCGACGCACGACACGAGGATCGCCTCGGGCGAGCTTTCCGTCAAGGCATCCGGTTGCGTGGATTGACGATAGCGACGACCGGAGGAAGCGCCGGCGGACGGCGCCCGCGCGCCGCATTCGCTTGACCCCGCGGAGCGCTCCGGGTAGACTCCGTAACTCGCGTCGAAACCAATCCAAGTCACATCACACGAGGTCGTTCGAACGTGAAGCGCACTTTTCAGCCGCACAACCGCCGCCGGAAGAAGGTCCACGGATTTCGGGAGCGGATGAGCACCCGGGGAGGCCGCGCGGTCCTCAAGCGTCGGCGTGACCGGGGCCGCAAACGTCTCACGGTCTAGCACGACCGCTCCCGGCGTCGTGGCCAAGGCCGGCGGGGCTCAGCCTCGCGATCGCCGCCTCCGCGCGGGGTGGCAATTCCGCGAAGTCTACAAGACGGGCAAATCCTTCCACGGCTTCCTCATGACCCTGGTCAGCCTGGGCAAGCCGGAGGAGCACGGCCGCGTCGCCTTCGTGGCGAGCCGCAAGGTCGGGTCGGCGGTCCGGAGGAATCGGGCGAAGCGACTCCTCCGCGAGTCGTTCCGCCTCCTTCCCGCCGAGCGGCGGGACGCGGCGCGCTGGCGTGTCTGGATCGCGCGCGCGTCGTGCGCCCGGTCCACCCTGAGCGAGGTCTCCGCGGAGATGAACCGCCTCATCGGACAGGAAGGACGATGACCGCAGGCACGATCGCAGGACGCGTCGTCCGTTCGGGCTTCGGGCTCCGCTCGATCGCGCTCCTCCTGATCCGGCTCTATCGTGCGACGATCTCGCCCGTCCTTCCGAAGACCTGCCGCTTCCATCCGTCCTGCTCGGAGTACGCGGAGGAGGCGCTCCGCCGTCACGGCCTCCTCCGCGCGCTCTGGCTGATCGTCCGTCGCGTCGGGCGGTGTCACCCCTTCCACCCCGGAGGCTACGACCCCGTCCCGTAGGCGGGCCGATCCGACATGGAACGCAAGACCCTCTTCGCCATCCTCCTGATCATGGCCGTGCTGCTGGCCGACCAGGTGCTCTGGTCGCGCTGGACGAAGAAGAAGCAGCCGCCCGCTCCGGCCGACTCCATCACCGCGACCACCGGCGGCGCCCCCGCCGGGAGCCTCGGCGCCGGAGCGCCGGGCGCGGCCGGCACGGCCACGGGCGCGCCCTCCGCCGGCGCGACCGGCGCGGGCGCGGGCGCGGCGGGCACGCCGGCGATCCCCGCGATCGGCTCGATCGCGCCGCCGAGCAGCACGCCCGGCCTCCCGGGCGAGCAGGTCTACCAGGCCCGCGTGCGTCCGGCCCCGCGCGAGACGTTCGCGCTCTCCACCGACCGGTTCGACGCCAGGTTCTCGAGCGACGGCGGCGCGATCACGTCCTGGGTGCTCGGGCACTATCGCGATCCGCTACGGAAGGAGCCGGTGGACCTCGTGCCGCCCGGACGGAGCGCGATGCACGTGGTGGTCGGGCTGACCGGCGGCGTCTACGACTTCACGAACGCGACGTACGCGGTCCTCGGGGAGAGCGAAGCCGAGGGGTGGGTGTCGTACGTGGCGCAGGATTCGGTCCTCGGCATCCGGGTCACGAAGACGTACCGCCGCGCCGCCGATCCCCAGATCCTGAACGTCGAGATCCGCGTCTCCGCCCCGCCCGAGCTGGGCCCGCTCCGCTACCGCATGGGCTGGGTCAATCCGCTGCCGCTCACCGAGGTGAACGCGAAGCCGGTCGAGCAGACCGCGGTCGCGTACCTCGGCGCGAAGCTCGAGACGATGGACCCGGGGCACATGGCGAAGGAGGGCTCGAAGGAGGTCGAGGGGAACGTGCGGTGGGCGGGCGAGCGGAGCAAGTACTTCCTCGCCGCGCTGATCCCCGATTCCGCCACGGTCTCCGAGGTCGTCTTCCTCCCGGGGCCCGACAAGATGCCGACGGTCTGGCTCGCGGGTGCGGCCCCGCCGGGCACCGAGGTCGTCCGGCACGCGCGCCTCTACGCGGGGCCGATCCACTACGACGCGCTGGTCGCGATCGGCGCCGACCTCCAGGAGGTCGCGAACCTCGGCTGGAAGTGGATCGTGCCGGTGAGCGCGCTCCTCCTCAAGGCGCTCGTGCTGATCCACGGGTGGCTCCCGAACTACGGGATCGCGATCATCATCGTCTCGCTCCTGACGAAGCTGATCTTCTACCCGCTGACGCAGTCGAGCCTCCGGACCATGAAGGTGATGCACCGCCTCCAGCCGCAGGTGAACGCGATCCGCGAGAAGTACTCCGAAGATCCGTCCAAGATGAACACGGCGATGATGAACCTCTACAAGGAGCACAAGGTCAACCCGATGGGTGGGTGCCTGCCGATGCTCCTCCAGCTCCCGGTCTTCCTCGCGCTCTACCAGGTGCTGCTCCACGCGATCGAGCTCCGCGCGGCCGGCTTCGTCAGCTACATCCAGGACCTCTCGGCGCCCGACCTCCTGGCGCAGGTCGGCCCGGTGCCGGTGCGGCTCCTGCCGATCCTCATGACCGTCAGCACGTTCGTGCTCCAGTCCCAGACGCCGGTCGATCCGCGGCAGAAGTTCATGATGTACGTGATGCCGCTCTTCATGCTCTTCATCTTGTATAATCTGCCCTCGGGCGTGATCCTGTACTGGACCGTGAACAACCTCGTGTCGGCCCTCCAGCAGTATCTGGTGAACGTGGCCGAAGACCGGAGGGTGGCGGCCGGAGCCTGAGCCCGCCGCGACGCTCCACCACCCCGAACCCACACACGATCGCATGAACGACAAGCCCGGAATCCTGGTCGATGGTGAAACGTTCGATGAAGCGGTGCTGAACGCTTCCGTGCAGCTCGGGGTCAAGCCGACCGAGCTGGGCCTCGAGGTCCTCGACCCCGGCGCCTCCCCCGATTCGAGCACCGGATTCCGTCCGGTGAAGATCCGCGCCTGGCGCCGCGAGCAGGACGTGAGCGCCGACGGGCTCCGCCGGAACGGCGGCGGCCGGCGCGGCCCCGCGCCCGGGCGTGACCGACACGATCGCGGAGACCGCGGAGACCGCGGCGGGCGTCGCGAGCGCCGCGCGCCGGTCTCGTACGGGCCGCCCCCGCCCCCGATGGACCCCGAGAAGATCACGCCGGAGCTGGTCGCCGACGTCCGCGGGATCGCCGAGGGCATCGTGGGGCACATGGAGTTCCCCGCGACCGTCGTCGCCGAGAAGACGAAGCACGGCATCCGCGTCGCGATCGACGCCGGCGAGAACGACCAGTACCTGATCGGTCCCGACGGCGAGACCCTCTCGGCGCTCCAGCACCTCCTCGGCCGGATCCTCCGTGCGCGCGCGCCGGACGAGGCGCCGCCGCGGCTCGAAGTGGACGTCGCGGGGTTCCGCGACCGGCAGATCGAGCGGCTCCGCGAGATGGCGCGCGAGCTGATGGAGGAAGCGCGCGCCTCCGGCGACGAGGTCACCACCGAGCCGCTCCCCGCGAGCGAGCGGCGGATCGTGCACCTCGAGGTCGCCGAGGTCCCGGGGATGGAGACCGTCACGGTCGGCGACGGCTTCTACAAGCGCGTCGTGATCCGACGGGCCGCCGGCGACGCCGCCCCGAAGGAACGCTGAGGTCCGCCGCCGTGTGGAGCGCCGCGGACGATGGCAAACGACACGATCGTCGCGCTCGCGACCGCGCCCGGCGAGTCGGCCGTCGCGGTCGTCCGGCTGAGCGGCCCCGCCGCACTCGCGATCGCGGCGCTTCGCTTCCGCGGTAAGCGCTCCCCCGAGACCGTCCCCGGCCACCGCATCCTCCTCGGCCGCTTCGTCGACGACGACGGCGCGGCGCTCGACTCCGTCCTCCTCTCCGTCTTCCGCGCGCCCCGCTCCTACACGGGCGAGGACGTCGTCGAGATCTCCTCCCACGGGGGCGCCGCCGTGCCGCGCGCCATCGTCGAGGCGCTCGTCCGGTCGGGCGCCCGCCCCGCGCGCCCCGGCGAGTTCACCGAGCGCGCGTTCCGGAACGGCAAGATCGACCTCTCGCAGGCGGAGGCGGTCGCCGCCCTCGTGCGCGCCCGCTCCGAGCGGGCGGCCCGCGCGGCGGAGGCGGCGCTCGGCGGCGCGCTCGGCCGGCGCGTCGACGCTCTGGACGGCGAGCTGATCGCCCTCTCGGCCGAGGTGGAGGCGCGGATCGACTTCCCGATCGACGTCGGCGAGGCGATCGACGGAGCCGCCCTCGCGGCGCGATGCGCGGCCGTCGGCGAGCGGATCGCCGCGTGGACCGCCGCGATCCCGAGCGCGCGACGCCGCGACGAGGGCGTGCGCGTCGCGCTGGTCGGCGCGCCGAACGTCGGGAAGTCGAGCCTCCTGAACGCCCTCGTCGGCTACGACCGCGCGATCGTGAGCGAGGCGCCGGGAACGACGCGCGACACGGTCGAGGCCTCGATCTGGCTCGACGGCGTCGAGCTCCGGCTGATCGACACGGCCGGATGGCGCGGCGCGTCCGATCCGGTCGAGCGGCTGGGCGTGGAGCGGACCGAGCGCGCGCTCGCCGACGCCGACGTCGTGGTGCTCGTGCTGGATCGCTCGCGGCCGGAGGCTCTGGAGTCGGGGATGGGGCCGGATGCGGAGACGGAGGCGGGGCCGCGGGCGCTCGGACCCCGCGGGGACCGCGCGACGATCGTCGCCTGGAACAAGGCCGATCTCGCGCCGGCGGCCGCGGGTGCGGGCAGGGCGCGACGCGCGGCGGGCGATGCGCCCAGCGCCGAGCGCCACGGGACCTCCCCGCACCTTGGCCGCGCGAGCCTGCTCGCGGGCCCGCCGCCCCTCGCCGAGATCGAGACCGTCGCGATCCGTCCCGGCGGCGCCGACGCGCTCCTCGCCGCGCTACGCGACGCGCTTCCCCGCGTGCTCGGCGGCCACGGCGGCGAGGAGATCCCGACCACGAGCGCGCGTCAGGAAGCGCTCCTCACCGACGCGCTCGAGGCGCTGCGCCGCGCGGCGCAGGGGCTCCGCGACGACGCTTCCTACGATCTCGTCGCCGTGGATCTCGCCGACGCGCGACGCGCGCTCGGCGAAGTCGTCGGCCGCGGCGTCGCGCCCGACGTCGCGGCGGCCGTCTTCTCCCGCTTCTGCATCGGCAAGTGAGCGACCGTCGCTTCCCGCTCCTGGTGATCGGCGCGGGCCACGCGGGCTGCGAGGCGGCGTCGATCGCGGCGCGACTCGGCGTCGAGGTCGGGCTCGTCACGATGAGCCTCGACTCGATGGCGCACATGGCGTGCAACCCGGCGATCGGCGGGCTCGCGAAGGGACACCTCGTCCGCGAGATCGACGTGCTCGGCGGGATCATGGGGCGGATGGCCGATCGCGCGGGAATCCAGTTCAAGATGCTGAACCGCGGGCGCGGACCCGCGGTCTGGTCGCCGCGCGCGCAGGAGGACAAGGCGCTCTACCGCTCCGTCGCGCGCGCGCGGCTCGAGCGGACGCCGGGCGTGACGCTCGTCCAGGCGATGGTCACGGCGCTCCTGGTCGACCGCGGCGCGATCCGCGGCGTCGGCACGGCCGACGGCGGCGTGATCGAGGCCGGCGCCGTCGTCGTCACGCCCGGCACGTTCCTGAACGGGCTCCTCCACGTCGGCGAGACGACGATGCCCGGCGGACGCGTCGGCGAAGGGCCCGCGCGCGGCGTCTCCGACTGCCTCGCCGATCTCGGCTTCCGGCTCGTCCGGCTCAAGACCGGGACGCCGCCGCGCGTCGACCGCGGCTCGATCGACTTCTCCCGCTGCGCCGAGCAGCCGGGCGACGAGCCGCCGCGTCCCTTCTCCCATTTCACCGAGCGGCTCGACGTCGAGCAGGTCCTCTGCCACCTGACCTCCACGACCGAGGCGACGCACGCCGTGATCCGCGCGAACCTCCACCGTTCTCCACTCTATAGCGGCCGGATCCGCGGCATCGGTCCGCGCTACTGCCCCTCGGTCGAGGACAAGGTCGTCCGGTTCGCCGAGAAGCCGTCGCACCAGATCTTCCTCGAGCCGGAGGGACGGGAGACGCGCGAGTACTACGTGAACGGGTTCTCGACCAGCCTCCCCGAGGAGATCCAGCGGGAGATGCTCGCGACGATCCCCGGCCTCGAGGAGGCCGAGCTCCTTCGTCCCGGCTATGCCGTCGAGTACGACTTCGTCCCGCCGACGCAGCTGCGACACACGCTCGAGACGCGCGCGGTGCGCGGCCTCTACCTCGCCGGGCAGATCAACGGCACGTCGGGATACGAGGAGGCGGCGGCGCAGGGGCTGATGGCGGGGTTGAACGCTGCCCTCTCGCTGCAAGGACGGCCGCCGTTCGTGCTGGGACGTGAAGAGGCGTATATCGGTGTCTTGATTGACGATCTAGTAATTAAGGGGACTGAGGAGCCGTACCGCATGTTCACGTCTAGTGCCGAGCATCGCCTTTTGCTACGCCAGGATAACGCGATCGAGCGGCTGGCGGCGCACGCGGCGTCGCTCGGAACGCTTACGCGCGAGGAGGCGAAGCTCCTCGAGGAGCGGGCCGGGCGTCGAAAGACGGCGATCCGCATCCTGCGCGAGCTGCGGGGTGGTCGCGCCTTCGCGCAGGGCGTGCGCGACGGAAGCGAGACGGCGGATACCTTGCTCGCGCGGCCCGAGCTTGCGCCCCTCGGATCGGAGGCGATAGAGTCCGCCGTGATCGAGATTCGGTACGAGGGCTACATCGAGCGACAGCGGCGCGCGGTGGAGCGTGCCTCGTGGAACGAGCGCCTCGAGATCCCCGATTCCCTCTTCGAGCATCCGATGAGCGGGCTCTCCAAGGAGGGTCGTGAGAAGGTTCTACGCTTCAAGCCGCGCACGGTCGGACAGGCGGCCCGCATCGCCGGATTCTCTCCGGCCGACGCGGCCGTGCTGGTGATCTATGCCGAGCGGGAGCGACGACGCGGCCTCTCCGAGGACACCCCCCGACGTAGCTCCTGATCTCCTTCGCTTCGAGTCCCTGATCCGGCCGACGCTCGAGCAGCGGCTGGGCACCCGCGCCGGCCCTGCGTTCGATCTACTCGCCCGGTACGGCTCGCTCGTCCATTCCCAGGCGGAAATCCAGGCGCTGGTCGCCAAGGGCGACCGGCCTCACCTGTTCACGCGCCACGTGCTCGACTCGCTCAATCCTCTGTCGCTCTTCGAGCGACCGCCGGCGCGTGCGCTCGACGTCGGGACAGGGGCCGGTTTCCCGGGGATTCCGCTTGCGATCGTTTGGCCGGAGACCCGCTTCACGCTGCTCGAATCGCGCGAGCGGAAGGCGGGCTTCGTGGAGCGGGCGACGCGGGAGCTCGCGCTCACGAACGTCTCGATCGTCTGCGAACGCCTGGAGGATCTCGGCCGGCGGTGGCGGATCGAGGCCCTCGAGGCGATCTTCGTCCGTGCCGTAGGGGGGCTCGACTCGGTGCTTCGCTACACGGCGCCATCCACGTCCGCCGGGTGTCGGTGGGTCTACTTCCTCGGGCGCGGGGGCGAGGAGGCCGGGCTCCAAGGGTCGCTCTCGGCCGAGGGCTTCGCGTCGGAGATTCGAGCGGGGCTCTTCGGGGGTCGACTGCTCACGGGAGTCCTGTAGGGGGACGCGCCCGGGCGCGGAGCTCCAGGGCCTCGCGGCATCGCGAGCGGGAACGATCGCGAGTGCAGCGCACGCACGATCGCGAGTCCCGTGCGACCGGGACGGGGAGCCCGGCACGGCCTCGACCGCGGGTCCGGCGCAGCCACGATCGCGGACCGCACATCCATGTTTCACGTGAAACGTGGCCATATCCTGTTGCGAATGCGTGCGTTGTCCCGGAGACGCGAAAACTAACCTCGTGTTTCACGCTCCTCGAGCCACGGATCCAAGGTCGCATCGAGCGCGAGATCTCCTGGCCGTTCGATGTCCGTCGCGCGGCCGTCGCCATCGCGTGCGCTCTACCAACGTCCGCCCGCCACGCGATGGATCGGGCGCCGCTCTCCCGACGCAAAGCCTCCGTACCGACTCCCCGCAGGAAGCCGGTCGTGCCGAGGCGGCGGCACGTAGCGGCGCGCATGGCAACGCATCCAATTAAATGAAATTATGCGAATTGGAAACGAATGCCCGACATGCTCGCGCCGTCTCGCATGTCGCCGCCTCGCGTGAAACATCGAGGTTAGTTTTCGCGTCTCCGGGATAACGGACATTTTTCCAGATGTTTACGGCCACGTTTCACGTGAAACATGGAATTCGTTGGCGTTCCCGAAATCGCTCTCGTAGACTCCACTCTCCCCGACATGGACGAAGGCGAAATCGCCTCGCCGGGGGATCTCGAAATGACCAGGACGGTAGCGATCGCAAATCAAAAAGGCGGGGTGGGAAAGACGACCACCGCCGTCAACTTGGCGGCGGCCCTCGCCCTCGCCAAGAAGCGGGTGCTCCTCATCGACCTCGACCCGCAGGGCAACGCGGGGAGCGGACTCGGGCATCCGGGGATCAAGGTCGCCCGCGGGATCTACGACGTGCTGACCTCGGGAGCGGCGATCCGCGACGTCCTCATCGAGACCGAGATCGGCGGACTCCACCTGGTCCCCTCGGGCCAGAGGCTCGTCGGCGCCGAGGTGGAGCTGGCCGCGGCGGACCGTCGCGAGTACCGATTGAAGGAAGCGCTCCAGGAAGTCGAGAACGACTACGACTTCATCATCATCGACGCGCCCCCTTCGCTCGGATTCCTCACCATCAACGCGCTGACCGCCGCCCGCTCCGTGCTGGTGCCGGTGCAATGCGAGTACTATGCGCTCGAGGGGCTGAGCCATCTCCTCGGGGCGATCCGCCTGGTGCAACAGGGGCTCAACCCGAACCTCCAGATCGAGGGCGTGCTGCTCACCATGTACGACAACCGGCTCAATCTGTCGCAGCAGGTCCTCGAGGAGACGCGCCGCTTCTTCGCCGAGCGCGTCTACCGTACCGTCATCCCGCGCAACGTCCGGTTGAGCGAGGCTCCCAGCTTCGGCAAGCCCGTGGTGGTCTACGACCCGCACTGCGCCGGAGCCACCAGCTACACGAACCTGGCAAGAGAGGTGATCGAACGTGGCTAGGAAAGCGCTAGGCAGAGGATTGGAAGCATTGATCCCGGTGGACGTGGAGCGCGAGGTGCCGATCGCGCCGGAGCCGAGAGCGGCGGACCCGAGGCTCTCCGAGTCACGCTCGGGCGACATCCAGCACCTGCCGCTCGCGAAGATCGTCCGCAATCCCGCCCAGCCGAGAACCCAATTCGACCCGGCAACCATTCGGGAACTGGCGGCGTCCATCCGCGAGCGGGGCGTCCTCCAGCCGGTGCTCGTGCGTCCCTCCGGCGACGGCTATCAGCTCGTCGCCGGCGAGCGCCGATTCCTCGCGGCGCGCGAGGCGGGATTTCATTCGATCCCCGCGATCGTCCGGCCGCTCACCGACCGCGAGTCGCTGCTCATCGCGCTCATCGAGAACATCCAGCGGGAGAACCTCAACCCGATCGACGAGGCGCGCGCGTATTACCGCTTGGCTACGGAATATGGACTGCAACATGAGGAGATCGGCCAGCGGGTTGGGAAGGACCGATCGACTGTTTCCAATATCATTAGATTCAATAATTTACCTGAAGAGGTCCAGGGCCTCCTCGAGCGCGACGAGCTGAGCGCCGGGCACGCCCGGGCGCTCCTCTCCCTTGCCGGGCCCAAGCAGCAGGCCGAGCTCGCCGCGGCTGCCGCAGGCAACGGCTGGTCGGTGCGCGAATTGGAGGAGCGGATCAAACGCTCCGGGGTACCGCGAGTGGCGCGCCCTCGCCGGGCTCCCCGCCGAGCATTCTCGGCGGAGCTGATGGCGCTCGAGGACGAGCTGATGCGGATCGTCGGCTCGAAGGTCCGGATCACGCGGCGCCGGGGAGGCTCGGGGAGCGTCCTGCTCGAGTACCACAGCGAGGAGGAGCTCGACCGGCTCGTCGGCCTGCTGCGCGAAATCGGCAGTCGAAGTTGATCGCTGTGGATAAGTCCGCCGGAACGGTGGACAACCCGACAACGAACGTTTTGCCAAAGAATTAGGGGGGCGCTGCCGATACGAAAGCCAACGGTTATGCACATCGGGGCGTACGGACGATACCGACGCGCCTTTTCGTAACAGGGCCGATACAGGAGAGGACTCCGGGAACCCGTTCATGAGCCAGACAGCGACGCAGGGCGACGTCCAGCTACTCGAAGAACTGAAGTCGGCGCGAGCCGCGATTCTGACCGAGCTCCGGAAGGTGATCGTGGGGCAGGACACGGCGGTGGAGCAGCTCCTGACCGTCCTCTTCGCGAACGGGCACTGCCTGTTGGTCGGCGTTCCCGGCCTCGCGAAGACCCTCCTCGTCTCGACGATCGCGACGATCCTCGACCTCAAGTTCAGCCGGATCCAGTTCACGCCCGACCTCATGCCGTCGGACATCACCGGCACGGAGATCCTCGAGGAGGACGCGAGCACGGGCCGGCGCACCTTCAAGTTCATCCACGGCCCGATCTTCGCGAACATGGTCCTGGCCGACGAGATCAACCGGACGCCGCCGAAGACGCAGGCCGCCCTCCTCCAGGCGATGCAGGAGTACCGCGTCACCGCGGGGAACGTGACGTACCCGCTCGCGCTCCCGTTCTTCGTGCTCGCGACGCAGAACCCGATCGAGTTCGAGGGGACGTACCCACTTCCGGAAGCGCAGCTCGACCGCTTCATGTTCCACATCTCGGTCGGCTACCCGTCGGACGCCGAGGAGGAGACGATCGTCACCAACACGACGAGCGCGTACGAGGCCGAGCCGAACCAGGTCCTCTCGACGCCGAAGATCCTCGAGCTGCAGAAACTGGTCCGCCGCATCCCGGTCTCGGAGCACGTCGTGCGCTACGCCGTGCGCCTCGCGCGCGCGACCCGGCCGGGCGACCAGGCGGCCCCGTTCGTGCGCGACTGGGTCTCGTGGGGCGCGGGCCCGCGCGCGGCGCAGTACCTCGTGCTCGGCGCCAAGGCGCGCGCGGCGCTCCTGGGCCGGCCGACGCCGAGCGCCGACGACGTGAAGGCGGTCGCGCCCGCCGTGCTCCGCCACCGGATCATCCCGAACTTCAACGCCGAGGCGGACGGCATCTCGAGCCTCGACATCATCGCCAAGCTCCTCGAGGCCACGCCGAGCGCCGACGGAAAGCGCGCGTAGGGGGAAGGCGCCGTGAGCCAGGACCGCCCCCGCCTCCTCGACCCCCACTTCGTCTCGAAGCTCACCCGCCTCGACCTGAAGGCGCGGCTCGTCGTCGAGGGATTCCTGACGGGACTCCACCGGAGTCCCTACCACGGCTTCAGCGTCGAGTTCGCCGAGCACCGCCAGTACATGCCCGGCGATCCGCTCCGCCACCTCGACTGGAAGGTGCTCGCGAAGTCCGACCGCAAGTACCTGAAGCAGTACGAGGAGGAGACGAACCTCCGCGCGTCGATCCTCGTCGACACGAGCGCGAGCATGGGCTACGGCTCGCACGGGATCACGAAGCTCGACTACGCGCGCCAGCTCGCCGCGGCGCTCGCGTACCTGATGCTGAGCCAGAACGACGCCGTCGGCATGTTCGCGTTCGCGGCCGGGCGCGGCGAGCGGATCCCGCCGCGCTCGACGATGGGGCACATGCGCCCGCTCCTCCTCCTGCTCGAGCGGCTCGAGGCCGCCGGCGGCACCGACTTCGCGGCGTCGCTCCACGCGCTGGCGGAGCGGATCGGGCAGCGCGGGCTGATCGTGATCCTCTCCGACCTCCTCGACGACCCGGAGCGGATCACGCAGGCGATCCACCACTTCCGCCACCAGAAGCACGAAGTGCTGGTCTTCCACGTGCTCGACCCGCAGGAGGTCTCGTTCGAGTTCGAGCGCGAGGCCGTCTACGTCGACCTCGAGAGCGGCGACCGCGTGACCACGCGGCCGCAGGAGCTGCGCGCCGACTATCGCGCGCGCGTCCGCGACTGGCGCGACCGGCTCCGGCAGGCGTGCATCGAGAAGCGGGCCGACTACGTCCCGCTGACGACCGACCTCCCGTACGACCGGGCGCTCCTCGAGTACCTCTCGAAGCGCTCGCGCCTCCTGTGAGCGCGGGGCGCGGCCGCTAGACGATGCCCGTCTTCTCGTTCCTCAACCCGTCGTTCCTCTGGGCGCTCCCGGTCACGTCGATCCCGGTGCTGATCCACCTCCTGAGCCGCCGGAGGCTGCCGGAGGTGTCGTTCCCGACGACGCAGTTCCTCCGGTCGCTCGAGCCGCGCGAGATCCGCCGGCTCCGCCTCCGCGAGATCCTGCTCCTGATCCTCCGCACGCTCGCGCTCCTCTTCCTCGTGCTCGCGTTCGCGCGGCCGACCGTGACGCCGCAGGGCGCCGCGACGCACGCGGCCGCGGCCGTCGGCGTCCTCCTCGACGACTCCGAGAGCATGGGAGCGCTCGACGAGCGCGCGCGCCCGCGGATCGAGCGGGCGAAGGAGGCGGCGCTCACGGTGGCCGACGCCGGGCGGCCGGGCGACGAGCTCTACCTGGCGCTCGCGACGCGCCCCGACGACCCCGAGGCGGAGCGGGCGCGCGATCGCGTGCGGCTACGCCGCGCGGTCGACGCGGTCGAGGCGGCGCCGCTCCCGGCGCGGCTCGCGCCGGCGCTCCGGAAGCTCCGCCTCGCGCTCGCGCGGAATCCGCTCCCCGCGCGGGAGCTCTACCTCGTGAGCGATTTCCAGCGCGCGAACCTCGACGCGGCGGCCCGCGCCGAGATCGCCGACGCGGCCCGCGCCGGCATCCGCGTCCTCCTCGTCCCGGTCGCGCGCGGCCGCACGCCGAACCACGGCTTCGCCGCCGTCGATCCCGAGGCGCGTCCCGGACCCGACGGGCGCGGCCTCGAGGTGCGCGCGTTGCTCGAGAACCACGCCGACGCCCCGGCCGACCGGCTCGCGCTCCGCGTCCGGCGCGGCGACGCCTTGATCGGCGGCGGCGACGCGACGCTCGAGGCCGGCGCCGCGCGCTGGATCCCGATGCCCCTCGAGGAGCGCGCCCTCTCGGACAGCGGTGGCACGTCCGTGATCGTCGAGTCGGACGAGGACGCGCTCCCGATCGACGACCGGTGGTATGCGGTCCTCGGCGCCCCGAAGCGGATCCGCGTCCTCCGGATCGCCGAGTCGCGGGGCGGGACGCCGCCGCCGCGCTTCGCGACGCTCGCCCTCGATCCGTCGGGCGACGGCTCGACGGGCTTCCTGGTCGAGACCGGCTCGCCCGCGCTCCTCGCCTCGCTCTCGACGTCGCGGGCCGACGCCGTGCTGCTCGACGACGTCGCGTCGCTCTCGGCCGACGCCGAGGCGCGCGTCCGCGCGTTCGTGAAGGACGGCGGCGGCCTCGTCGTGGCGCTCGGGCCGCACGCCGATCCCGACTACTACGCGCACCACCTCTTCCCGGGCCTGATCGACCTCGCGCTCTCGCCCCCCGAGCATGCGCCCGAGGGCGCCGCGTTCGAGCTCCGCGCGCGCGTCCCGGGCCACCCGGTGCTCGAGGGTCTCGCGGTCGGCGTCGGCTCGCCGCTGACGCAGGCGCGGCTCATCGGGCTCGTCCGCGGCCGCCCGACCTCGCCGCGCGCCGAAGTGGTGGTGCAGACCACGGGGGGATTCCCGGTCGTGGTGACCGCGCCCGGCGTCTCCGTCTTCCTCTCGTCCTTGGCCGACGACTGGGGCGATCTCCCGTATTCGGGCGCGTTCGTCCCCCTCGTCCGCGGCCTCGTCGCCTCCGCCGTGCGCGCGACCGGGAGCACGATCGCGTCGCCGCGCGTGGGGGAGCGGCCCGTCGCGCGTCTCGCCGCCGCGCCGTCCGGGGCGCTCCTCGTGCGGGGGCCCGGCGGCTACACGTCCTCCGCCGCCGTCGAGGCGGAAGGGACGTCGTTCCGCGCCGTCGCGGACGCGCCCGCGCCCGCGCCCGGCTTCTACACGTTCGAGACCGGCGCGCGGCCGATCGCGACCGTGGCCGTGAACGTCGATCCGGTGGAGAGCGACCTCGCGGCGGTCCCGGGCGATTCGATCGCCGCGGGCGCGACGGCGACATCCGCCCCGCGCGCCGGGATGTCGGGGGCGTCCGCCCCGCGCGCCGGAACCCCACGCGCCGCCGTCACGGTGCTGGCGAACCCACGAGCGCTGGCCGGCTACCTGCGCGACACGCGGCGCGGCCGCGAGCTCTGGCTCCCGTTCCTCGTCGTCGGGGCGCTCCTCCTGATGGGCGAGCTCGCGCTCGGCAGCGCCCGCGCCCTCCGGCCGTAGCTCGATGACGACGGCCACAGCACCGCTCGCCGCGCGGCTGCTCGACGCCGGGGCCGAGCACCCCGCGGTCCGGCGCCTCGCCGATCGCGCGGCCGCGGCCAAGCCGGGCGCGCGGCTCCACCTCCGCGGCGCGGCCGGGAGCGCCGGAGCGCTCGTCGCGGCGATCCTCGCCGACCGTGTCGGAGCGCCGCTCGCGATCGTGGCGCCCGACCTCGACCGGGCCGAGGCGTGGCGCGACGACCTCTCCTTCCTCCTCGGGAGCGACCGCGTCGCGTGGATCCCGCCGCACGACACGGTTTCCTGGAGCGCCCAGGTCTCGACGCTCCCGGTGCGCGAGGACCGCCTCGCGGCGCTCGTCGCGCTCGGCGACGCGCGTCCGCCGGTCGTCGTGATCCCCGCGCTCTCCCTCCACCGGCTCGCGCCGGTCCCCGGGTCGATCCGCGGGCGCGCGGTGGACGTCGGCGCGGGCTTCACGTCGGAGCCCGAGGCGCTCCTCCGGCGCCTCGTCTTCGCCGGCTACCGCTCGGTGCCCGAGATCGGCGAGGCGGGGGAAGTGAGCCGGCGGGGCGGCATCGTCGACGTCTTCGGCCCGGCGATGGACCATCCGGTCCGGATCGAGTTCGACGGCGACGTCGTCGCGTCGCTCCGGACGTTCGACGTCACGACGCAGCGCTCCGTCGCGCCGGTCGAGCGGATCCGGATCGCGCCCGCGCGGGAGCTCCTCCACGGGGAGGACGCGACCGACCGGCTCGCCGCGTTCGACCGCGCCTCGCTCCCGCGCACGCCGGAGACCGCGCGGCTCCGCGACCTGGTGGCCGAGGGGATCGCATTCGAGGGGATGGACTGGGTCGCGCCGCTCCTCGGCATCCCGCTCGGACCGCTGACCGATCACCTCGCCCCCGGCACGCTCGTCTGGATCGAGGAGCCGGGCGCGGTCGAGCGCGAGCTGCTCGACGCCGAGCGCGAATCGGAGCGGCTCGAGCCCGAGGCGCGGGAGCGGGCGCCGCATCTCCCCCCGCGCGACGCGCTCTTCGACGCGCCGGGTCTCGCCCTGGGCCGTCTCGCGGCGTTCCGCCGGATCGAGTCGGCGCTCACGGCGCGCGGCGGCGAGGACGCCGAGGGTACGATCGCGCTCGACGCGCGCCCGCAGCCCGCGTTCGGCCGGAAGCTCGACCTCCTCCGTGGCGAGCTCCGCCGCCTCGGTGCGCTCGGCTGGTCGCGCTGGATCCTCTGCGACAACCGGGGGCAGGCCGAGCGGCTCGAGGAGCTCCTGGGCGACGAGCACGCGACGATCGAGGTCGGCGACCTGACGGCGGGGTTCGTGCTCCCCGGCGCCCGCCTCGCCTGCTTCACCGACCACGAGATCTTCGCGCGCTACCGACGGCGCCGCTCGCGGAAGCTCCGCCCGTCGGCGTCGGTCATGCGCGACCTCCTCACGCTCGCGCCCGGCGACTACGTCGTCCACCTGGACCACGGCATCGGCGTCTTCCGCGGCCTCAAGCGGATCGCGCTCGACGGCCAGGAGACCGAGTGCGTGCAGATCGACTACGCGGCCGGCGACCGGCTCTTCGTGCCGATCGAGCAGCTCGGCCTGGTCGAGCGCTACTCCGCGGAGGAGGGGCGCGCGCCGTCCGTCCACCGGCTCGGCGGCACCACGTGGGCGCGCCAGAAGGCGAAGACCCGGAAGGCGATCGCCGACATGGCGGAGGAGCTCCTCCGGAGCTACGCGATCCGGAAGGCGCGGCCCGGCCGCGCGTTCGGCCCCGACACGCCGTGGCAGCGGGAGCTCGAGTCGTCCTTCATCTACGAGGAGACACCCGACCAGCTGCGCGCCGTGGACGAGGTGAAGCGCGACATGGAGGCGCCGCGCCCGATGGACCGCCTGATCTGCGGCGACGTCGGCTACGGCAAGACCGAGGTCGCGATCCGCGCCGCGTTCAAGGCGATCCAGGAGGGGACGCAGGTCGCGGTCCTGGTGCCGACGACCGTGCTCGCGCAGCAGCACTTCGTCACGTTCGGCGAGCGATTCGCCGACTTCCCGGTCCGGATCGAGATGCTGAGCCGCTTCCGCTCCGCGAAGGAGCAGAAGGAGATCGTCGAGAAGGTCGGGCGCGGCGAGATCGACCTCGTGATCGGGACGCACCGCATCCTCTCGAAGGACGTCCGGTTCGCGAACCTGGGCCTCGTCGTGATCGACGAGGAGCAGCGGTTCGGCGTGAAGCAGAAGGAGCGGATCCGGACGCTGGTCGAGACGGTCGACGTGCTCACGCTGACCGCGACGCCGATCCCGCGCACCCTCCACATGAGCCTCCTCGGCGCGCGCGACATGTCGGTGATGACGACGCCGCCCCGCGGGCGCTACCCGATCAAGACCGAGATCGTGGAGATGAGCCCCGACGTCGTCCGCGAGGCGCTCCTCCGCGAGGCCGACCGCGGC
Source organism: Hyphomicrobiales bacterium (assembly GCA_050257555.1). Taxonomy (GTDB): domain Bacteria; phylum Eisenbacteria; class RBG-16-71-46; order SZUA-252; family SZUA-252; genus DASQJL01. The sequence continues at coordinate 10,935 of JBLMXB010000010.1, read as the reverse complement.
GGCCAGTCGTTCTTCGTGCACAACCGGGTCGAGACGATCGACCAGATGGCGCACTACATCCAGGGCCTCGTGCCGCAGCTGCGCTTCGGCGTCGGCCACGGCCAGATGCGCGACTCCGAGCTGGAGCGCGTGATGGTCGACTTCCTCGAGCGGCGGACCGACGTGCTCGTCTCGACGCTCATCATCGAGTCGGGGCTCGACATCCCGACCGTGAACACGATGCTGGTCCATCGGTCGGACGCGCTCGGGCTGGCGCAGCTCTACCAGCTCCGGGGGCGGATCGGCCGCTCGCACCACCAGGCCTTCTGCACGCTGCTCGTGCCGGCGGGGAAGGTGCTGAGCGAGGACGCCGAGAAGCGCCTCCGCGTCATCGCCGAGCACGAGGAGCTGGGCGCCGGCCTCATGATCGCGATGCGCGACCTCGAGATCCGCGGCGCGGGGAACCTGCTCGGCCCCGAGCAGCACGGCCACATGCTGAGCGTCGGATTCGACCTCTACTGCCGGATGGTGGACGAGGTGGTGCAGGAGCTCCAGGGGACGCCGGTCGACCGGCGTCCGGAGCCGGAGATCTCGAGCCAGGTGCCCGCGTTCGTGCCCGACGAGTACGTGGCCGACCGGGACGAGAAGCTCGACGTCTATCGCCGGATGGCGGCGCTCCACGACCTGGAGGGCGTCGAGACCCTGCGCGCGGAGCTGCGCGACCGGTTCGGGCCGCTCCCGGACGAGGTCGACCACCTCCTCGCCATGAAGCGCCTCAGGCTGATCGGCCGCGACGCCGGCGCGGAGCGGCTCCGCGTGGGCCGGGACCGGCTCGAGATCGAGCTGGCCGCCCCGCTCCCCCGGGCCAGGATCGTGGCGCTGGTGGGCGCGGTGCCGGTCCCGATCGAGTTCGCGGGCCAGGGCGCGCGAACCCTCCGCCTCCGGAATCCCGAGGACCCCGTCTCCCTGGCGACAAAGGTGTTGCAGCACCTTGCGGCCGCTGATAGCGTTGGGAATTCACCTCTTACCGCTCCCGGAAGTTGAACTCGGCCGCACGGTTCGGGGTACACACGAGAAGCGGCATCGGTCTTCTGAGGAGGCCCGCCCGAACGATCCCATGACGACCCGAGACCTCATCGACCGCGCCTCGCGCACGGTGCGGCGGCCCCGCCGCCTCCCGGCGCGGGCCGCGCGCTTCTTCGCGCTCGCCGCGACGACCGTCGCGTGGCTCGCCGCGCTCGCGATAGGACCCGCCGGCGCGGCCGCGCCGCCCCCGCACCACGGTCCCGTCGCGACGATGGGGAAGCGGACCGTGGAGGCGATCGACATCCAGCAGGCCGCGCTCGCCCTCCGCGACGATCCGCTCCGCGCGCGCGATCCCGCCCGGTGGCGCCGCATGCTGCTCGACCGCTGCGTCGATCGCGAGCTCCTGGCGGCGGAAGCCGAGCGCCGCGGCCTCATGACCGATCCCGAGGTCGAGGCGACCGTCGCGGACCGGACGTTCCTCCGGCTCTACGGTCTCGTCACGTCGAAGGTCCTGGTGCCCGGCATCACGCCGACGCCGGCGCTCCTCGACAGCCTGAGGAAGACCGGGCTCTACCAGCTCATCGACCTCTACTACATCCTGATCCCGGACGACGCGCGGCAGGCCTATCGCGCCATGGCCGACTCGCTCGCCGACCGCCTGCGGCGCGGCAAGTTCTCGTTCGAGCAGGCGGCGAAGAGCTACAGCGTCCATCCGTCGAAGGGGAACGGGGGTCACTTCGGGCCGATGCTCGTGCGCGACCTCGACCCGCGCTCCTACCCCGAGGTGCTCGCCGCGAAGGACGGCGCCGTGCTCGGCCCCTATTCCGGGAAGTACGGGCACGAGATCTACAAGGTCGGCGGCTTCTCGAAGCTGACCGACGACTCGCTCTTCCAGCTGGTGCGCTTCGAGCGCGAGAAGGGGCTGGTCCGCGACTACGAGCAGGAGCTCCTCCGCCGGTACCACTTCGCGGTCGATCCGGCGATGGTCGATCCGGTGCTCTTCGCGGTCGCGAGCGAGTCCTCCGACTCGATCCTCGCCTCGCTCGGGCCCGACGGCACGCGCGCGCGGCACGGCGCGCGCCCGGGGCTCGGCGTGATCGCGCGCGTCGACGGCGACTCGCTCACGTTCCCGCGCTTCCTCGCCGACGGGCACCCGATCCGGACCGAGAACGGCCGGCTCCGCATCCGCGACGCGTCCGAGGTGGCGGCGGTCGCCGGGCACGCGTTCTTCCGCGAGCTGGTCGTCCGCGACGCGAAGGACCGCGGCCTCCTCGAGGACCCGCGCGTGGCGCGCGAGCTCCGTCTGATCCGCGAGGAGGCGGCGACGGAGGCGATGGTGGCGCGCGCCCTGCCGAAGGAGCCGGACGCGAAGGCGCTCCGGGTCTGGTTCGACGGGCACGCGGCGCGGTATCGCCGTCCGGTCGCGCGCCGGGTGCGGGCGGTGTCGTTCGCGAGCCGCGACAGCGCGGCCGCGATGCTCCGGCTCTGGAACGGGGTCGGGATTCCCGACTCCGCGACCGCCGCGCTCGGCCTGAAGGAGCAGCCGCGCGCGACGGCGGTGACGCTCTTCCCGGGGCACGTCGCGACGCTGACGCTCTACGAGGGCGACCCGGACGCGCTCAGCCGGTCCGCGCGGACGCTGGAGCCCGGCATGGTCTCGCCCGTCGTGGAGACGCCGCAGGGATTCGTGATCGCTCAGGTGCTCGGGCGGGAGCCCGCGCGTCCGAGCTCGATGGATGAAGTGATCGATCGCGTGCGACGCGATTGGAGAGAGGAGAAGGAGAACGAATGGGTGCAGAGCCAATTGGAGCGCATTCGTGCCGTCACGCCGGTGCAGATCGTGCCGGCGCGGCTCGAGGCGGTGAACCTGGGTCCGGCCCGCGGGACGGGCGGCGGGGGGTCCGCGAAGCCGTGACGACGCGCGCGCGCATCCGCCGCCTCGCGTGCGGCCTCCTCCTCGCGGCGCTCGCGGTGGGCGTGGGCTACGGCTTCACGGCCGACGCCGCCGAGCGGATCGCCGCGATCGTGAACAAGGACGTGATCCTCTCCTCCGAGGTGGACGACCAGACGGAGCAGGCGGCGCAGCGGTACAACGTGGATCCGGCGGACACGGCCACGATGGCGAAGCTCCGCCACGACGTCCTCGAGCAGCTGATCGAGAAGCAGGTCATCCTGAGCGAGGCGACCCGGCTCGGCATCACGGTCACGCCGAAGGACGTCTCCGACGCGATCGACCAGGAGATCGATCAACTCAAGGAAAGGCTGGGCGGGGACGAGGCGTTCCGGCAGGCGCTCCAGAAGGAGAACACCACCGAGGCCGAGCTCCGGAAGCGGTACGAGCCCGACATCAAGGATCAACTGATCGTCATGAAGACCGTCGGGCGCGAGGTCCAGAGCAAGGTGAACGTGACCGACGCGGAGGTGCGCGCGTACTACACCGCGCACAAGGACTCGCTCGGCAAGAAGCCGGAGTCGCTCAAGCTGGCGCACATCCTGATCGCGTTCGAGCCCGACTCGGCGCAGCTCCGGGTCGCGCGGCAGCGCGCCGACAGCATCCGGACCGCCCTCGCGAAGGGGGCGAGCTTCGAGAAGCTGGCCGAGCGGTTCTCCGACGACCCGAGCGGCAAGCGGGGCGGCGACCTCGGCACGTTCGGACGGGGTGACATGGTGGCCGAGTTCGAGGACGCCGCGTTCAAGCTGAAACCGATGGAGATCTCGAAGCCGATCCGGACGCGGTACGGCTTCCACGTGATCCAGGTGCTCGAGCACTTCCCGGCGACCGACAGCACCGAGGAGCGCATCCACGCGCGCCACATCATGATCGCGACGCACCCGAGCCCCGCCGACGAGGAGCGGGCGCGGAAGCAGGCGCTCACCGTGCGCGATTCGCTGCTCCACGGCGCCGACTGGGCCGCCATGGCGGCGAAGTACTCCGCCGACGCCGCGACGCGCGATTCGGCCGGCTACTTGGGGGAGGTCCCGGTGCCGAGCCTTCCGCCCAACATGCGCGAGGTGCTGACGGCGCTCCGCGACGGGGAGATCTCGACCCCCTTCAAGCGCGACACCGGATACCATATCTTCAAGGTGCTGGGGCGCGAGCCGGAGTCGGAGTACAAGTTCGCCGACATCCAGGACGACCTGAAGAAGCTCGTCCTGAATCAGAAGCTGGAAGACGCGTATCAGCGCTGGCTGGAGAAGCTCAAGAAGACCGTCAATATCGAGATCAAGGAATAGGCACCGGAGGGCGGCACACGGACGTGGCGACGCGGCGCCCCATTCTCCTCGTCACCATGGGCGATCCGGCCGGAATCGGTCCGGAGATCGTCGCCCGTGCCCTCGCCATGCCTTCGCTGCGCCGCCGCGCGACGCTCGCGGCGGTGGGCGACCCCGACGTCCTCGCGCGCGCGGCCCGGAAGGCGCGCGTCGCCGTCCGCTTCCGCCCCGTCACGCCCGAGCGCTTCGATCCCGGAGACCGCGCGCCCGGCGTCGCGCTGGTCGCGTCGAGCGAGGAAGGGTTCGCCGCGATCGCGCCGGGCGAGCCGACCGCCGCGTCCGGGCGCGCCGCGGCGCGGGCCGTCGAGGTCGCCGCGGGGCTCGCGCTGGCCCGGCGCGCGGACGGCATCGTGACGGCGCCGCTCTCCAAGCGTGCGCTCCGGGCCGCCGGCTATCCCTTCCCGGGACACACCGAGTTCCTCGGCGCGCTGACCGGCGCGCCGGAGACGAAGATGCTCTTCGTCGGCGGGCCGTTCCGGATCCTCCTCGCCACCGTGCACCTTCCGCTCCGCGCCGTGCCCGACGCGCTCGCGGTGGAGCCGCTCACGCGGACCATCGAGTTCGCGGCGATGGCGCTCCGGAACTTCCGCTGGGGGGCGAAGCGCGCGGTCGCCGTGCTCGGGCTCAACCCGCACGCGGGGGAGGACGGGCTCTTCGGCGACGAGGAGGCGCGCGTGATCCGGCCCGCGATCGCGGCGGCGCGCGCGCGCGGCATCGCCGCCGAGGGGCCGTATCCGGCCGACACGTTCTTCGCGAAGCACGAGGGGAGGCGCGACCTCGGCGTGGTCGTGGCGATGTACCACGACCAGGGGCTGATCGCGGCGAAGCGCGGCGGGATCGGCGGCGCCGCGAACGTGACGCTCGGACTCCCCTTCGTGCGGTCGAGCGTGGACCACGGGACCGCGTTCGACCGCGCGTGGCGCGGCGGCGCGCGCGCGCCCGACCCCGCCGGGCTCGCGACCGCGGTCACGATCGGCGCCGACCTGGCCCTCCGCGCGGGCCGGCGGCCCCTGGAGTGGCGATGGCCGTGATCCGGCTGGAGCACGTCTCGAAGGCGTTCGGCGACCGGATCGCGCTGAGCGACGTCTCGCTCTCGTTCGACCCGGGCGAGTGGGTCTTCGTCCTCGGTCCGAGCGGGGCGGGGAAGTCGACGCTGCTCCGCGTGCTCGCGATGGCGGAGAAGCCGACCAGCGGCAAGGTCGAGGTGGATCCCGACGAGCTCCTGCCGGGCGCCACGCGCGCCGGCGCGCGGGTTCCCGCCCGCCGGCTCCGGCGCATGGTCGGCGTGCTCGGGCAGGAGTTCCGGCTCCTCCCCGACCGCACCGTCTTCGACAACATCGCGATCGCCTGCCAGATCTCCGGCATGTGGCACCGGCCCGAGATCCGCGAGCGCGTGAACCCGCTCCTCGATCAGATGGGGATCCGCGGCAAGGAGGCGCTGTATCCGAGCGACCTCTCCGCGGGAGAGAAGCAGCGCGCCGCCCTCGCGCGCGCCATGGCCCGCCAGCCGCGCATCCTGATCGCCGACGAGCCGACGGGGAACCTCGACCCGGCCGCCGCGGGACAGATCTTCGCGCTCCTCCGCGAGATCTGCGCGCGCGGCACGCTCGTGCTGGTGGCCACGCACGCCGAGGACTGGGTGCGCCGCCATCCCGGCCGCGCGATCCGCCTCGAGCGCGGCATCCTCCGGTCCGACCGCTTCGAGGGGGAAGCCGAGGAGGCGACGGTCACGCCATGATGGAGCCGATCCGCTACGTCCTGAAGGAGCTGTACCGCGGCGTCGAGAAGCACCGCGCGCTCACGGTGACGAGCGTCCTCTCGATCTCGTCGATCCTCCTCATCTTCCTCTTCTACCTGATGGTGCTCCAGAGCGTGGCCGGGTACACCGAGCAGCTCGAGTCGCGCGAGGAGGTCTCGGTCTTCCTCGACGAGGGGCTGAGCCGCTCCGACCTCGCGCAGGTCGAGACCGCGCTCCGCGCGATCCAGGGCGTCGACACGCTCCGGTACGTGAGCAAGGACGAGGCGTGGGAGTCGCTCCGGTCGGACATCGCCGACGAGGCGCTGATCCAGGCCGTCGGGACGAACCCGCTCCCGGCGTCGTACGTCATCACGCCGACCGCGGACTTCCGGAACGCGGACGGCGTGCGGCGGATCGCGCGCGAGGCCGAGACCGTGCCGCACGTCGAGGACGTGCGGTACGCGGGCGAGTGGGTGCTCCGCGCCGAGCAGGTGGTCGGCACGCTCGAGAAGATCGGGCTCGCCCTCGGCATGATCGTGCTCGTCGGCGTCCTCTTCGTCGTCGGCGCCACCACGCGGCTCTCCGTCCAGACGCGGCTCGAGTCGATCCACCTCGTCCGCTCGCTCGGCGGCGGCTTCCTCTTCAACGAGGCGCCGTTCCTCGCGGAGGGATTCCTCCTCGCCGCGCTCTCGTCCCTGTTCACGATCGGCGTGGCCCGGATGATCAACGATTCGCTCGCGGACGGGCTCTTCCGGCTCCAATTCCTGCCCCTTCCGACGCTCGCCCTCTTCATCGGCGTGAGCGGGCTTCTCGGTCTCCTCGGGAGCTGGATCGCGGTGGCGACCCTTCCGAGGAAATGGCTCCTCTGAGCCGCGCGGCCGTCGCGGCCGCCTCCCTCCTCCTCCTCGTCCTGCCGATCGCGACGCCGTCGCCGCCCGCCGCACGCGGCGCGCCGCAGGCGCCGCAGGCGACGCAAGCCCCCGACGCGGCGCAGGCTCCCGACGCGGCCGACGACACCGACGCGACCGACGCGAACGACGCGACGACCCCGCCCGCTTCCGGCGCCGACGAGATCGAGGCGCAGAAGAAGGAGCTCGAGTCGCTGAAGAAGGAGCTCGAGCAGCGGAAGGACCTCTCGAAGAAGCTCAAGGGGCGCGAGAAGGACATCCTGGGGCAGCTCCGCGACACCGAGAAGAACCTCTCCCTGACCGTCCGGTACCTCAAGGCGCTCGAGCGGCGCCGCCGCTCGGTCGAGTCCGATCTCGGAGACGCCACGTCGGAGCTGACGCGCACGGCCGCGCAGCTGAGCGCCGATCGCCGGCGGCTCGCCTGGCGCCTCCGCGAGATCTACAAGCGGGGCCGGAGCTGGGATTTCGAGTACGTCCTCTCCGCGAAGAGCTTCGGGGATCTCGTGGCGCGGACGTACTACCTCGCGCGCATCGCGAAGGAGGACCGCCAGCGGATCCTCCTGACGCAGGCGCGCCGCGCGGCCGTGCAGGACACGAAGACCCGGCTCGAGTCGCGGAAGAAGGAGCTCGAGCGGCTCTCGCGCGAGACGCAGCGGGAGCGGCGCTCGCTGGCGAGCCTCACGGCGCAGCGGCGCGACCTCCTCAAGAAGATCCGGGGCGACGCGAAGGCGAACGAGCAGGCCCAGGCCGAGCTGGTGCGGGCGAGCAAGCGGATCCAGACCCTGATCGAGACGCTGGAGCGCCAGCGGCTCGCCCGGGAGCGGGGCGCGCCGGGCGAGATGCCGCTCTTCGGCGACTTCGGGAAGAACAAGGGGCGGCTCTCGTGGCCGGTGAACGGCAAGGTCGTGCAGCAGTTCGGGAGCCAGAAGAACCCTCGGTTCGGGACGGTCACGTTCAACAGCGGCATCGACATCGCCGCGGCGTTCGGGACCCCGATCACCGCGGTCGCGGCCGGCCGGGTGGACTACGTGAACTGGCTCGAGGGCTACGGCAAGTGTGCTATCATCAACCACGGCGGCGGTTTCTACACCTTGTACGCCCACGCCTCCGAAATCAGCGTGCCGGTCGGCAAGAACGTGGCGGCCGGCGAAATCATCGGCCGGGTTGGGGATACCGGCTCCACGGTCGGGACGGCGCTCCACTTCGAGATACGCCGGGGCAAGGAAGCTCTCAATCCCATCGAGTGGCTCCGGTAAGCCGGACTTCACATGGCTCAAGCGATCTTGAGCGGCCAGGACGAGGCGATCGCGCTTCTCCGGGCCGCTCTTAGCACAGGACACGTCGGGCACGCCTACCTGTTCCACGGGCCGGCGGGCGTGGGGAAGACGCGCGCCGCGCTCTGGTTCGCGCGCGCCCTCCTCTGCGAATCGCCGCGTCCCGGCGGCGATCCCTGCGATGCTTGCGCCGCCTGCCGCGCGAGCGCGGCGCTACGCCATCCCGACCTCGACCTGCTCCTCCCGCTGCCCACCTTCCGCACCGAGGGACGGACCGAGCGCCAGGCCGACGAGGCGCGCTCGGAGGCGCGGGCCGCCGCGATCGCGCGGTACGCCGCCGAGCCCTACTTCACCCCGACGTTCACCCGTCCGGGCGTCCACTCGGTCGAGGACCTCGCGCGGGCGAAGCAGTTCCTCGCGATGACGGCGCAGCGGGAGGGGGGCCGGAAGGTGCTGATCGTGAAGGGCGCCGAGGCGATGACCGGCCCCGCGGCGCACGCGTTCCTCAAGATCCTCGAGGAGCCGCAGCCCGAGCGGGTGCTGATCCTGGGCGCCCGCCAGGTGCGCGGGCTCCTGCCGACGATCGCCTCGCGCTGCCTCCACGTCCGCTTCCGGCCGCTCCCGGTCGAGTTCGTCGCGAAGGCGCTCACGGAGGGATTCGGCGTCTCGCGCCCGGTCGCGCGCCTGGCCGCCGCGACGGCGCAGGGGAGCCTCGGACGGGCCGCCGCGCCGTTCGCGGCGCCGCTCGACGGGACCGGCAAGGACGCGCCCGACGAGGCCGAGTTCTCGCGGCTCCGCGCCGCGGCGCTCGAGCTCTTCGTCCGGCCCCGGTCGGCCGCCATCCTGACCCCGCTCCGGAAGGCGCGCCTCGAGCGTGACCGGGGCCGCTTTCTCACGACCGTATCGCTCGCCATCCACTATTATCGCGACGCCATCCGAACCAAGGTGGCGGGCGAGGGGACGCCGCTCGCGCACGAGGACCTGAAGCGGGAGATCGCCGCCGACGCCCGTGCGCTGCCGCTCCGCACGCTCACCGGGCGCGTCCGCACGCTCGAGGAGATCGCCGCCGCCGTGCAATCGAACGTGACCGTCGCCTATGCCGTCGCCGCCGCGCGCCGCCGCATGGGCCTCGCAGCCGCGCCGGAGCCGGAATCACCCCGGGCCCGCTCCGGCGGGAGGACCCGATGAACGAGATCCACGACATCCATCCGGAGCCGAACGGCGCACACGGTGAGACCGAGCCGTCGGCGTCCGCTTCCGTTTCCACCGTCGCGGCGCCGGTCGCGCCGCCGCCGCCGCCCGCGACCCCCGACGTCGTCGAGGTCGTCTTCAAGGGGCGCCGGCGCGAGTACTACACGAACCCGCGCGAGCTGCCGTTCCGCGAGGGCGACTACGTGATCGTCCAGGCCGAGCGGGGCGAGGATCTGGGGCGCGTCCACCACACGAGCGAGTGGGTGAAGGCCGAGCACCTGACCGGGCCCCTGCGCCCGGTCGTTCGCGCCGCGCGCGCGGAGGATCTGGAGCGTCTCGAGCAGAACCGGGGCAAGGAGGAGCGCGCGTTCGCGACGTGCAAGGATCGCATCGTGCATCGCGATCTCGAGATGAAGCTGGTCGACTGCGAGTACCAGCTCGACGGGAACCGCGTGACGTTCTTCTTCACGGCGGAGAAGCGGGTCGACTTCCGCGATCTCGTGAAGGACCTGGCCTCGGTCTTCCGGACGCGGATCGAGCTCCGGCAGATCGGCGTGCGCGACGAGGCCGGACGGATCGGCGGCGTCGGCACGTGCGGGCGGGAGCTCTGCTGCGCGACCTGGCTCCGCGAGTTCGAGCCGATCACGCTCAAGATGGCGAAGGACCAGGGGCTCTCGCCGAGCCCTTCGAAGATCTCGGGCGCGTGCGGGCGGCTCAAGTGCTGCCTCCGGTACGAGCTCGACTTCTACAAGGAGTCGGCGCGCGAGTTCCCGAAGATCGGCAGCAGGATCACGCTCGGCAGCGCCGACTGGGAGGTCGGCCGCGTGGACATCTTCCACCGGACGCTCCTCCTGCGGGACGAGCTGGGGAGCGAGCAGACGATGCTCCTCGAGGAGCTGCCGCCCGGCACGCGGATCGTCGGGCCGTCGCGCGACCGGCGGAAGGGGTGCGACAAGACGACGTGCGGGGCGCGCGGCGCCCGGCCCGGCGACGGCGAGAGCGTGCGGCGCGGCGACGCGGGACGCGGCGGCGGCTCGGCGGTCCGGCGGGGCCCGGGGGACCGGCCGCGCGACGACCGGGGCCCGCGGGAGGATCGTGGCCCCCGCGACGACCGAACCGCGCGCGACGATCGTGGTTCCCGTGACGACCGTGGCCCCCGCGACGACCGCGGCGCGGCGAACGATCGTGGCATGCGGGAGACGCGGCCCGAGGCGCAGCGTCCGGAGGGAGGCCGCCCCGAGGCGGGCCGGCCCGGGCGTCGTCGTCGCGGCGGCCGCGGACGACACGATCGCGGGGGACCGGACCGCGGCGCGCAGGACCGCGGCGGCGATCGCGCGCCGGGAGGCGGTAGCCCCGGCGGCGGCGAGCGCGGCCCGAACGACCGCGACGCCAGCGGGCCATCGTCCACGGAGGGTTGATGCCCACGTTCTACATCACGACCGCGATCGACTACGTGAACAACGTCCCGCACATCGGGACCGCGTACGAGAAGATCGCGGCCGACGCGCTGGCGCGCTACAAGCGCCTCGCCGGGTTCGACGTCCGC
>JBLMXB010000009.1:0-39838 GCA_050257555.1 Hyphomicrobiales bacterium | reverse complement strand
GTGACAGCAACGATGCACTCTCCTACGGCACATGGACGATCGACGTGTGGATCGACACGGCTCGCAATGGCGACGGTTCCACGGCGACCTGTTCCACCGGCGACGCCCTCTCGATCGCCGGCTACGACCTCGTGCTCGGGGGAAATTCCCAGGCTTCGTTGACCTTCCACGACTGGACGAACGCGATGTCCGACTTCACGGAAGAAGTGGGATTCGCGACGGATGGCCAGTATCTCTGGGCGTCGTACCGGTCACCCGGAGGCGCGACCTTCCTGGCTCCGGGCACGTACAAGTTGGGGAGCGCCTCGTTCACGGGGAGTGGGTGTTCCTATGTCGTGGCCTTCGTCCAGGCGTCGATCTCCGGACAGACCCACGGGACCTCATTCCTCTCGGAGTGCCCGGGCTCGAACTTGGATGGCGTGATTCGACTGGGTGCCGACTTCTACGACGTCTGCGGCACGACCGGCATCTGCGACGACGTCAAACCAACCACCTGGGGGAAGATCAAGGACATCTACCGGAATCGTTGATCGCGTCGCGGCCCGCGCGGCGCCGGCCCGTCCGGCGCCGCCGGCCGCGGCTCGCCCTGCCGCCCGCGCCTCCCCCCGTTCTGCTACAGTCCCCGCATGCCCCCGACCTCGATCGCGCTCTTTCGCTCGTTCCGTCATTCGACGGCCGCGATCTGGCCCTTCCTCTCGCGGCCGGACCGGCTGGACGCATGGCTCGGCTCGGCCGACATCGAGCTCGCGATCGGCGGCGAGTTCGTAGCGACCCTCTGGAACGGAGATTCGCTGCGCGGCCGCGTCGCGAAGTTCGCGCCCCCGGCGCGTCTCGAGATCACCTGGCGGCGCCACCCGGGCGGCCCGGAGACGCGCGTCCGGCTCCGCCTCGAGCACGACGGCCCGGGCGCGCGCGTCAACGTCTCGCACGAGGGGCTCCTGAGCGACGCCGAGCGCGACCTGGCGCGCGCGTGGTGGCGCGAGGCGCTCGACGCGCTCTACCGCGCGGTCGAGGGGGGCGTCGACGCGCATCTCTGGGGCACGTCGCTCCCCGTCGTCTACCGCGTCTACCTCGGCCGCGGCGTGGCCGACGTCTGGCCGCTCCTCGCGACGCGCGAGGGCGTCGACAAGTGGATCGCGCACGCGGACCGATTCGACGGCGCGCCGGACGGGCTCTTCCGGTTCACGTCGCGATACCAGGGGCGGGAGGTCGTCGAGGAGGGACGGATCGCGGCGATGGAGCCGGAGCACCGGATCGCGCTCTCGTGGGAGTGGGTCGGCGAAGCGTGGGAGGCTCCGACGCTCGTCGAGTTCCTGCTCGAGCCCGAGGGACAGGGCTGCGCGATCGTGATCCGCCACTCGGGGTTCGAGCCGCTCTCGGAAGAACACCGCGTGCTCGCGCGGCGGAACTACGCGTCGGCGTGGCCCGAGGTGCTCGCGGATCTCAAGCGGCTCGTCGCGCCGGTCCCCGCCGCGTAACCCCGCCGCAACGCGAACGCACCAGCCGTCGCCCCACCGCGCCCACCCCGCTACACACGCAGCACGATCTTCCCGACGTTCCCTCTCGACTGGAGGATCCGGTGCGCCTCGCCCACCTCGGCGAGCCCGAGCACGCGCCCCGGCTGCGGATTGATCTCCCCCTTCTCCGCCATCCCGATCAGCGTCTCGAGGATCCGCCGCATGAGCGGCCGGTCCTGCATCATCCACCGCATGTTGACGCCGTGGAGCGCGATGCTCGGCTTCAGGAGATCGAGGAACGTGAAGCGCGGCACCCGGAGCAGGTAGAGGATGGCGCCGAGGATGCCCCGCCCCGACATGCCGCCGACGCCGACCGAGACGACGCGACCCCCCGGGCGGAGCGAGCGGAGGTCCCAGAGGATCCGCCGGCCGCCCACCGAATCGAGGATGATGTCGTAGCCGGGCCCGCCGTAGAGGCGCCGCGAGAAGCGGTCGACGTGGAGGCGCTGCGACGCGACGACGTGGCGCACGCCCTCGCTGATCAGGCGCGCGCGCTTCAAGTGCGAGCCGGCGCTGCCGGTGATCTCGAGCCCCTCCCGCCGGCAGAAGTCGACGGCCGCCATGCCGAGGCCGCCGGCGGCGGCGTGGATGAAGATCCGCATCCCCGGCTCGACGGGACCGGTGCGGTAGAGCGCGCAGTACGCCGTGCCGTAGTTGAGCGGGAGGACGACCGCGCACTGGTACGCGAGCGAGTCGGCGATCGGGAAGACCTGGTCGGCGGGGGCGACCACGCGATCGGCGTACCCGCCGGTCAGGTGGTAGGCGAGGACGCGCTGGCCGACCCGCAACCCCTCGACGCCTTCCCCTAGCGCCGCGACGTCTCCGCTCGTCTCGTGCCCCATCACGTACGGGGGCCGCGCCGCCTCGGGGTTCAGCCCCTGGCGCGCCATGACGTCGGTGAAGTTGACGCCGACCGCCTTGACGTCGATCAGGACCTCGCCGGGACCCGGCGTGGGGTCGGGATGCTCCTCGAGCCGGAGCGACTCGGGCGGACCCGGCGATCGGAAGAGGGCGGCGCGCATGGACCCGCGACTATACCCGATCGCGGAGCCGCTTCGCTTCCCGGAAGACGTCGCGCCACATCGCGGCCGTCAGGACGCCGGTGCTCGTGTTCTGCTGGCTCGGGTGGTAGGAGGCGAGCACGAAGCCGCCCTCGGGGAGCGGGACCGAGGCGCCGTGGCCGAAGCGCGGCCGCGGCGACACGTCGGGGAGGCCGAGCGCGCGGCGCGCCTTCCAGATCGCGTCGAAGCCGACGCGGCCGAGCGCGAGGCGGACGCGCACGCCGGCGAGCGCGCGCATCTCGCGCTCCAGGTACTCGCGGCAGCGGTCGAGCTCGGCGGGCCTGGGCTTGTTCCCCGGAGGCGCGCAGCGCGCGGCGGCGCTGATCCAGACGCCGTCGAGCGCGAGCCCGTCGTCCCGCCCTACCGACTCGGCGCGGTTCGAAAGTCCCTGGCGGTGGAGCTCGCCGTAGAGCCACTCGCCCGACCTGTCGCCGGTGAACATGCGGCCGGTCCGGTTCGAGCCGTGCGCCCCCGGCGCCAGCCCGACCAGGTGGAGCCACGCGCCGGGGTCGCCGAACCCCGGCACCGGCTGCCCCCAGTATTCCTGGTCGCGGTAGGCGGCGCGCTTCTCGCGGGCGACCTGCCGGCAGTGCGCGCGCAGGCGGGGACAGCGCTCGCAGGCGATCACGTCGGCCTCGAGGGCGCGGAGCGCGGCGGGGTAGCGAATCCGTGACATTTCGGTCACCATGATACGCGGACCGGCCCGGGGAGGAGCGGATGAACCTGATCGATTGCTTCGAGGCGACGTGGAGGGCGCGCGAGCGGATGCTCGACGGCTGCGAGAGCCTGACGCCCGAGGAGTGGACGCGCGAATTCCCGTTCTCCTGGAAGTCGACGCGGAACCTCGTCGCGCACGTGATCGAGGTCGAGGACTCGTGGATCCGCGAGGACGTCGAGCAGGAGGCGTGGACGCGCCCCACCGAGGAGGAGGTGGCCGCCCGGTACGCGACCCCCGCGCTCGCCCGGGCGCGCGGCCGCGACGTCGCCGCGAACACGCGCCGCGTGATCGCCGCGTACGCGCCGTCCCGCCTCGCCGAGACGAGGAAGGCGCTCGACCGGGACGGAAGCCCGGCGATCTTCACGATCGAGCAGATCTTCACGCACATCTATACTCATGAGCTTCGCCACCAGGGGCAGCTCCAGGCGATGGTCCGGCTCCTGGGCCGGGACCGGGCCCCCAACCTCGATTGGATCTGACGCGCTGGCACGCCCTTAGGCGGGGGGCCAGTACCACCAACGGCTCCTTGAACGGGCGCCCCGTTCCGGGCGAGAATGGGATCCCGGTCGAGGAGGCCGGACGAACCCACACATGCATCCATTCACGCCGCTTCTGACCGCCCTTCTTCCCGTTCTATATGCCCTCAGCGTGGCGGGTTACGTGCGCATCTACGTGGCCGAGCCGGGGGCCCAGGACAGCTCGATGAGCGGCCGCTGGGGGCCGATCCTTCTCCGCTCGGCGGTCGTGGTGCACCTCCTCTACCTGACGACCCGCGGCTTCACCGAGGGGCACCTCCCCCTCGCCTCCGTCTACGACTTCCTCTCCGCGACCGGGCTCGCCCTCGCGGTGGCGTACCTGTACGCGGAGACGCGCGGCGGCATCAAGACGACCGGCGTTTTCGTGCTCCCGTTCGTCTTCTTCTTCCAGATCATCTCCTCCGCGTACGGCCAGGGGCCCGTGCTCCTGAAGCCCCGGATCCAGCCGATCTGGTTCGAGCTCCACACGCTGACGGCGGTCCTCGGCTACGGCGCGTTCACGGTCTCGGCGATCTACGGGATCCTCTTCCTCACGCTCTACCACGACATCAAGGCGAACCGGCTCTCGTTCTTCTACCGCCGGATGCCGCCGCTCGAGACGCTCGGCCGGATGAACGTGAGCGCGGCGAGCGCGGGGCTCGTGCTCCTCGCGCTCGCGATCTGCATGGGGATCGGCTGGGCGCATCTCGCCGGCGTCGCGCTCCTCGAAGACCCGAAGACGTGGCTCACGATCGGCGCCTGGGCCGTGCTCGGATTCGGCGTGCTCGCGTACCACAAGCTCGGATGGCGCGGGCCGCTCGCGGTCTACGCGCTCCTCGCCGGCTTCTCGACCCTGATCCTGTCGCGGTTCGCCGTCGACCTCTTCTTCCACTCGTTCCACCAATTCCGGTGATCGCCGTGACGCCCGCCGCCGACGCCCTCGACCTCTTCTGCGTGGGGCTGAACCACGAGACCTCCCCGCTCGAGGTGCGGGACGCGCTCGTCCTGAACGAGGAGGAGGTCGCGCTCGCGATCCGCGCGCTCCGCGAGCGGGGCGGCGCCCGCGAGGCGATGGTGATCTCGACGTGCAACCGGACCGAGGTCTACGCGCGCGGCGCGACGGTGCCGAACCCGCCGTCGTTCGTCGCCGAGGTCCTGCGCGAGATCAAGGGGATGGACCTGACCGGCAAGGAAGGGACGTTCCTCTACGCGTACCGCGAGCCCGATTCCGTCCGGCACCTCTTCCGGGTCGCGGCGGGGCTCGACTCGCAGGTCCTGGGCGAGCCGCAGATCACGGGCCAGGTGAAGGACGCGCTCGCGCTCGCCGGCAAGTCGGGCGGCTCGGGCCCCGTGATCGAGCGGCTCCTCGACGCGGCGCTCCGCGCCTCGAAGCGCGCCCGGACCGAGACCGGCATCGGCCGCGGCCCGATCTCGAGCGCGTACGCCGGCGTGTCGATCGCGTCGAAGGTGCTGGGCGGCCTCGCCGACAAGCGCGTGCTCGTGATCGGCGCCGGCGAGATGGCGGGGCTCGCGGCGCGCCACTTCATGGACGCGGGCGTCACGCAGTTCATGGTCGCGAACCGGAGCCGCGAGCGCGGCGAGGCGTTCGCGTCCGCGATCTGCGCGCGCGTCGTCTCGCTCGAGGCGCTCCCGGTCGTGCTCCCGGGCGCCGACATCGTCGTCTCCGCCACGTCGGCCCCCGACGCCGTCGTGACCGAGGCGGCCGTGAAGAACGCGATGAAGGTCCGGAAGAACCGTCCGCTCCTCTTCCTCGACCTCGCGGTGCCCCGCGACGTCGATCCGCACGTCGCGCGCCTTCCGAACGTCTTCCTCCACGACCTGGACGCGCTCGGCGTGATCGTGGCGCAGAGCCTCGCCCAGCGGCGCGCGGAGGTCCCGAAGGCGGAGGCGATCGTCGAGGAGGAGGTGCGCCGATTCATGCGCTGGCACCGCTCCCTCGCCGTGAAGCCGACCGTCACCGCGTTCCGCGGCCACTTCGAGCGGATCGCGCGCGACGAGATGACGCGTCACCGGGGCCGCTTCCGCGACCAGGACCACGCGGCGCTCGAGGCGCTGGTGCACGGCATCGTCCAGAAGCTGCTCCACCACCCCACGACGCGGCTCACGCGGGCCGACGAGCAGGGGGCCGACGGCATCGCGCGGATCGACGCGGTCCGCGACCTGTTCGATCTCGACCCCCCCGAGGAGGAGAACGATGCGGATCGGTAGCCGCGGCAGCGCGCTCGCCCTGGCGCAGAGCACCCACGTCCGCTCGCTCCTGCCCGGCGATCCGGCGGCCCACGAGCTCGAGGTGATCGAGACCGCGGGCGACCGGAACGTCATGGCCTCGCTCCAGCGGATCGGCGGGAAGGGCGTCTTCACGAAGGAGATCGAGGAGGCGCTCCTCCTGGGGCGGATCGACCTCGCGGTTCATTCGCTCAAGGACCTCCCGACCGAGCCGACGCCCGGGCTCCTGGTCGCCGCACTCCTCCCGCGCGAGGACCCGCGCGACGCGCTCGTCTCGCGGGACGGCGCCAAGCTGATGGCGCTCCCGGCCGGCGCGCGGATCGGGACGTCGTCCCTCCGCCGCCGCTCGCAGCTCCTGGCGAAGCGCCCCGACCTCAAGGTCTCGGACATGCGCGGCAACGTGCCGACGCGGCTCGCGCGCCTCGAGGAGGGGCGGTTCGACGCGATCGTCGTCGCCGCGGCCGGGCTCAACCGGCTCGGGCTCTCCGATCGCGTCACCGAGCTGATCGACGACGCGATCATGCTCCCCGCCCCCGGGCAGGGCGTGCTCGCCATCCAGATCCGGGACGGCGACGAGCGGACCGCCGCCGCGATCCGCGCGCTCCATCACGAGGCGTCGGCCGCGGAAGCGACCGCCGAGCGGGCGATGCTCGCGGGGCTCGGCGGTGGCTGTCTCGTCCCGGTCGGCGCGCGCGCCGCCTCGAGGGGCGACCGGATGACGCTGGCCGGATTCGTCGGCCACCCGTCGGGCCGCCCCTCGATCCGCCTCCAGGCGGAGGGGCCGCTCGACGCGCCCGAGGCACTCGGCCGCTCGCTCGCGACCGCGCTCCTCGCGCAGGGCGCGCGCGAGATCCTGAACGAGGTCCGGAGCGACGAGGTCTTCCCGTGACCGACGCCCGCCCGCTCCTCGTGATCACGCGGCACGATCCCGCCGACCTCCCGCTCGCGCGCGAGGCGGAGGGGCGCGGCGTCGAGGTCTTCCGCGCCGCGCTCTTCGAGACGCGCCCCGGCGCGCAGGTGGAGGCGTTCGAGGAGTGGCTCGACGCGCCGCCCGCCGGCGCGGCGATCGCGTGGACGAGCCGGCGCGCCGCCACCGTGCTCGCGGCGATCGACGAGCCGTCGCGGCGCGAGACGATCCGCCGGCTCCCGCTCTTCGCCGTCGGCGAGGAGAGCGCCGGCCCGATCGCCGACGCCGGGATCCCGGTCGAGACGCCGAAGGCGGGCCTCGGCGCCGCGTACCTCGCGTCGCACGTGATCGAGCGCGCGCCGTCCCTCGCCCTCAAGCGGGTCGCGTTCCTCCACGGCGACCGCGCGCTCCCCGACTTCCCCGACGCGCTGGCCGAGGCGGGGATCCCGGTGAGCCGGTTCGAGGTCTACCGCACGGTCTTCCGCACCGCGGACGTGGCGCCGCTCGTCACGGCGCTCCGGGACGGACGGCCGGTCGCGCTCGTCGCCCTGAGCCCCTCCGCGATCGCGGGCCTCGAGCGGCTCCTCCCCGCGGAGGCGCAGGCCCGGCTCCACGCCGACGCCGTCGCGATCGCGCGGGGCGGCACCACGTACCAGGCGCTCCTCCGCTGGGGCTACGCGCAGGCCATCCGCCCGACCGGCGACGCCTGCAACGCCTTCGACGGATTCGTGCTCGACACGCTCCACTCCTTCGCGAGGGACCCGCGATGAGCTTCCCGACGACCCGCATGAGGCGGCTCCGCGCCACGCCGGCGCTCCGGGCCATGGCGCGCGAGACGACGCTCGCGCCCGGCGACCTGGTCGCGCCGCTCTTCGTCTGCCACGGCGAGAAGGTCCGCCGCCCGATCGGCTCCATGCCCGGCCACGCGCAGCTCTCGGTGGACGAGGCGGTGCGCGAGGCGGAGGCGCTGGCCTCGCTCGGCGTCGGCGGCGTGATCCTCTTCGGCATTCCGGCCTCGAAGGACGCCGAGGGGACGGAGGGGTACGCGAAGGACGGGATCGTCCCGCGCGCGCTCCGGGCGCTGAAGAAGGCGGTGCCGGACCTCCTCCTCTGGGCCGACGTCTGCCTCTGCGAATACACGGACCACGGCCACTGCGGCGTCCTCTCGGGCGACCGCGTGGACAACGACCGGACGCTCCCGCTCCTCGCGCGCGCGGCCGTCGCGTACGCGGAAGCCGGCGCCGACCTGATCGCGCCGAGCGACATGATGGACGGCCGGGTCGGCGCGATCCGCCGCGCGCTCGACGAGGCGGGCCGGCCCGAGACCCCGATCGTCGCGTACTCCGCGAAGTACGCGAGCGCGTTCTACGGGCCGTTCCGCGAGGCGGCCGAGTCGGCGCCCCGCTTCGGCGACCGGCGCGGCTACCAGATGGACCCCGCGAACGGCGACGAGGCGCTCCGCGAGGTCGCGCTCGATCTCGAGGAGGGGGCCGACATGGTGATGGTGAAGCCGGCGCTCCCCTACCTCGACGTGATCCGCCGGGTGAAGGAGCGCTTCGGAGTGCCGGTGGCGGCGTACAACGTCTCGGGCGAATTCTCGATGATCCGCGCCGCCGCCGAGCGCGGCTGGCTCGACGGCGAGCGGGCCGCCGTCGAGGCGCTGACGTCGATCCGCCGCGCGGGCGCCGACGTGATCCTGACGTACCACGCGAAGGAGGTCGCGCCGCTCCTGGCGCGATCGGCGGGATGAGCGAGACGCGCGCCGTGCCCAACGTGCCCAAGACGACCGAGAGCGAAATCTTGATGAAGCGCGCGCAGGCGCTCTTCCCCGGCGGGGTGAACTCGCCGGTCCGGGCATTCCGCGCCGTCGGCGGCACGCCCCGCTTCATCGCGTCCGCCGCGGGCGCCTGGATCACCGACGCGGACGGGAACCGCCTGCTCGACTACGTGCTCGGCTGGGGCCCGCTCCTCCTCGGCCACGCGCACCCGGACGTCGTGGAGGCGGTCGTGCGCCAGATGCGCGAGGGCGCCCTCTTCGGCGCGAGCACGCGGCTCGAGATCGAGCTGGGCGAGCGGACGCGACGGTTCTATCCCGCGGCCGAGCGGCTCCGCTTCGTGTCGAGCGGCACGGAGGCGACGATGAGCGCGCTCCGCGTGGCGCGCGCCGCCACCGGGCGGAGCGCGTTCGTGAAGCTCGACGGCTGCTACCACGGCCACGCCGATCCGTTCCTCATCAAGGCGGGCTCCGGCCTCGCCACGCTCGGAACGCCCGATTCCCCGGGCGTTCCCGAGTCGACGGCGCGGGAGACTCGCGTCGCGTCGTTCAACGACCTCGCCTCGGTGGCGGCCGCATTCGAGCGCGATCCCGAGGGGATCGCGGCGGTGATCGTCGAGCCGGTGGTCGGGAACTACGGCGTGCTCCCTCCGTCGGACGACTTCCTCCCCGGGCTCCGCGACCTCTGCACGCGCCACGGCGCGGTCCTGATCTTCGACGAGGTGATGAGCGGCTTCCGCGCGGCGCGGGGCGGCGCGGCCGAGCGCTACGGCGTCCGGCCCGACCTCGTGACGCTCGGCAAGGTGATCGGCGGCGGACTCCCGGTCGCCGCGTTCGGCGGACGCGCCGACCTCATGGCGCGCGTCGCGCCCGAGGGGCCGGTCTACCAGGCCGGCACGTACTCCGGGAACCCGCTCGCGATGGCCGCGGGGGTGGCGACGCTCGACGCGCTCGAGCGCGATCCCGACTTCTTCCGCCGGGTCGAGGCGCGAACGACGCTCCTCGCGGCCGGTCTCCGGGAGATCCTGACGCGGCGGAAGATCGCCGGCTCGGTGAACGCCGTCGGCTCGATGTGGACCCTCTTCTTCGGCCCGTCGCGCGTGACCACGATGGCCGACGTGCGCGCGGCCGACCGTGACCGCTACGCGCGCTTCTTCCACGGCATGCTCGACCGCGGGGTCGCGCTGCCTCCGTCGGCGTTCGAGAGCGCGTTCCTCTCCGGCCTGCACGACGAGGCGGCCATCGACCGGACGCTCGAGGCGGCCGACGACACCCTGGGGGCACTCGCATGACGACCGGTTCCTCGCTCGCGCCCGCGTACACCTTCCTCCGCGCCTGCCGCGGCGAGCCGATCGCGGAGACGCCGATCTGGATCATGCGCCAGGCGGGCCGCTACCTGCCCGAGTACCGCGCGCTCCGGGAGAAGCACTCCTTCCTCGAGGCCTGCACGGAGCCCGAGCTCTGCGCCGAGGTGACCGCGCAGCCGATCGAACGGTTCGGGTTCGACGCCGCGATCCTCTTCTCGGACATCCTGATCCCGGTGATCGGCATGGGCGTCCCGATCGCGTTCGACCCGGGACCGAAGCTCGGCTTCACGATCGAGCGCCGTGAGGACGTGGCGAAGCTCCGGTGGGAGGGCGCCGCGAAGGCGACGCCGCACGTGAAGCCGGTGATCCGCGCCGTCCGGGAGCGGCTCGCCGGGCGCGTGCCGCTGATCGGATTCGCGGGCGCACCGTTCACGATCGCGTCCTACCTGATCGACCGGGGCGGGAAGGACCTGATGAAGTCCCGCTCCTTCCTCTCGCACGACCCGGAATGGTTCCTCCGCCTCCTCGACGTGATCGCCGACGCCACGATCGACTACGTGAAGGAGCAGATCGCGGCGGGCGTGGATGCGGTGATGCTCTTCGACACCCAGGCGGGGTGGCTCCCGCCGGCGGAGTTCCAGCGCACGGCGGCCGCGGTGGCCGACCGCGTGCTCCGGGCGCTCCCGAAGGGGACGCCGACGATCTACTTCGCGCTCGCGCCGGCCGTGGGGCACCTCGAGGCCCTGCGGCACATCCACGCCGACGTCTTCGGCCTCGACTACCGCGTCGCGCTGAGCCAGGCGCGCGCGATCCTGGGCACCGCGCACGGCGTCCAGGGGAACCTCGATCCCGCCGTGCTGGTAGGACAGCCCGAGGAGATCGTCGTGCGCGCCGAGGCCATCCTCCGCGAGAACGGGGGACGGCCCGGCCACATCTTCAACCTCGGACACGGCATCTGGCCCGACACGCCTCTCGAGAACGTGAAGCTCCTGGTCCAGACCGTGAAGCGGTTCCGCTCGACCGCGGGGAGTCCGTCATGAACGAATCGAAATCGCCGCTCCAGGGCGCCGTGCTGACCGCGGAGCTCCTGGCCAAGTACGACCGGCCGGGCCCGCGGTACACCTCCTACCCCACCGCCGTCGAGTTCCACGAGCGCTTCGACGCGCACCGCTACCTCGCGAAGCTCGACGAGGCGGCGGCGAAGCCGGAGGAGCCGCTCTCGCTCTACGTCCACCTCCCGTTCTGCCGGGAGCGCTGCTCCTTCTGCGGCTGCAACGTGATCATCACGCAGAAGCCGGGCGTCGCCGACGCGTACCTCGACGACCTGGAGCGCGAGGTCCACCTGATCGCCGACCGGCTGAAGGGGCGCACGCGCCTCGTCCAGTACCACTGGGGCGGCGGCACGCCGACGTACCTGAACCTCGACCAGATGCGCCGCGTCTGGAACATGATCGCCGAGCGCTTCACGCTGGCGCCCGACGCCGAGGTCGCGATCGAGGTCGATCCCCGCGTCACGACGCACCGGCAGGCCGAGCTCCTCCGGGAGCTCGGATTCAACCGGATCTCGATGGGCGTCCAGGACTTCGACTCCGACGTCCAGGAGGCCGTGAACCGCTACCAGACGTTCAACCAGACGAAGGACCTGCACGAGTACATGCGCGGGCTCGGGTTCGAGTCGATCAACTTCGACTTCATCTACGGCCTCCCGCACCAATCGGTCGGCACGTTCCGGAAGACGATCGAGCTGGCGCTCGAGCTCCGTCCCGACCGGGTCGCCGTCTACTCGTACGCGTTCGTCCCGTGGATCAAGGCGCACCAGAAGGCGATCCGGATCGAGGACCTGCCGCCGCGCGACGTGAAGCTCCAGCTCTTCGGCGTGGCGCACGCGCTCTTCACCGGGGCCGGCTACCAGATGATCGGGATGGACCACTTCGCGGTGCCCGACGACTCGCTCGCGGTGGCCGCGCGCGAGCGGAGCCTCTTCCGGAACTTCATGGGCTACACGACGCACCCCGCGCGCGACTACATCGGCTTCGGCGTGTCGTCGATCGGCGATCTCGGCGGCGCGTTCGCCCAGAACACGAAGAAGCTGAACCGCTACCGCGACGCGCTCGACAAGGGGCTTCCGCCGATCGAGCGGGGCTTCGAGCGGAGCAAGGACGACGAGATCCGCCGCGACGTGATCCAGGAGCTGATGTGCAACTTCCACCTCGACATCGCTCCGGTGGAGAAGCGGTACGGCGTCGACTTCGCGTCGTACTTCGCCGAGGCGCTGGCCGAGCTCGACGCCGGGCCGGTCGGGCACGGGTTCGTCCGGCGGAACGCGAAGGAGATCGAGGTCACCGAGAGCGGCCGGCTCTTCGTCCGGAACGTCTGCATGGCGTTCGACGCGTACCAGAAGGAGAAGGAGGGCGGGGAGAAGCAGATCTTCTCGCGCACGGTGTGAAGACCGGGATCCTCCTCCTCAACCTGGGCGGACCGGACACGCTGGAGGCGGTGCGCCCGTTCCTGATCCGGCTCTTCAGCGACCGGGAGATCATCAAGCTCCCGGGCGGTCCGGTCGGCCAGTGGTTCATCGGCCGCATGATCGCGTACTCCCGCACGAAGGAGGTGCAGGAGAACTACCACCGGATCGGGGGCGGCTCGCCGATCGTCTGCTGGAGCACGCTCCAGGGCGAGGGAATGGTGAAGCGGCTTCGGGAGCGCGGACACGACGTCGAGTACGCGCTCTGCATGCGGTACTGGAATCCCGATACCGACGCGGCGCTCGACCGTCTCGAATCGCTGGGCTGCGACCGGCTCCTCTCCTTCACGCTCTATCCGCACTACTCGCTCGCGACGACCGGCTCCAGCGTGGCCGAGCTGGAACGGGTCATGAAGCGTCGCAAGACGACGCTCCCGCTCGCGCGGATCGACGCGTGGCACGACCATCCCGCGTACCTCGACGCCATGGCGGGGCGCGTGAAGGAGGCGCTCGCGACGTTCCCCGAGGGGATCACGCCGACGCTCCTCTTCTCGGCGCACGGGCTCCCGAAGCACTTCATCGAGGACGGCGATCCCTACGTCCGCCACATCGAGGAGACGAGGCAGGGGATCCTGGAGCGCCTGCCCGACCTCCCGAACGTCCTCTCCTACCAGAGCCGCGTCGGCCCGGTGGAATGGATCGGGCCGAGCACGGAGGAGATGATCGACCGCCTCGCCAAGGAAGGCGTGAAGGACGTCTGCGTCGTGCCGGTCTCGTTCGTCTCCGACCACATCGAGACGCTGTACGAAGTGGACATGCTCTACGGCGACC
Organism: Hyphomicrobiales bacterium; assembly: GCA_050257555.1. GTDB lineage: Bacteria > Eisenbacteria > RBG-16-71-46 > SZUA-252 > SZUA-252 > DASQJL01. Next base: position 26,497 of record JBLMXB010000009.1, on the reverse strand, counting down.
AGGCGAGGAAGGCCGGCATCGCGAGCTTCCGCCGGCCCGAGGGGCTGAACGACTATCCGCCGTTCCTCGACGCGCTGGCCGCGATCGTGGAGCCGCACCTGGCCGGCGACGCGCCGGGCAGGGGCGCCGCCACGGGCACCGGCGCGCGCGCGGCCGCCGACGCGCCCCGCGCGACCGCCTCCGCCCGCTCGTAGATGCGCGTCGTCGTCGTCGGAGGCGGCGTCGCGGGCCTCGCCACCGCCTGGGCGATCCGGCAGGAGGCGGCCCGCCGCGCGCGCGATGTCGACGTCCTCGTCCTCGAGGCGGGTCCCCGCGCCGGCGGCCGGATCCGGACCACCGAGGAGGACGGCTACCTCGTCGAGTGGGCCGCGAACGGCATCCAGGGGACGGACGGCGCCGCGTGGCGCCTCGCGGAATCGGTCGGGCTCGCGGACGAGCGCGTGATCGCGCGTCCCGAATCGGCCCGGCGCTACATCGCGCACGGCGGCCGACTCCACCTCCTCCCGCTCTCGCCCCCCGCGCTCTTCCGCTTCGGCGCGATCTCGCCCTGGGCGCGCCTCCGGGTCGCGCTCGAGCCGTTCTTCGCGCGGCGCGTCCAGACCGAGGAGAGCGTGCACGACTACGCCGCCCGCCACGTCGGCGAGGAAGCGGCGCGCGTCCTGATCGGAAGCGCGGTGCGCGGGATCTTCGCCGGGAACGCGAAGCAGCTCTCGGTCGACGCGGCGTTCCCGCTCATGCGGCGGATGGAGCGGGACCACCGCTCGCTCGTGATCGCGATGATCAAGCGGCGGAAGCAGGGAGGGGGCGGCCCCGGCGGGCGCACGCTCTGGAGCCTGCGCCACGGCATCGCGTCCTTGACCGACGCGCTCGCGGCGAAGCTCGGCCCGGCGATCCGCACCGACACGCCGGTCCTCGGCCTGGGACCGCGGCCCCCGTTCGGCTACGCGCTCCGCCTCGCGAGCGGCGAGGCGCTCGAGGCCGACGCGGTCGTGCTCGCGACGCCCGCGCGCGGCGCGGCGGCGCTCCTCAAGGGGATCGATCCCGAGCTGGCGCGCAAGGTCGGCACGATCGAGCCGGCGGGGCTCACGGTCGTGGGGCTCGCGATGAAGCCGGAGGCGTTCCGCACGCCGCCCGACGGCTACGGCTACCTGGTCGCGCCCGACGAGTCGCTCGACATCCTGGGCGCGCTCTTCGAGTCGAACCTCTTCCCCGGCCGCGCCCCCGAGGGCCGCGTGCTCGTCCGGGTGATGATCGGCGGCGTGGATCGCCCCGAGCTGATCACGCGGAGCGACGCCGACCTGATCGGCCTCTCGATGAAGGCGCTCGACAGGACGCACGGGCTCACGAGCGGCCCGGAACGGACGTGGGTGATCCGGCAGGAGGCGGCGATCTCGCAGTACCCGGTCGGGCACGCGGCGCTGCTCAAGGAATTGGACCAGCGGCTCGCGGCGCTCCCGGGGCTCCAGCTCACGGGGAACCCGTATCGCGGCGTCTCGGTGGCGGCGCTGATCGAGGACGCCGAGCGGACCGCGACGCGGGTGCTCGGCGCGGACGGCGCCGCGCGGACCGCGGCCGCGCCGGCCGCCGCCGCGACCGCGACGGCGCGCTAGCGCCGGGCCCTCGGCGCCCTAGCCGCGCCGCCGCTCGCCGCCGTCCGGGCCGTAGAAGAGGACCCAGACCGCGAAGTCGTCCGAGAAGTTCTCGAAGCGGTGCTCCACGCCCGCGGCGACGAAGAGGAGGTCCCCCGGCGTGACGTGGACGCGCACGCCGTCCCGCATGAACGTTCCCGTTCCGGAGATCACGACGTAGACCTCGTCCTGCGCGTGCGGCGTCTGCGCGTCGGCGCCCTGGGGCGCGTAGATCTCGACCTCGAGCGTGCCGTGCTGGAAGACCTTCCGGAAGCGCTCCCCTTCCTCGCCGGGGAGCCCGGCCAGGGCCTCGGCGGCGGTCACACGACTCCGATCGGCGAAACGTGGCGTCTTCTCGATCTCCTCTTCATCGGCCCGGCTGGATCCCCATTCCGGCTGCGGTCTCCAGGATCATCGAAGCCTCGCGATCTCCGGGTACCAGCCCCAGGAGCATACGGGCGAACCGAGCCGCCTCCGCGAGCCGTCCGCGCGCCCTCAGCTCCTCGATGATCCACCGAAGCGTGCCGGGATCGGAAGCCGAGAATCCGAACGCCTCGAGCGCCGCCAGATCCAGCGCTTCGCTCGGGCTCGGATTCGTCAGGAACGACAGCACGACCTCGCGCGAATTCTCCACCGAGAAGGGAGCGGCCGACGCCAGGATCGAGTCCGCTTCCTCGTCCCTCCCGGCCGCGAGGAGCATGCTCGCGATGATCCGGTCGTTCCGAGCCAGGAAGTCGCCGCGCTCCATCAGGCTCAGGTTCGTCATGGCCCGGATGGCAGGATCGAAGTCCCCCGCGGCCGCCAAGGCCCGGGCGTAGTCGACCACCGGCTGGTCCAGCTCGTCGAGTCCGGGTTCGTAGGCGGCCGAAGCCCGAATATCCCGGGTCGCGGGATCGATCGCGATGACGTCGAGACCGTTCGTCACGCGCACGAGGTGCTCGCTCGCGGCGTCCGGACGGCGGGCCATGATCCGCACCGTGCGCAGCGTCGGATCCCGATACCACACCCGCAACGCCTGACCCTCGAAGAGAGCGCCCTGGATTCCACGGAGGCCACGCGTGCCGACGGAAGCCACGATTTGGCATCCTCTCGGCAGGGAGGGAAAGACCGTTCGAAAATTGGCGCGGACCGTCCGCACGGCCTGGGACGCCTCCACCATGAGCGGCTCGCTCAGCACCGCCTCCCGCTCCCCGCGAATTCCCCGGGCCCGAGCGCCGAGGATCAGAAAGAGCCCGAGCGCTCCGACGGCCACCAAGCGCGGCTGTCCCGCGAGCAGCGTCCCGAGGACGATCGAGGTGCCCAGGGCCGGAATGCAGGCGAGGTACGGCGCCCAGTGCTGCACCATGACCGCGGGCATCGCCGCCGTGGGCACCCAGAACAGCGCGGTGAGCAGCGCCACTCTCCGGAGCGGCGTGGCCGAGATCGAGGACCCGTGTCGATCCAGGATCGCCAGCCCTGCGACCACCGCGACGAATGCGAGGAGGGCCTGGATCACCCGACCCTGCGGCCACCCGGCCACGAGCTCGAGAGGGGGCAGATTGACCAGGGCCATGAGGTAGCGCACGAGATGCGGTGCCCAGAGCTGCGACGGTTGGACGCCGACGTACGCGGCGGAGCCCCTGTGGAACCCGTGTTCCACGAGACCACGCACTCCCGGGTGGAGGATCGCCCATCCGGCCGCGATCGCGGCGTATCCACCGACCTGGAGCCAAGGTCGGTTCCGCGGCCGACCGAGGAGCCAATCCCAGAGGACGAGAACCGGGAACGCGGCGATCGCCGTCTCCTTGGAGAGCAACGCCGCCGCCGCGCAAGCGAGCGCCGCCAGATTCCTTCCCTGGTGGCGGAGCAGGAACGCGGCGACGAGGAAGAGAATGGCCAGGAGATCGGTGCACGCACTGACCCAGGAGACGAGGCTCGAGACCTGGGCGTAGCCGACGAAGATCAACCCCGCGAAGAGCCCGGCGCGAGGGCTCGAAAGGATCGAGACGAATCGCACGAGCAGCACGACCGCGACCGCCAGCAGCGCCAGGCTAAGGCCGTGGGCCGCGTGTCCGTATACCGGATCGACGAGTCGAAGGAGTCCGAAATAGCCGACGAGCGGGATCGGCCGGAAGAAATGAGGATCCGGCAGGAGCCACGAATGCTCGCCGAGCCGCGCGTGAAACGTCAGGAAGTAGAAGTCGTCCCAGAAATACCCCAGTTGGAGCGCGGGCAGATTGAGCACGACCAGCACGAGGACGGGGAGGAGGGGGGCCCACGGAATGGCTCGCGGGACGCCGCGGCCGCGCCCATCCGCGGTCTTGCGCTTGCGAACCCCGGTCCGCCGTTCGTCGAGACGTGACGTCAGGTCACCTTCCCCCGTACTCGCAGCGTGCTTCGCACGTCTCGTGGATCACGAGGCGCACCAACGAAGGCAACGACGGCTTCAGCCGCTCCCAGATCCACGCCGCCAGGTGCTCCGACGTCGCGTTCTCGAGCCCCTCGATCTCGTTCAGGTGGTAGTGGTCGAGCCGGCGGCGGATCGGCTCCACGGCGTCGCGGATCACGCCGTAGTCGAGGAACCATCCGGTCGCGGGATCGACCTCTCCCTCCACGGTGACCTCCACCTTGAACGAGTGGCCGTGGAGCCGGCGGCACTTGTGCCCCTCGGGCGCGCGCGGCAGGAGGTGCGCCGCTTCGAACGTGAAGTCACGGGTGAGTCGTACGGTCATCGCGGGTCGCTCCGGGTCAATGCATCCCCACGGTCTTGTGCGTCTGCGGGATCAGGCGCGCCTCAGGATAGCGGTCCCACGGCCACCAGTCGAACACGCTCCGGCCGCTCCCGGCCCCGTGCTCCGGCTGGAGCACGACGGCGCCCCGGTAGCCCACCGCGTCGAGGATGCCGACCGCGTCCCGGACGTCGGCCTCCGACTGGATCACGAACTTGAGCTGCCGCCGCTCGGGCGGGAGCGCGCCGACGAGCCGGCGCACGCTCGGCGCCTGGGCTTCGACCGGATCGCCGTCGAACGTCGCCGCGCTCGCCCCCTTGGGGGAGATCGTCCAGAAGTCGATCCGGTCGAGCAGCTCCTCCACCACGCGCGCGCCGCTCGTCTCGATCGAGGTCCACCAGCCGGCGGCCCGCACCTGATCCAGGAGCCAGACCAGGGACTCGCGCGGCGCGATCGCCGGCTCCCCGCCGGTCAGGCAGAGGCGACGGACGCCGGCGTACGCGAGCACCCGGTCCCGCACCGCCTCCGCGGCCATGGTTTCGAACCGTCCAACTCCGCTCGTGGTAAGCGCTTCCGGCTGATCGCACCAGACGCAGCGGAGCGGGCAGCCGTGGAAGCGGACGAAGACGGTCCGCTCCCCGACGTGCACCCCCTCGCCCTGCACCGAGAGGAAGATCTCGTTCACGCGAAACGTCGGAAGCATCTCCACGTCCATATGATAGCGGGTTTCCGAGACTCGCGGGGAGCGCCCGACGCGGGGCGGGAGGTGCCGATTGACCTCCCCGGCGGGGCGCTCGTATCATCGCCACCCGATGGCCCGGGCGCGGGAGGCGCCGCGGGCGACGCTTCGACGGAGGTTCTAAGGATCATGGCCAAGGCGAACTACGCGGATCTTCCGATCAACCACGACGAGGAGCCGATCCGGCTCTTCAAGTCCGACTTCCTCGAGTTCTTCACGCACATCCACCCGGCCGTGGTGCTCCTCCTCTACGTCCCGGTCGTGGTGGTCTTCCTGGTCCGCGGCGTCGCGCAGCAGGCCGGCGGTTCCCTCTGGCCGGTCGCCGCCGGCTACGTGATCGGGCTCGTGGTCTGGTCGTTCTCCGAATACGTGCTCCACCGCTATCTCTTCCACTACGAGCCGAGCCACCCCGCGATCCAGCGCGCGTGGTACCTGATCCACGGCGTCCACCACGAGCAGCCGCAGTGCAAGACCCGGCTGGTGATGCCGCCGATCCTGAGCATCCCGCTCGCGTTCTTCTTCTACGGACTCTTCTACGTGATCGTCGTGACGCTCCTCGGCGCCCCGACTTGGCTCGCGCCGATCTACGCCGGATTCGTGACCGGATACATCGCGTACGACATGCTCCACTACGCGGAGCACCACCTCTCGATGAAGTGGAGCTTCCTCAAGTACATCAAGCGCTACCACCTGCTCCACCACTTCAAGACCCCGGACGACCGGTTCGGCGTGAGCTCGCCGCTCTGGGACCTCGTCTTCCGCACGAAGCCGAAGGACTCGTGACCGAACGTCCGGAGCCCCGGGCGCTCCGGGCCCGGACGCCATGCCGCTGATCCGGCTCGTCCTCGAGCGGATCCGGCGCTTCGTCGAAACCGTCCAGGACTTCACGCTCTTCACCTGGGCGGCCCTCCTCGCCACGTTCACGCCGCCCTTCTACGGGCGCGAGATCATGGCGCAGCTCCACTTCGCGACGATCGGCTCGCTCCTGATCGTCGTGATCTCCTCGGCCGTCGCGGGGCAGGCGCTCGCGATCCAGCTCGTGCGCGAGCTGGCGAACACCGGCGCGAAGAGCCAGCTCGGCCACTTCATGGTGATCTCGGTCGTGCGCGCGCTCGGACCGGTGCTCACCGGGATGGTGGTCGCGTCGCGCATGTCGGCGGGGATCACGGCGGAGCTGGGCGCGATGCGGTCGAGCGACCAGATCGACGCGCTCGTCGCGTTCGGTTCCGACCCGATGAAGCGGCTCGTGGTGCCCCGCGTGGCGGCGCTCCTCGTCGCCCTGCCCGCGCTCACGATCATCGGCGACGCGCTCGCGATCATGGGCGGCGGGCTCGTCGGCGCCCAGTACCACCTCCCGATCCAGTCGTACTACCTGGGGGTCCTCAAGTACCTGACCCCGTCGAACCTGCTGGTCGGTATGATCAAGCCGTTCCTCTTCGCCGTCCTGATCGCGGTCATCGCCTGCTGGCGCGGCTTCACGTCCGAGGGAGGCGCGAAGGGGGTCGGAGTCTCGACGACCCAGTCGGTCGTGGCGTCGTCGGTGGGCATCCTGGTCACCGACGGCATCTGCACGCGGCTCATCTTCCGCCTCCTGAACTGGTAGGCCATGATCTCGTTCCGAAGCGTCTGGTACTCGATCGACGGGAATTCGATCCTCGAGGACGTCTCGTTCGAGGTGCCTCGGGCCGCGACGACCGTGATCCTCGGGCCGTCCGGCTCGGGGAAGAGCACGGCGCTCCGGCTCCTCCTGGGGCTCGCGCGCCCCGACCGGGGCGCGATCCTGGTGGACGGCGAGGACATCACGCGGGCCTCCGAGCGACGGCTGCGCGAGATCCGCCAGCGGGTCGGGATGGTCTTCCAGCAGGGCGCGCTCTTCGACTCGATGACCGTCGGCGAGAACGTCGGCTTCGCGCTCCTCGAGCACGAGGAGCCGCCGGAGGACGAGCTGGAGGGAGCGATCCGCACGTACCTGACGCTGGTCGGGCTCGACTCGGATCTCCTCGACCGGATGCCGGACCAGCTCTCGGGCGGGATGCAGCGCCGCGTCGCGATCGCCCGCGCGCTCGCGGCGCGCGACCCGCAGATCCTCCTCTACGACGAGCCGACGACGGGGCTCGACCCGCAGAGCGCGGAGCGGATCACCGACCTGATCGTCCGGCTCCGGGACGAGATGGGCAAGACCGCGGTCATGGTCACGCACGACATCGCCGACGCGTTCAAGGTCGCGAACACGATCACCGTGTTGAACGAGGGACGCGTCGTCTTCAACGGCTCCCCGATGGAGCTGGCGGGCACCGAATCGCCCTTCATCAGCGAGTTCCTGGCTCCGTTCCGGAAGGCGGTCGCCGCCGCGTCGACCCGCATCGTTCCGGGAGCCGCGCGGCGTTCGGCCCCGCCGGGGGCCCCACCGACGGGAGGCGTCACGTGAAGCGAACGGGGCATGTCCCCTTCATGAAGCTCCAGGTCGGGTTCATCGTCCTGGTCGCGTTCGGGCTCGTGCTCTGGGCCACGTTCCAGTCCGGCTCCTTCGGCTGCGGCCGGGAGGAGAACATCACGCTCCGGTTCCCGAGCGTCGGGGGCCTCGAGGAGGGCTCGACCGTCCGCCTGAACGGCGTGCCGGTCGGCATCGTGCGGAAGATCGCGCTCCGGCCGGGCGACAACGAGGTCCACGTGATCCTCGGGGTGGACACCGGGACGCGGGCGCGGCTCCACCAGGGCTCCGAGGCGCGCATCACGACCGTCGGCTTCCTCTCCGAGCTCTACGTCGCGCTCGATTCCGGCGACCCCAAGGCGCCCCGGATCACCGCCGACGACCAGATCGGCACGGGCCTGGTGGCCGATCCCCAGGAGATGATGGCGCAGGTGAAGGGGATGGCCGACAGCCTCGACGTGCTCCTCGCGAACCTGAACCGGGCGGGCCGCCGGTTCGCGCAGGGCCGGGGGACGCTCGGGAAGCTCTCCGAGGACGAGGGGCTCTACGACCAGATCGTCACGCTGAGCAAGAACGCGAACACGCTGACGAAGCAGATGACCGAGAGCCAGAAGGAGCTGACCGACCGGCTCGTCGCGCTCTCGACGTCGCTCGACAGCCTCTCCTGGCGGATGCAGCACGGCGACAACAGCGTCGCGCGGCTCCTCCAGAGCGACGAGCTCTACAACCACCTCGCGTCGACCACGGCCCGGGTCGACTCCGTGCTGGCCGTCCTCCAGGCGGGCAAGGGGACGTTCGGCCAGATGCTCTCCGACTCGACCCTCTACGACGACACGAAGGCGCTGATGGGCTCGATGAAGCGGCTCATGCGCGAGATCGAGAAGAATCCCAAGAAGTACCTCAAGTTCAGCATCTTCTAGCGGAGGGGCGCGGGCCGGCCGCCGGGCCGGACACCGCGCACCCTGCCGCGACCGCACGAGACGGCGACGGAGCGAGGCCCCGCCGCGTCCGCGCGGAAGCGCGCGTTCGGGTTCGCGTGACGCATGGAGCGGTTGTTCGGGGGGGACGGTACGGCCGGAGAGGGGACGCGGGCCCGATCCTATACCCAGCGGGCCTCGCGATACCAGTCCCGAGTGGCGAGGAGACCCTCGCGGAGTCCGATGGCCGGCTCCCAGCCGAGCCGCGAGCGGATCTTCGCCGACGAGCAGAGCCAGTCGCCCGACATGATCTCGCGGAACTTCTCGCGGCTCATCAGCGTGGCGCGACCCGTGAGCCCGCTGACGAACTCGCCGAGGAAGGCCCCCGCCGCGAGCAGGAACGTCGGCGGCGTGATCCGCACCGTCCACGTGCCCATCGCTTCGGTGAGGATCGCGCCGAACTCCTCGTAGTCGGTCAGGTCGGGCTCGGCCGCGAAGAAGACCTGGCCCACCGCACGGTCGTCGGTGAGCAGGAGGCGGACCGCGGCCGCGAGATCGGTCGCGTGGATCAGCGAGAACCGCCCGCCCTTCCGGAGCACGGGACGCACGTGGCGCTTCGCCGCGACGAACGCGCGGAGGAACGCCGTGTCGCGCGGACCGTAGACGCCCGGCGGGCGGATCGCGGTCACGGGCAGACGGTCGGCCAGGAGCATCACGAGCTTCTCGCCGCGGAGCTTGCTCTCGCCGTACGACGAGACCGGCTGCGGCAGCTGGTCCTCGGTCACGGGTCGCCCGTCGGGGCTCGGCCCCGCGGCGGCCTGGCTCGACACGTAGAGGAACCGTTTGAGATCCGGGCAGGCCTCGAGCGTGGCGCGGAGCAGCGTCTCGGTCGCCTTCACGTTCGCCTCGTGGAGACGGATCGCGCTCGTGGCGTGCGTGAGGCCGGCGGCGTGGACGACCCAGTCGGCGCCGTCGAGCGAGCGGGCGAGCCGGTGCGGATCGTCGAGCGAGACGGTGACCAGCTCGACCGGCTTCCCTTCCAGCCACCGGCGCGAGGAGGTGCGGCGGAGGAGACAGCGGACGCGGGCGCCGCCGCGGAGGAGCTCGTCGACGACGTGGCTCCCGACGAAACCGGACGCCCCCGTGACGACGGCGAGCGGGGCGCTCGGCTCGCTCATCGGTCGAGCCGCTTCTCGTAGATCCGGTAGACCCCCGTCCGGACGCAGCCGAAGCCGACGATCACGTCGTTCACGGCGTCGTTGTCCTCGAGCGTCCAGCCGACCTCGACCTCGGTGTACCCGCGCGCGATCGTGGCGCGCGTCATCTCCTCGACGAGGAGCGCGCCGACCCCGCGCTTCAGGTAGTCGCGTTTGACGCCGAGCGCCATGAACCGCCCTTCCCGGAGGCGCGGGAGCGCGAGGAGGAGCCGCACGAGGCCGAACGGGAAGAGCCGTCCCTTGAGCGGGGCGAGCGCGAGGTTCACGTCGGGGATCACCATGCCGAAGCCGATCGGCTGGCCGTCCACCTCGGCGAAGCGGACCAGCTCGGGCACGACGGCCGGCTTGAGCTGCTTCGCCATGTGGTCGATCTCGCCCTCGGTCATCGGCACGAAGCCCCAGTTCGCCTCCCAGGCCGCGTTGTAGACCTCCTTCACGCGGCCCAGCTCCTCGTCGAACCGCTTCATGTCCATGCCGCGGACGGTGATCTTCTCGCGACTCTTCACCATGGAGGCGACGCGGGAGAACTTCGCGGGCGGCGCGGCCGGCACCGGCGTGCGCCACGTGTAGAGGTCCTTCGCCTTCCGGAAGCCGGCGGCCTCGATCCATCCGCCGTACTCGCGGCGGTTGTACGGCATCATGAGGGCGGGGCGACGCTCGAATCCCTCCACCAGGAGCCCGCATTCGTCGTTCGTGGTGAAGCTCATCGGGCCGCGGACGACCTCCGCCCCCTTCGACCGCGCCCACGCCTCGGCCGCGCCGAGGAGCGCGCGGGCCGCGTCGGCCGAGTCGGCCTCGAAGAATCCGAACGTCGCCTGGCGCTCCTTCTGGAACGCGTCGTAGTTCCGATCGACGGAGGCCGCGATCCGTCCGACCGTGCGGGCGCCGTCCCGGGCGAGCCAGGTCGCCGCCTCGGCGTGCTCGAAGTACGGATTCTTTCCGGGGGTGAGCCGCACCTTCTCGTCGGAAGGGAGCGGCGCGACCCAGAGCGGGTCGTCCTCGTAGACGTCGTAGACGAAGCGGATGAAGCGGTCGAGGTCCCGCGCGCTCTGGACGGGGACCAGATCCACCGCGCGGGGCGTGCTCGTCAGGAGGCCTTGGAGGTCAGCTCGAGGCCGACCTCCTGGTGGACCTCCGCGACGACGCGAAGGATCGTGTCCAGCTGCTCGTCCGCGTGGGTGGCCATGTACGACGTGCGGAGGAGGTCGCGGCCGGGCGCCACCGCCGGGACGACGATCGCGTTCACGAAGACGCCGCGGTCGAGGATCTTCCGCCAGACGGTCATCGTCTTGATCCTGTCGCCGATGAAGATCGGGATGATCGGGGTCCCGGTGCCGATCCCCACCTCGAGGCCCTGTGCCTTGAAGCCGTTCCGCATCTTGTCGGAGATCGCGCGGAGCCGGTCGCGGAGCGCGGGCTCGGTCTCGATGATGTCGAGCGCGGCGAGGGCGGCGGCGACGCTCGGGGGCGCCATGCTCGCGCTGAAGATCATGGCGCGGGCGTGGTGCCGGAGGTAGTCCATGACCGCCTTCGGCCCGGCGATGAACCCGCCGAGCGTGGCGAACGACTTGCTGAACGTGCCCATGACGAGGTCGACCTGGTCCTCGACCCCGAGCGCGTCGCACGCGCCGGCGCCGCGGGCGCCGAGCACGCCGATTCCGTGCGCGTCGTCGACGAGGAGGCGGGCGCCGTACTCCTTGGCCACCCGCACGATGTCGGGCAGCGGTGCTACGTCCCCCTCCATGCTGTAGAGCCCGTCCACGACGATCAGCTTCCCGGCCTTCGGCGGGACGCTCGAGAGGACCCGCTCCAGGTCACGGACGTCGTTGTGGCGGAAGCGGCGCACCTCGCCGAACGACAGCCGGGCGCCGTCCACGATGCAGGCGTGCGCGTCCTTGTCGAGGATCACGACGTCGCCCTTGTCGATCAGCGCGGAGATCGAGCCGAGGTTCGTGAGGTAGCCGGTCGAATAGACGAGGGCGGCCTCCTTCCCCATGAACTTCGCGAGGCGCTCCTCGAGCTGCACGTGCATCTCGAGGGTTCCGTTCAGGAAGCGGGAGCCGTTGTTGGACGTGCCGAAGCGCATCAGGGCGTCCTCGGCGGCGGCCATGACCTTGGGGTGCTTGGTCAGGCCGAGATAGTTGTTGGATCCGGCCATGATCAGGCGCTTTCCGCCGATCGTGACCTCGGTTCCGTGGTTCTCGGCGATCGGGAGGAAGTAGGGGTAGATGCCGGCGCGTTGCGCCATGCGGTGTTCGGTGAACTCGTTACACTTGTCGAACAGATCCACGAGCACCCTGCTGGTTCGGGAGGTGGCGAGCGCCGCGCGCCGAGGCGGGGACCGATCGGATGATTAGGCGAAGACAATAGCCGTTCCGACCCCGCCCGTCAATCGGGGAGCGGGGCGCGCGGGGCGCGGCCGGGAGCCGGCCGAGCCTCGGAATCGGCTTGTCGCGCTGAGGGTTAGCGGAGCAGCGTGATCGCGCTGGTGCGGGCGCCGCCGGGCAGCCCGAGGCGCACGAAGTAGACGCCCGATCCGACCGCGCCGCCCATCCGATCGATGCCGTCCCAGCGGACGGTGTGGAGGCCGGCGCCGTAATCGCCATCGGCCAGGACGCGCACGAGGCGCCCCTGCACGTCGTAGACGGAGAGCGAGACCCGCGCCGCGCGGTCGAGCGAGAAGTCGATCGCGGTGCTCGGGTTGAAGGGATTCGGGCGCGCCGGGTAGAGGCGGGATGGGGCCGCCGGGGCGTTCGAGCCCTCGACGCCCGTTCCGACCGGGGAGATCCGGTACGCGTAGACGTCCGAGGTCGGTCCGTTCCGGAAGTCCTGCCATCCGAAGATCGCGCCGCCGTAGCCGTCCGCCACCGAGGTCGTGAGCGTGCGCGCGCCGGATCCGGTCGCGACGAGGACGCCCAGGGCCGGCCAGCGGAGCGTGCCGTCCGCGCGGACCGACTGCGCGTAGATCTGCTTGCCGCCCGAGCGGTCGTCGTCCCAGCCGAAGATGGCGCCGCCGAACCCGTCCGTCACGCCCGTCCGCACGAACTGCGAGGAGTCGGACGCGCAGACCGCGACCCCGTCGCTCGGCGACCAGAGGAGCGTGCCGAGCGAGTCGGCGCGCTGCGCGTAGACGTCGGGCCGCGTGACGCGCGCGTCGGTCCAGCCCACGATCGCGCCCGCGGCGCCGTCCGGCACGAGGATCGGATCGGTCTGCTGCCCCGTCGCGTTCGTGAGGCGCACGCCGTCGGTCGCCCAGCGCGGCGTTCCGTCGGGGTTCAACCGCTGCATCCAGACGTTGTAGTCGGTGTTGTTCCGCGCGTCCTGCCAGGCGACCAGGAGGCCGTACCGCCCGTCGACGGCGATCGTCGACGCGAGCTGATCGTAGATCGCCGTGCAGACCGGCACGCCGTTCGCGGCCCAGCGCGGCTGGCCGTTCGCGTCGAGGGACTGGGCGTAGAGGTCGTAGTCGAGGCCGCGATGGTCACGCCAGACGAGGAACGCGCCGCCGCGGGGATCGCGCAGGATGCGCGCTTCGGTCTGCACGCCGGAAAGGACGCAGACCCCCACACCGTCCGCCGTCCATCGCGTCGCGCCCGTAGCGTCCACCCGCTGCGCGTAGATGTCGCTGTCGCCGGTCCGGAGATCGCGCCAGCCGATGATCGCTCCGTTCGCGCCGTCGCCCGTGGCGACCTCGAGCACCTGGCTCCCGGGCGCGGTGCAGACCGGGACGCCGTTCGCGGTCCAGAGCGGCGTGCCGCCCGCGTTCACCCGCTGCGCGTAGATGTCGTAGTTCAGGTTCCGGAGGTCCTGCCAGACGAAGATCGCGCCGCCCGCGCCGTCGCTCGTCACGACCGGCGACTGCTGGTACGTGGTGTCGGTGCAGACCGCGAGGCCGTTCGCGCCCCAGAGCGCGGTGCCGGACGCGTCGAGATGCTGCGCGAAGATGTCGGCGTTCCCGTTGCGGTAGTCCTCCCACACGAGGATAATGCCGCCTTGACCGTCGGAGACGCTCTGGGCCAGCACCTGATTCGAGTCGGCGAGCGAGGCCGCATTGCCGTTCGTCGCCCAGGTGGCGAACGCGCGCGGCGCGAACGCGGACGTCGCGGCGAGGACGAGGAACGGGAGGAGGCGGAAGACTCCGAACGGTCGATGCGGCGTGTTGCTGAGCGAGTGGCGCACGTTCCCTCTCCGACGAGTTGAAAGACGGTCGCAGCCCTGAGTTGCACCGTCAAGAATGCAGGAAACAGGCCACCGGGGCAAGCCCGGAGCGCTTGGAGACTTACTGTCAAGATATTGATAAATAACGATTTAACCCGACGCCGATCCGGTTCGATCGAGCCACCGGGCGAATCGGCTCCGAACCCCCCAGGCGGCTGCTGAAGCGCACCCGATCGGCTGCGCCAAAGTCCGCAACTCCCAAGACAAGGAGCGTTCCCATGTCGATCCGATCCCTTGGCATCGTACGGCGAGGCGCCGCCGCCGCCGCCATGACCTGGCTCCTCGCGGCCGTCCCGGCCTCGGCGACGTTCTCGATCGTGGCGCGCGATTCGGTGACCGGCGACATCGGCGTCGCCGTCCAGTCCCACTACTTCTCGGTCGGCTCCGTGGTGCCGTGGGCCGAGCCCGGGATCGGCGCCGTGGCGACCCAGTCGCTGGTCGAGGTGGCGTACGGCCCGCGCGGGCTCGAGCTGATGCGGAGCGGCCGGAGCGCGACGCAGGCGCTCCGCCAGCTCCTGGACGAGGACCAATACCGCGAGGTGCGTCAGGTCGCCATGGTGGACGCGCGCGGCGACGTGGCGGTCCACACCGGCGCGAAGTGCATTCCCGACGCGGGCGACACGACCGGCGCCGGGTTCTCCTGCGAGGCGAACCTCATGGCCACGAAGGACGTCTGGCCCGCGATGGCCCGCGCGTACGCCACGGCGAGGGGAGACCTCGCGGAGCGCCTCCTCCAGGCCCTCGAAGCGGGACAGAAGGCGGGGGGCGACATCCGCGGCGAGCAGTCGGCCGCGATCGTGATCGTCAAGGGGAAGCGCTCGAACCGCCCGTGGAACGACCGGGTCATGGACCTGCGCGTGGAGGACAACCCGCATCCGATCGCCGAGCTCCGGCGTCTCGTCGGGCTCTGGCGCGCGTACAAGAAGAGCGACGACGGGGACGCGCTGATCACCGAGGGGAAGGTCGAGGACGCGCTCGCCGCGTACGCGGAGGCGGCGCGCCTCGCGCCGGGCAACGACGAGCTCCTCTTCTGGCAGGCCGCCACGCTCTGGAAGCTGGGCCGCGAGAAGGAGGCGACGCCGCTCTTCCGGAAGGTCTTCGCCCACGATCGCCGCTGGGTGGCGCTCGTGCCGCGCCTCGTCCCGGCGGAGCTCCTGGACGACGATCCGGCCGCGATCAAGCGGATCCAGGCGCTGGCGCCCTCGGGAGCGAAGAAGAAGCGGCGCTGACGCGGCGCGGGCGATTGCATCCGGCGCCGGATGCGGCGAAAATGGACGCGTCCGGGGCGCCGCGTCCCGAATCCACGACCCGAACTCGATCCGCCCGGCGATGCCGGGCCCCGGAGGACCCATGTCCCGTTCCGCCGCAGCGTCTCCTTCGAAGGAAGGCTCCCCCCTCCCCTACATCCCGGGGCTCGACGGCATCCCCGCCGCGAAGTCGAGCATCTGCTGGATCGACGGCGAGAAGGGCGTCCTCGAGTACCGCGGCTATCCGATCGAGACCCTCGCGGAGAAGAGCTCGTTCGAGGAGACCTCCTACCTCCTCCTCTGGAACAAGCTCCCGAATCGGGCCGAGCTCGACAAGTTCACGCGCGACCTCCGCGCGAACCGCGACATCCGGTTCCGCCTCGTCGACCTCCTGAAGTGCCTCCCCGACACCGGACATCCGATGGAGGCGCTCCAGGCCGCGATCGCGGCGCTAGGCATGTTCTACCCCGACCGCGACCCGATGAAGCCCGAGGACCGCTACAACTCCACGGTGCGCCTGATCGCGAAGGCGCCGACGCTCGTCGCGGCGTACCACCGGCTCAGCCTCGGCAAGGACTACATCCCGCCGAAGGAGGATCTCTCCCACGCGGCGAACTTCCTCTACATGCTCTCGGGCGAGGAGCCGGAGCCGGACGTCGCGCGGATCATGGACGTCTGCCTCATCCTCCACGCCGAGCACTCGATGAACGCCTCGACGTTCGGCGGGCGCGTCACCGCCTCGACGCTCGCCGACCCGTACACGGTCGTCTCCTCGGCGATCGGCGCGCTGACCGGCCCGCTCCACGGCGGCGCGAACGAGCAGGTGATCCACATGCTCCAGCAGATCGGCGAGGTCGAGAAGGCGCGGCCGTACGTCGAGGACCTGATCGCGCGGAAGCAGAAGATCATGGGGATCGGCCACCGGATCTACCACGTGAAGGATCCGCGCGCGCTCGTGCTCCAGAAGATGGCCGCCACGATGATCGCGAAGGGGGGCGGCGATCCCCTGCTCGCGATCGCGCAGGAAGTCGAGAAGGTCGTGGCCGAGCACCTGGCGGCGAAACGGGTCTACCCGAACGTCGACTTCTACTCGGGGGTCCTCTACACCGCGATGGGACTCCCGCCGCAGCTCTTCACGCCGATGTTCGCGATCGCGCGCGTGACGGGATGGCTAGCCCACTGGCTCGAGCAGATCGCCGACAACCGCATCTTCCGGCCCGACCAGATCTACACCGGGGCGCACGCCGTCGCGTACGCGCCGGTCGAAGCCCGGGGCTGAGCGGGACGCGGGCCGACCGGTGTGCACGCTGATCGCCGGCGTCCGCGTGCTCGGCGCCGGGACGCTCGTGATCGGGGCGAACCGCGACGAGTCGCCCGCGCGGCCGTCCGCGAGCCCCGGCGTCCTCCGCGCGCGGCCGCGCGTCGTGGGGGGCCGCGACCTCGAGGCCGGCGGCACGTGGCTCGCGATTCGCGAGGCGCGGTTCGTCACGGCGCTCCTGAACCGCCGGCCGCTCGCCGATGCGGTCGCCTCCGGCGGGGCCGCGGGGTCCGGCGCCCCGCCGCTCCGCTCGCGCGGGCTCCTCTGCCTCGACGCGGCCGCCGGCCCGCCCGCCGACGACGCGCCGCACGCGCTCGATCCCGCGACCGGAGAGCGCTATCCCGCGCGGCGTGACGCCGCGCTCCGGCTCCTCGACCGCGACCCGTACGGCCACTGCACGCTCGTCGGCCTGGGGGCCGACGGCGAGGCGTGGTCGATCCACGCGGGCCACGGCGGCGCGCCCGAGGCGCGCGCGCTCGATCCCGGGTGGCACGTCGTGACGCACGTCGATCCCGACGACCGGTCGGAGCCGCGGACGGCGTGGATCCTCGACGCGCTTCGCGGGTATGCGCCGTCCGGCGCGGAGGAGGCGCTCGCGCGCCTCGCGGGGATCCTCCGCTCGCACGGCGAGGCGGGCGACGGCGCGTCGGGTGCCGGCGGGGCGGGCGACGGCGGGCCGCCGGTCTGCCTCCACGGCCCGCGCTTCCCCACCGTCTCGAGCACGCTCGTGGCGCTCGGCGCTCCCGGCGGGCCGAGGTACCACCACGCGCCGGGCCCTCCCTGCGTCACGCCCTACGAGGACGTCTCGGTGCTCCTCGCCTGAGAGGCCTCGCCCTCCGACGACGCGACGATCTCGACCTCCGACGCGACCTCGATCGTGTCGGCGGGGTGGGTCCGCCCTTCCTCCGACGCCTGGAAGCGGACGCGCGCCGCGATCGGCGCCGGCCCGAGGAGGGCGTCCTTCGCCGCGTCGAACGTCACGGCGATCACGACGGCGCCGGCGTAGACGCGAAGCCGCTCGCCGCCGAGCGGATTCACGGAGCCCTCGGGAGCGCGGAGCGGGCCCGGCCGTAGCCCCTCGGCCGCGCCGAGCTGCACGACCGTCGCCTCGAGCCCGCCGCGCGGGTCGCCCGCGACGGAGCCGATCGTCCATCCGGGCGCGAGCGCGATGCCGATCGCGACGTCGACCGTGCCGCCGCGCGGGACGCGGGGCGAGGCGGGATCGAGCCAGACCGTGACGGGGCCGCGCGTCGCGCGCGCGCTCCTCGGGTCGCGGCTCATGGTACGCTCCCCTCCTCGATGAATCGCATCGTGCTCCTCCTCCTCCTCCTCGTGCTCGCCGTCGTCCTCGCCGTGCTCGGAGGGCTCGGGCGCCACCGCGCGGCCCGCTCGACGGCGCCCGACCGCACGGTCGTGCTCCGCATGCGGAACTACGCGTTCTTCGCCGCCGGCGACTCGAATCCGACGCTCGTCTTCCGCCCGCACGAGCGCGTCCGCTTCGTGCTCCGGAACGACGAGGACACGCGCGTGGTCCACGACTTCCGGTTCGTCGGCTTCGAAGCACCGCCGGAGAGCGCGATCGTCCCCGGCGAGACGCGGGCGATCGAGGTCACGATGCCCGTGGCCGGACGGTACGGCTACACGTGCCACGCGCACGCCGGCATGGGGGGCGTCCTCCTCGTCGCGCCGGACGCGGGCGCGGGCGCGGCGCCCTAGCGGGCCCCCGGCGCGGCGCCAGTCCCTCCGGCGCCCGGGCCCCCGCTCCGTGCTAGAGTATCCGTCCCCATGGAACGATCCCATCCCGAATCCGCCATCGTGGCGACCGATCTCGGCAAGTCGTACGGGCCCCTCGAGGCCGTGCGCGGCATCTCCTTCCAGGTCGCGCCGGGCGAGGTCGTCGGCTTCCTCGGACCGAACGGCGCCGGCAAGACGACGACCGTCCGCATGGTGAGCTGCTTCCTGCCGCCGACGCGCGGCACGGTCCGCGTGCACGGGATCGACGTGCGCGAGCGGCCGCGTGACGTGAAGCGGCTCCTCGGCATCTGCCCGCAGGAGGACAATCTCGACCCCGACTTCGACGTGCTCAAGAACCTGCTGGTCTACGGCCGCTACTTCGACCTCCCGGACGGCGAGACGAAGCGGCGGGCGGCATCGCTGCTCGAGATGGTGGCGCTCTCCGACAAGGCGAAGTCGCCGGTCACGGCGCTCTCCGGCGGCATGAAACGCCGGCTGATCCTCGCGCGCGCGCTCCTGAACGAGCCGCGCGTGCTCGTGCTCGACGAGCCGACGACCGGGCTCGACCCGCAGGCGCGGCATCTCATCTGGACGCGCGTCCGCGCCCTCCGCGCGACCGGCGTCACGGTGCTCCTCACCACGCACTACATGGAGGAGGCGGCGCAGCTCTGTGACCGCGTGATCATCATCGACGAGGGGCGGATCCTGCTCGACGGGACGCCCGACGACCTGGTGCGGCGCGAGGTCGGGCGCACGGTCCTCGAGGCGTGGAACGTGGGGGAGGCGTTCGCCTCGTTCCTGCGCGAGCTTCCGGGCCGCATCGAGGAGGTCGGGGACCGCCTCTACTTCTACCCGGACGAGGAGGAGCACGCCGAGCGGCTGCTCGAGGAGCGCTTCCCCGACCAGGAGCGCCTGATCCGCCGCGCGACGCTCGAGGACGTGTTCCTCAAGCGGACCGGCCGGGCGCTCCGGGACTGACGCGATGCGCGAGATCCTCCGCAACCTGTCCCGGCGCGCGTTCCGGGTCTGGCAGCGGGATGCGGACGTCTACTTCACGGTCTGGAAGACCGAGTTCCTGCCGCCGCTCCTCGAGCCGATCCTGTACGTCTTCGGCTTCGGCCTCGGGCTCGGCCAGCTCGTGCACGAGGTCCACTACCAGGGCCGCGTGCTCCGCTACCTCGCGTTCCTCGCGCCCGGCATCGTGGCGGTGGCGATCATGTTCTGGGCGTTCTTCGAGACGACGTTCTCGTCGTACGTCCGGATGTACTACCAGAAGACGTTCGACGCGATCCTCGCGACGCCGCTCCTGGTCGAGGACGTGATCCTGGGCGAGCTCCTCTGGGGCACCACGAAGTCCGTGATCGCGGCGACGATCATGCTCGCGGTCCTGACCGCGCTCCATCTGGTCGCGTGGCCGTCGGCCCTCTGGGTGATCCTGATCGCCGCGGTCGGCGGGCTCCTCTTCGCGGGACTGGGGCTGATCATGACGTCGCTGGTGAAGACGATCTCCCAGTTCAACGTCCCGGTCTTCGTCGTGATCATGCCGATGTTCATGTTCGGCGGGACGTTCTTCCCGATCGACGTCCTCCCGCCCTGGGCCCTCGCGGTCGCGTGGTGCCTGCCGCTCACGCACCTCTCGCTGCTCACGCGCGCCGCCATCCTCGGGATCGGGCATCCGATGATCCCGGTCAGCGCGGCGTACGTCGTCGTGATGGCGGTGGTGCTGGCGGCCTGGTCGCTCCGGCGGATGAAGCGGCGGCTGATCCAGTAGCGCCGCGGCGGCGCGGATTTGACCGCGCGGCGCCTGATCCAGTAGCGGCTAGGGCCGCTCCCCGACCTCGGCCTGGAATTCGGCGAGGCGCCGGCGGACCAGGTCGGCGAGCGCGCGGTCGTCGCCGGCCAGGCGGAGCGCGCGCCAGTAGTGGTGGAGGATCCGGTCGACGGCGGCGGAATCGGACGGGCTCGCGAGGCGCAGGCGCTCGGCCTCGGCCAGGTAGAGGCGAATCCGGGCGGAGTCGGGACCGGCGGTCCCGCTCATGTAGACGGACCGGAGCGACGATTCCGCGCCGAGCAGCGACTCGCGGCTCACGTTCGGGGACCAGACGGGCGGGAGCCCGTTCGCGCGGACCACGCGGCCGTACGCCTCGCCCGAGCCAGCGCCGCCCGCGGGCGTCGTCTTCGCGCTCGGCTCCCCGAGCGCGTCGGCGGCGCGCTGCGTGGCGACCGACGGCGAGGGCGCGGAGGAGGACGGCGCCTGGGCGGCCATCCGCTGCGCCACGGGAGCCTCGGGCGGCTGTCCGGCGGCCGGCTTCGTCTCGTTCGCCGGGGACCGCTCGGCGCTCGCGGCGGCGCCCGTCCCCGTCCCCGTCGCTGGCACGGGCGCGTTCCGGCCCGCCATGTTCTTCGACGGCGCGGCTTCCTTCTTCATCGCGGGCGTCCCCGACTTCGATTCCTCTTCCGCGCGGCGCTGCTCCGTCGCTTCGCCCGTCGCGCGATCGGCGCGGGCCCTGGCCCGCGACTCGGGCTCGCCGAGCACGCCGGGTCGCGGCGCGCGCACCCAATCGTTCTGCCGCTGCGCCAGCATCACGACCACGACCAAGACGGCGGCCGCCGCCGCGAGCGAGCCCACGATCCCGAGCCAGGAGCCGACGCGGCTCCGGCGCGGCGCCTCTTCGGGGGGCGGCTCGGGGCGCCGGCGGTCGAGGCGCGGCGGACCCGGCGCCGGGGACGGCTCGGCCGGCGGAGCCGCCGGCGGTGCCTTCGGCGCCGCGGGCCGCGCGGGCTCTTCCGCGGCACGCGCGGGTTTCGGCTCCGCCGCGGGCGCCGGCTTCGGCTTCCCGCCGATCCGCTCGAGCACGGCGTCGGTCATCTTCGCGAAGTAGGCGTCGTCCACGTCGTCCGGGCGCGCGCGGAGCGCGCCCTCCGCGGCCGACATCGCGTCGAGCCGCGCGCGGCACTGGCTGCAGCCCAGCACGTGCGCCTCGATCAGGGAGCGCCGCTCGGTCGGCAACTCGCCGTCGCGATACGCGAAGAGATCCTCGTTCGTCGGGTGCGGCGCTTCGGGGGTCATCGGGAGTCCACCTCGGGGACTTCGCTCAGGAGGTCGAGCAGCGCCTCGCGCGCCCGGGCGAGGCGCGACATCACGGTACCGACCGGGATCTCGAGGGCCGCCGCGATCGCCTCGTACGACAGATCGCCGTCGACGCGGAGGGCCAGGATCGCGCGATGGTCCTCCGAGAGGCGCGCGAAGGCGCGCTCCACCCGGACGCGCCGCTCGAACGCCGCCGGGTCGTGCGCGGGGTCGGCGACGCGGTCGCCGAGCGTCCCGGCCGTCCCCTCGCCCGGATCGTCGAGCGGCTCCGCCGCCCGGCGTCGCCCGTCGCGGATCTTCGTCAGGGCGGTGCGCGAGACGATGGTCAGGAACCAGGGACCGAACGGGAGATGCGTCGTGAACCGGTCGAGCGCGTGGTAGGCCTTCACGTAACTGTCCTGGAGCACGTCGTCGGCGTCTTCGTGGTTCCGCGTGATCCGCCGCGCGAGCCGGTAGCCGGCCCGCTGCGTGCGCCGGACGAGCTCCGCGAAGGCGTCGGTCTCCCCGCCTCGGACGAGGCGTACGAGCTCGCCGTCGCTCAGCGTGGATCGGTCGGGACGGGCCGGTGCCATCGGCCGCCGAATCTACTACGCGCGGCGGCCCGTGAATATTCCGAATGCCGTTCGGGGAGCGAAACCGGTTGCGATGCAGCCCGTTGGCCGCGGCGCCGAGGCGGCCGCGCGGGCGGGAGGGAACGAGTGGATCGTGCGAGGACGGTCGGGGGAGCGACCGCCTCGCGACGATCCGGCGACGGCCTAGCGGCCGGCGCGCTTACCGCGATTGGCGCTGCGGCGGCTCATCCACATCAGACCGAACGCCACCACCAGAGCCCACAACACGATCTTCAGGACCATGGTCGCACCCACCTCCTTCTGGTTCGAACTAGTGCGCGTTCTGGGCGGCGATCGCCTGCATCAGCTGGATCGCGGCGGGGCCCAGGATGACGATGAGAAGCGCGGGGAAGATCAGGAACACGAGCGGGAACGCGAGCTTGATGCCCGCCTTGCGCGCGGCCTGCTCGGCACGCTGGCGCCGCTTGGTCCGCATCGACTCGGCGTGCGCCCGGAGCGACTGGGCGATGCTCGTGCCCAGGCGGTCGGCCTGGATCAGCATCGCGGTGAGCGAATAGAGGTCGTCGACGCCCGTGCGCCGCGCGAGGCGGCGGAGCGCGTCGGGACGCGTGAGGCCGGTGCGGATCTCCTGGCCGACCAGGAGGAGCTCGTCGCTCAACGCCGGGCTCGCGAGCTGGATCTCCTTGCCGACGCGGTCGATCGCGGCGTTCAGGCCGAGGCCCGCCTCGACGCAGACGACGAGGAGGTCGAGCGCGTCGGGGAGCGCGGTCTGGATCTGCGTCCGGCGCGCCTCGCCCTTCATGTAGAGCCAGACGGTCGGGAGGTAGAACCCGACGAGGCCGGCGATCGCGCCCGAGAAGACGATGGAGCCGATCGGGCGCGCGAGCAGGAAATTGACTCCGATCCAGCCGACGGCGAACGACGCCGCGAGGCCGGCCTTCGCCCCGAGGAAGACGAGCGGAGCGCCCGGATGACGGATGCCCGCACGCACGAGGCCCGACTGGAGCGCCTCGGTGCTGTCGCCGGTCGGCAGGAAGCCGCCCAGCGACGCGAGGAGCGCCGCGATCGGATTCGGACGGTCGGCCTCGAGCTGCGGCCGGGCGGCGAGCGCCCGGCTCCGGAGATCGCGCAACCGGATCGCCACGGGATCCCGGTCGCGCACGAAGAGCTGGTAGACGGCGTACGTGCCGAACGTCAGTGCCAGCGCCAGGAGGAATGTCGCGAGTAGGAACATGGCCTCACACCTTGATGTTGACGATCTTCCGGATCATGAGCGATCCCAAGATCTGCATGAGCACGCCGAAACCGAGAACGGCCCGGCCGGTCGGGTTGTCCCACATCTTGTGGAAGTAGTCGGGCGCGACCATCAGCATGAAGAGCGCGATCCCGAGCGGAAGACAGGTCAGGATGACGCCGGTCAGCCGCCCCTGCGCCGTGAACGTCATGATGTCGCCCAGGATCCGGAACCGGTCGCGGATCAGGCGGCTCGTGTTGTCGAGCACCTCGGTCAGGTTGCCGCCCGTGTCGCGCTGGAGCACGACCGCGGTCACGAAGAACTTGAGATCCACCGAATCGACCCGGTTCGCCAGGTTCGTCAGCGCCTCGCGCATGTCGAGCCCGAGCGCCTGCTCCTCGACCACGATCGCGAACTCCGAGCGGATCGGCTCGGGCGATTCGTCCGCGACGATCTGGAGCGACGAGGAGAACGAGATGCCGGCCCGGAGCGCGCTCACCAGGAGGTCGAGCGCGTCCGGGAACTCCTCGGAGAACGACTTCATGCGGGCGCTCTTCTTGTGCTGCACGAAGAGGAACGGCACGATCGCGCCGACGGCGCCGAAGAAGAGCGCGTGGAGGAGCTTGGCGAAGACCATGTAGCCGAGGAAGTAGCCCGCCATCGCCAGCGCGGCCACCACCATGAGGAACATGCCCACGCGCATGCTCATCCCGGCCTGGTAGAGGAGCAGCTCGAGCTTCCGGGCCACGGAGAGCCGGCGGAGCAGCATGTCGAGCGCCGGCACCGCGCTCATGCGCGTGTCCCGCTCGATCGCCATCCCGGATGGCCCCGCGACGCCGCGTGGCGCTTCCGACGTGCCGACGCGGTCCTTCAGATCCCGCGTCGCCGCCTCCTCCTTCCGGATCGTGAACGCGACGACGAGCGCCGCGACCGTTCCGAAGAGGAGAACCGCTACGAAGACGTAGATCATCGCCGCGCCCCCCTATCGAAGAGGCCGGTCAGATCCGCGCCGACCATCTCGACGCGCTCCGCGAAGTGCGGCACGACGCCGGTCGCCTCGTAGTGTCCTTCGATCTTGCCCTCGGGGGTCGTCCCGGTGCGCACGAAGCGGAAGATCTCCTGCATCGTCACCACGGGGCCCTCCATGCCGACGATCTCCTGGACGCTGAGCACCTTGCGGGTGCCGTCCGGGAGACGCGACACGTGGACGACCACTTCGAGCGCCGACGCGATCTGCTCGCGGATCGCCTTGTCGGGAAGCGTGTGCCCCGCCATCAGGACCAGGTTCTCGAGGCGGTGCAGGGCGTCCCGCGGCCCGTTGGAGTGGAGCGTCGTCAGCGAGCCGTCGTGGCCCGTGTTCATCGCCTGGAGCATGTCGAGCACCTCGTCGCCGCGCACCTCGCCGACCACGATGCGGTCGGGGCGCATACGGAGCGAGTTCCGGACGAGGTCGCGCTGCGTGATGGTGCCGCGCCCTTCCAGGTTCGGCGGACGCGTCTCGAGCCGCACGACGTGCGGCTGCTGGAGCTGGAGCTCGGCCGAGTCCTCGATCGTCACGATGCGCTCCCCGTGCGGGATCGACCGCGAGAGGATGTTGAGGAGCGTCGTCTTGCCGGAGCCCGTGCCGCCCGTGATCAGCGAGTTGATCCGGGCGCGGATCACGCCCTGGAGCACGTGGGCCATCGGCTCGGAGATCGAGCCCAGCTCGAGGAGGTTCTCGATGGAGAGCGCGCGGCGGCGGAAGCGGCGGATCGACAGGATCGGTCCGTCGAGCGCGGCCGGCGGGATGATGGCGTTGACGCGCGAGCCGTCCGGCAACCGGGCGTCCACGAGCGGCGTGGACTCGTCGATGCGGCGGCCGACCCGCGAGATGATCCGGTCGATGATCTGCCGGAGGTGCCCCTCGTCGCGGAACTGGACCTGCGTCAGCTCCAGGCGTCCGAGGCGCTCCACGTAGACCTGCCGGTGCGTGTTCACGAGGATGTCCGAGATCTCCTCGTCGAGGAGGAGCGGGGTGATCGGACCCAGATCGAACGTGTCGTGCAGGAGCTCCTGGATCAGGCGCTCCTCGTCCGAGCGGGTCAGGCGAAGCTCCGTCTCCGTGAGGAGCCGGCGCGCGACCGATTCGACCTGCTCGCGACGGCGGTTCTCGTCGAGCCCTTCGAGGCTCGCCATGTTCAGCTTGCCGATCAGCTCGCGATGGAGCTTCCGCTTCATCTCCTGGTACTCGTCCAGATGGCCGTTCCCGTTCTTGGGAGCGGCGAGCGGTTCCATGTCGACGGTGGGCGTCGCGGCGGCCGGGGTCCCGGCCGGCGCTCGCCGGAAGCGTTCCCGGAGGCTCATCGAAGCACCTTCTTTCCGAAGAAGAGTCCGCGCCGGATGGTCTCTTCCGCCTGCGGGGCCGGCGCTTCCTTCCCCGCGAGCTTGGCGGCAAGGGCGATCATGTCCCGGGCGGCCGGAGCCTCCGGGTCGTCCATGCAGAGCGCGCGTCCCGCGTTCACCGAGGCGAACACGCGGCGGTAGTCGTTCTGGATGGTGTGGTACGGCCGGACCGCCATGGCCTCGGCCAGCTGGTCGAGCGAGATGAACCCGCGCGTCCCCGTGGAGCGGTTCACGACGAGCCGCACGCGCTCGGGAACGTCGGTGAAATGGAGCCGCTCCAGGACCTCCATCGCGCGCCGCGCGGCGCGGATCGAGGGGATGCTCAGCTCCACGAGGAGGAGGATCGTCGTGCTCCGGTCGAGGATCTCCAGGGAGACCTCGTCGAAGCTGTGCGGCGCGTCCACCACGACCACGTCGTGCGACGAGGAGAGCGCGTCGAGCACGCCACCCGCCTGGGCGGGAGACATCGGCTCGTGCTGGCTCAGGTCGTCGGGCTGCGCGAGCACGGCGATGCCGCTCCCGTGCCGCAGCAGGTTCATGTGGAGCGTGGCGGAGTCGATCCGCGGCGCACGCAAGAGGTCCGACATCGACCGCTCGGCCTTGATGCCGAGAAGGTGCGCCGCGCTACCCGCTTGGGGATCGAAGTCGGCCAGCACGGTCTCCAACCCGAGGTGCGCCTTCATGGCGACCGCCAGGTTCGCCGCGACCGTGGACGTGCCGACCCCGCCCTTGGTGCTGAAAAGGGTCACGATCGAGCGCGCTCGGGATCCCGACACGGAGCGGGCGGCGCCGCTCCGCGAGACACGCTCGACCGCTTCCTGAAGGAGCGCCCGGTCGAGCGGCTTCTTCAGGACCTCGGCCGCGCCCGCCCGGATGGCCCGGAGCAGGAGCTGGGGATCGAGGGAGTTGGAGAGGAGGAAGAGCGCCGTGTCGGGCTCGTCCTGCTTGAACTGCCCCGCCGCCGTGAGGGCTTCCTCGTATTGGTGCGGCAGGTCGAGGAGCACGATCCGCGGCCGGCGCTGCCGCGCCAGGAGGAGGCCGCTCCGGAGCTCGGTGCGCTC
>JBLMXB010000008.1:0-8037 GCA_050257555.1 Hyphomicrobiales bacterium | reverse complement strand
TCGTCTGGATCAACTATCCGAACAATCCGACCGGCGCCACGGCGCCGCTCGACCGCTACGAGGCGATCGTCGCCTGGGCGGCCCGGCGCGGTCTCGTCGTCGCGAGCGACGCGGCGTACGGCGAGCTCTACTACGACGCGCCGCCGCCCAGCGTGCTCCAGGTGCCCGCCGCGCGCGAGCGGGCGATCGAGTTCCACTCCTTCTCAAAGACGTTCAACATGACCGGCTGGCGGCTCGGCTTCGCCGTCGGCGCGCCACCCCTGATCGACGCGCTCGTCCGGCTCAAGGCGAACCTCGACTCGGGCGCGCCGCAGGCGATCCAGATCGCCGCGGCCGGCGCGTTGGCGTCGCTCCTGCCGACGCACGGGCCGGCGCTCCGCGCCGTCTACCGCGAGCGGCGCGACACGGCGCTCGACGCGCTCCGCCGGATGGGCTGCCCGATCCGCCCGCCGGGCGGCGCGTTCTACCTCTGGGGCCGCGTGCCCGAGGGGGAGACCGCGATGGACTTCGCCGCGCGCGTCTTCGAGAAGACCGGCGTGCTCCTCACGCCCGGCGTCGGGTTCGGCGACGAGGGCGAGGGCTACTTCCGCATCGCGCTCACCTGCGCCGTCGAGCCGCTCGCGAAGGCGCTCGCCAAGATCGAGACGCTCGCTCCCTGGAAGGCGACCCATGCCTCCGCGCCGTCGTCGCGCTGAGCCGAAGCCGTCGGCCGCGGCCCCCATCGCGCAGGACTGGATCCGCCTCCTCGGCATCCAGGCGTACGGGCACCTTGGCGTCACGATGAAGGAGCGGGATCTCGGCCAGAAGATCGAGGCGGACGTCGAGCTGGCGTACGACCCGGTCCCGTCCGGCCGCCGCCCCGACGCGCTGAGCGCCTGCATCGACTACGAGGACGTCTGCCGCGTGGTGCGTGCGCAGATCGCGATGGCCCGCTGCCGGCTCATCGAGACGCTCGCCGAGGAGCTGGCCCTGGCCCTCCTCGCCGAGTTCGACCCGCCGCGCGTGCGCGTCCGGATCCGGAAGCTCCACATCCCGGTCGCCGAGTTCTCCGGCGTGCCGGAGGTCGTGGTGGAACGGGCCCGGTCATGACCCGCGTCTTCGTCGGCCTCGGCTCGAACCTGGGCGAGCGCGAGATCCTGATCCGCCGCGCGCTCGAAGGGCTCGCGGCGCTCCCGCACACGAACGTGGCACGCGTCTCCTCGCTCTACGACACCGATCCGGTCGGCGGCGTCGAGCAGCCGGCCTTCCTGAACGCGGTGGCGTGGCTCGAGACCGAGCTCTCGGCGCGCGAGCTCCTCTGGCAGATGCTCCTGATCGAGAAGCGCATGGGCCGCGTCCGGTCGCAGCGGTGGGGCCCGCGTCCCATCGACCTCGACCTCCTCTTCTACGGCGTCGAGAAGATCGAGCAGCCCGACCTCGTCGTGCCGCATCCCGAGGCGGCGAAGCGCGCGTTCGTCCTCGTCCCGCTCAAGGAGCTGGATCCGGCGTTCCGCCATCCGGTCACGGGGGAGACCGTCACCGCGATGATCCGTGAGCTCCCCCCGAACCCGCCG
Source organism: Hyphomicrobiales bacterium (assembly GCA_050257555.1). GTDB lineage: Bacteria > Eisenbacteria > RBG-16-71-46 > SZUA-252 > SZUA-252 > DASQJL01. The sequence continues at coordinate 6,484 of JBLMXB010000008.1, read as the reverse complement.
GTCCGCAAGATCGGCCGCTTCTGGACGTAGGGGCGCCGCGACCGTGACCGGCCGCTACATCGCGATCGAGGGGGTCATCGGCGTCGGGAAGACGAGCCTCGCCAAGCTCCTCGCCGAGCGCCTCCACGCGCACCTCCTCCTCGAGCAGCCGGAGGCGAACCCGTTCCTCGAGGACTTCTACAAGGACCCGCGCCGGTACGCGTTCCAGACGCAGATGTTCTTCCTGATCAGCCGCTACCAGGAACTCCGGGAACTCCGGCAGCCCGACCTCTTCCACGACGCGGTCGTCAGCGACTACCTGTTCCAGAAGGACCGCATCTTCGCGAACATCAACCTGAACGACCGCGAGCTGCAGCTCTACGACCGGGTCGCGCCGGTCCTGGAGCAGGAGGTCGCGGTCCCCGACCTGGTCGTCTATCTCCAGGCCTCCTCCGAGGTGATCTGGAGCCGCATCCAGCAGCGTGGCCGACACTACGAGAAGATCATGGATCCGGAGTACACGGCCACGCTGGCCGAGGCGTACAATTATTTCTTCTTCCACTACCGCGAGGCGCCGCTCCTCGTGGTGAACACGAACGAGATGAACTTCGTCGACCGGCGGGCCGACCTCGAGGAGCTGGTCGCCCGCATCGAGAACCATCGCGAGGGGGTCGCCTACGTGAGCCCGAGTGGCAGCGCCGGGGGGAAGCCGTGAGCGCCGGGTCGAGCCCCGCCCCGCGGGGCGAGGACGCCGCCGCGCGCCGCCCCAAGGTCACCACGCACCGGATCCGCGAGATGAAGGGCCGGGGCGAGAAGGTCGTCTCGGTGACCGCGTACGACTACCCGACGGCGCGGCTCGCCGACGAGGCGGGGGTCGACCTCATCCTCGTTGGCGACTCGCTCGGCATGGTCGTGCTCGGCTACCCCTCGACGATCCCGGTCACCATGGCCGAGATGGCGCACCACCTCCGCGCCGTCATGCGCGCCGAGCCGCGCGCGCTCGTGATCGCCGATCTCCCGTTCGCGTCGTTCCAGGCCGGGCCCGAGGACGCGGTCCGGAACAGCGCGCGTTTCGTGAAGCGGGGCGCCGAGGGCGTGAAGCTCGAGGGCGGCCGGCGCGTGATGGCGCAGGTGGAGGCGATCCTCGCGGCCGACATCCCGGTGCTCGGCCATCTCGGTCTCACGCCGCAGTCCGTGCACGCGTTCGGCGGCTACCGCGTCCAGGGTCGCGGCCGCGAGGCGGCCGACGCCCTCCTCGCCGACGCGATGGCGCTCGAGCGGGCCGGCGCCTTCGCGATCGTCCTCGAGGGGATCCCGACGGAGCTGGGCGCCGAGGTCTCCCGCGCGCTGACGATCCCGACGATCGGGATCGGCGCCGGTCCGGGCTGCGACGGCCAGGTGCTCGTGATCCACGACCTGGTCGGACTCTCGTTCGGGAAGCCGGCGAAGTTCGTCCGCCGGTACGCCGACGTGGGCGACACGATCCGCGGCGCCGTCGCGAGCTTCCGCGACGACGTGCGCGCGGGCCGGTACCCGAGCGCGGCCGAGTCGTACGCCGCCGCGCCCGAGGAGCCGGCCGCCGCGAAACGATCCGCTCCGGAGAAGAGTCGTTGCGAATCGTGAGGCGTCCGGGCGCGCTCCGCGCCCTGGCGCGCCGCGCGCGATCGCGCGGGGAATCGATCGGGTTCGTCCCCACCATGGGCGCGCTCCACGAGGGGCACGTCTCGCTCCTCCGCCGCGCGCGCCGAACGCACGACCGCGTCGTGGCGAGCGTCTTCGTGAACCCGCTCCAGTTCGGCCCGCGCGAGGACTTCGGGCGCTACCCGCGCCGGACGCGGGACGACGCGCGCCTCTGCCGCGCGGCCGGCGTCGACTGGCTCTTCCTGCCGTCCGTCCGGACCCTCTACCCGCCCGGATCGGCGACGCGCGTCGCGCCGGGCCCGCTCGGGAGCCGCTTCGAAGGCGCCGTCCGCCCCGGCCACTTCGCCGGCGTGCTGACGGTGGTGCTCAAGCTCCTCGAGATCGCCGAGCCCGACACGCTGGTCCTGGGGCAGAAGGACGCGCAGCAGGCCGTCCTGGTCGGCGCCATGATCCGCGATCTCGACCTCCCCGTGCGACTCGATGTGGCGCCGATCGTGCGCGAGCCGGACGGGCTCGCGATGTCCTCGCGGAACGCGTACCTCACGCCCGCCCAGAGGGCGCGCGCGGCCGGGCTCTACGTCGCGCTCGAGGCCGGGCGCCACGCCGCGCGGACCGGCGCGCGCGACGCGTCGCGCATCGTCGGCGCCGCGCGCCGGATGCTCCGCCGCGAGGCGCGCCCCGACGGCGTCGACTACCTCGCGCTGGTCGATCCGCGCACGATGGAGCCGGTCCGGCGGCTGGCCCGCCGCGCGCTCCTGATCGCCGCCATCCGGATCGGGAAGACCCGCCTGATCGACAACATGGTCGTGACGCCGCGGGGTCGCCGTTGAGCGCGACCGCACCGGGCGCCCCGCGCGGCGGCGACGCCCCCGCACCCGCTCCGCGCTTCACCGCGCTCGTCCTCGCCGCGGGGATGGGGAAGCGCATGAGCTCCGACCTTCCCAAGGTCCTCCACCGCGCGCTCGGGAAGACGCTGATCGACCACGTGCTCGACCGGCTCGCCCCGCTCGCCCCCGATCGGGTGGTCGTGGTGGTCGGCCACAAGGAGGAGCTGGTCCGTGCGGCGCTGGCGTCCCGGGGGGCCCGCTTCGTGACCCAGTCGCCGCAGCTCGGGACCGGCCACGCGGCGCAGGTCGCGTGGGACGAGGTGGCGCCGGGCGCCTCGACCCTGCTCGTCCTGGCCGGCGACATGCCGCTCGTCCGGACGGCGTCGCTCCGGGGGCTCCTCGCGCGGCACGCGCGCGAGAGGAACGGCGTGACGTTCCTCTCCGCGCTCCTCGACGACCCCGCCGGCTACGGGCGCGTGATCCGCGCCGCCGACGGATCGTTCGTGAAGATCGTCGAGGAGAAGGACGCCTCGCCCGAGGAGCGCGCCGTGCGCGAGATCAACAGCGGGATCTACTGCTTCGAGAAGGAGCCGCTCCGCGAAGCGCTCGGTTCGCTCCGGGCGGACAACCGCCAGAAGGAGTACTATCTGACCGACACCCTCGAGATCCTCCGGGGCCGAGGGCTCACGGTCGGCATCGAGCGCGCCGCCGACCCGCGCGAGTGCTTCGGCGTGAACACGCCGGACCAGCTCCGCATGGTGGAGACGACGCTGCGCGCGTGGGGAGAGGGCTGACGTGGATCGGTTGTGGGCGGGGTGGCGCATGGCGTACATCGCCAAGGCGACCGCGGCCGGCAAGCGCAAGACCAAGGCGCCGTGTCTCTTCTGCGGGATGGGGCGCCGGAAGCCGGGGGTCCGGAACCTGCTCCTGGCGGTCGCGCCGCAGACCCTCGTCATGATGAACCTCTACCCGTACAATATAGGGCACGTGATGGTGGCCCCGCGGCGCCACGTGGCGTCGCCCGGTGGGCTGACCGCCGAAGAGGCGGTGGAGATCAACGTCTGGCTCGGGCGCGTGGAGCGGGCGCTCCGGAGCGCCTACCGGCCGCAGGGCTTCAACATCGGGGTGAACCTCGGGCGCACCGCGGGCGCGGGCGTGCTGGGACACCTCCACTGGCACGTCGTGCCGCGCTGGAACGGCGACACGAACTTCATGCCGGTGCTCGGCGAGACGAAGGTGCTGCCCGAGTCGCTGCCGCGGACGTACGCGCGGCTCGCGCGGGCGCTCGCGGCCACGGCGCCGCGGAGCCGGGCGCGCTGAGCGGAGCGGAGGGGGGCCGGGATGGGGAAGAAGGCGCGCGGCGGATCGCCGGCGCTCGACGCGACGATCCTGTCGCTGCTCGTGCTGATCGCGCTCTTCGCGGTCTCGATCGCGATGCGCGTGGGCCCGCGGACGGCGTCGACGCCGAAGCGGCCGATCCGGGTCGAGCTCCTGAACGGGAGCGGGCGGAGCGGACTGGCCGGCGCCATGGCCTCGTACCTGCGTGACGGCGGGTTCGACGTCATGGTGGTGAACAACGCGGATCGATCGGACTACCGGAACACGATCGTCGTGGACCGGAAGGGCGAGGGCGATCCGGCGAAGACGGTGGCGGAGTACCTGGGAACCCGCCACGTCATCGAGCAGCTGAGCTCCCAGGAAATGATCGACGTCACGGTCATCGTGGGCCGGGACGCGCGGCGTTGGACCCAGGCGCCGTAACCACCACGGAGCCCGCGGACGCGGGACTCGGAGAGGCGGACGCAGACCATGTTCAATATCGGGCCCCAGGAGCTCTTCTGGCTCTTTCTGATCGTGCTCTTGGTCTTCGGGGCGAAGCGGATCCCCGAGATCGGGCGGTCGGTCGGACGAGGGATCCAGGAGTTCAAGAAGGGGATGCGCGAGGTCGAGACGGAGATGAACGTCTCCGACAAGCCGGCCACGCGGGAAGGATCCTCGGAGGAGCGGAAGTCCTAGGGCGCGGAGGACTCCGCCACGAAGACGACGAGCCGGGACGGGGGATCCCTCGTCCCGGCTCGATTCGTGAGCGCCCGCGCCGCGGCCGGCCGGCCCGGCGCGCGCCCGCCGATCAGGCCTGGTAGTAGTCTTCGCGGTAGTCCTTGATCTTCGCCTTCGCCCGGAGATCGGCCATCCACTCCGAGAAGATGAGCTGCCGCTTCTCGTTGAGGAGCGCCTGGCGGATCTGCTCCTCCTGCTTCTTGAAGTCCGCCTCCGACGGCGTCGCGTGCGACAGGACGTGGAAGACGTAGACGCCGCGCACGCCCTCGAGGACCGGGCTCAGCGATCCGACGGGGAGGACGAAGAGGGCGCCGACCACCTTCGGCTCGCGATCGCCCACCGTGCTCAGGTAGCCGTTCCGGGTCACGCCGTCGGCCGTGAGGGCGATGCCGTGGAACTGCGCGGCCACCTTCGCGTCGCTCTCGTTCCCCTGCATCGCGGCCCGCGCCTGGTCCGCCGCCTCCTTCGCCTTCGCCATCTCGAGCGAATGGATCAGCGCTTTGCGCACGTCCGGCTCGATCTTGTCGAGCGGCCGGAGTCCGTTCGCCAGCCGGTCGGCCACGCGGAAGAGGTACCACCCGTTCTCCGTCGGCACCGGGGCGGAGATCGCCCCGACCTTCGAGTGGAACATCCAGCTCTCGACCTCGGGGAAGCGATCGAGGATGTCGTTCTGGCTCTGCCCCCGCGCGAAGAACTGGGACGAATACGTCCGTAGACCGTTCTTCGTCGCCGTGGCGGCGAATCCGGTCTGCTCGGCCTCCTTCTTGACCTTCGTCACCAGCTCGCGCTGGGTCTGGATGGCGCTCGTGCCCGGCTCCACCCTGACGGCGATCTCGTGGTAGTGGATCCGTTCCTGTCCCTGGGCGTCCTTGTACCGCTTGTCGACACGGAAGAAGTGGATCGAGCGCTCCTCCTGGAGGATGTCGGAGAGCTGGCCCGGCTGGACGTTCTCGAGCCCCTTCCGGAAGATCGGGCGGAGCTGGTCGAAGTACGCGTCGCCCGGGTTGTCGCCGCCGCGCTGCGCGCTCCCGATGTCGGAGTACGTCCTGGCGAGCGACTCGAAGGAGTCGGGCTCGGCCTTCGCCATCTCCCAGACGCCGCGGAGGCGCTCCTTGGCGGCCGAGAAGTCGGTCGCGTCGGGGAGGCGCGGCACCAGGAGCACGTCGACCTTGACCTCCTCCGCGCCCGTGAACTCGTCCGGGTGCGCCTTGTAGTACGCCTCGACGTCCGCGCCGCCGATCCGCGACGTGTCCACCGGGAAGCTGTCCGGCCGGAACTGAACGAACGCCACGTTGATCTTTTCGTTCTGGAGGAGGAAGCGGTCGCGGACGTCGCCGTCCGAGACCTTGGCCGCGGCCACGACCTGCTCCTGGAGCTTCTCGATCGGGAGCTGCTCGGCCACGATCGCCTCGACCTGCGCCCACGGGACCTGCGAGTTCGGGTTGTCGAGCTCGGCCAGGTACTTCCGGTAGTCGAACTTGCCGTTCGTCTGGAACCCCGGCGCCTGCGTCAGGAACTGCGGCGGGGAGACGCGGATGGCCGCCTTGATCTCGTCCGGGGTCGCCGTGATGCCGCGACGGTGGGCCTCCTGCTGGAGCAGCGTGTTCCGGACCAGGTTCTGCCAGGCCTGCTCGCGGATGTAGCTGTCCTCGCCCGGCTGCAGATCGCGCTGCTGCTGGAGCTGCTGGACCATCTGCGTGACGGTCTGATTGAACTCTTCGGATCGGATCGGCTGGCCGTTGATCTCCGCGATCACGCCGCGGGGGCCGCGGCCCTGGTTGCTCGCCCCGGAGTCGAACACGCCTCCGAGCTGAAGGATTCCGAAGCCGACCAGGAACACGATGGCCGTGATCCAGATGATCAGCTTCATGTTGTCGCGAAGGGATTGCATCATGGCGAACGATCCTCGGTGTACGACACCCAACGGGTTGAGACGCGGACGGCGCCCGGCCGGGCGCCGCGTGAATCGCCGAATCAGC
>JBLMXB010000007.1:0-7601 GCA_050257555.1 Hyphomicrobiales bacterium | reverse complement strand
TTTCCTACGCGTTACTCACCCGTTCGCCACTTTACTCGGGTATTGCTACCCTTTCGCGTTCGACTTGCATGCCTAATCCACGCCGCCAACGTTCGTTCTGAGCCAGGATCAAACTCTCCGTAGTATTTTGCACACCCTACTCGACGCCACAGCATCATGGTCGTCGAGGAATTAACAAGAGATCTCCCCGGTCCGAAGACCAGGAAAGGATCCTCCAGGGCTCCACGACACGACGTACGCTATTCGTTTTTCAAAGAGCAGACGCGCGGCTTGCGCGAGTTTGGCCGTCTTGGGGCCGAACCCTGAACCTATCGCTCTGACTGCAGCCTGTCAATGCAAAAAATCGCGCTGATTCAGGGGGTCCATCCCAGCGGGGTTTCTCCGCCATAAAGGACCTGCAGCCGACCGGCAGAACTGAGGGTCATCATCTGCCGACCGCAGAGAGGGACGATAGCCGCACGGCGCCGGGCTGTCAACCCCCAGAAAGAAGGAAATTTATGGCGGAAATCGGCCGTCCCGGCCCCGGAGTCGGGTCAAAATTGTTAAATGATTGTAAACATTGAAGTTAGTCAGGAACTACCTTCGCGAACTTCCGACCCACCTTGAAGGTGGCCTCGGAGAGCGCGCCGGGGCCCTTCCCGAGCTCGATTTCCGCGCCGATATCGGTGATCCGCTCCCCGTTCAGGTAGACCGCCCCCTGGCGGAAGAGCGCGCCGGCGGCGCTTCCGGTGTACTGAGAGGGGAAGGCGCGCATCATCAGGTCGCGGGCGCGGAATTTGCCCGCGGGAACCGTGACGACGGGCATTTCGCTCGGCGCCTCCCGGCGCGAAAACTGCTTCTCGAATTCCTCGCGCGCGTGATCGGCCGCGGCGTCGCCGTGGTACATGCGGACGAGCCGATGCGCGAGCGCCTTCTTCCACGTCATCGGATTGACGCCGGGATCCTCGAGGGCGCGCGCGATGTCGTCGCACTCCGCGTCGCTCGCGTCGGTGACGAGACGGAAGTAGCGGACGATCAAGGGGTCGGGAAGGCTCATCGCCTTGCCGAACATCTCCCGTGGAGGCTCGGCGATGCCGATGTAGTTGCCGAGGCTCTTGCTCATGCGGCGGACGCCGTCCAGCCCCTCGAGGACGGGCAGCGTCAGGATCACCTGCGGCGGGATGCCGTACGCGATCTGGATGTCGCGCCCGGTGAGCAGGTTGAACTTCTGTTCCGTGGCGCCGATCTCGACGTCCGCGCGGATGACGACGGAGTCGTAGGCCTGCATCAGCGGATAGAAGAGCTCGTGGATGCCGATCGGCTCGCGCGCCTTCCACCGTTGATCGAAGTCGTCGCGCTCGAGCAGGCGCGCGACGGTGAATTGAGAGGTGAGATGGAGGATCTCCTTGAACGACATCGGCGAGAACCAATCGCCGTTCCAGCGGACCTCGGTCTTCGCCTCGTCGACGACCTTGAAGAACTGGGCGAGGTACGTCGCGGCGTTCGCGCGCACCTCCTCCTCGGAGAGCTGCGGGCGCGTCTTGCTGCGGCCGCTCGGATCGCCGACGAGCGCGGTGTAGGAGCCGACGATCAGCACGACCTGATGGCCCAGCTCCTGGAACTGCCGGAGCTTCCGGAGCCCGATCGTGTGTCCGAGGTGGATGTCCGGCGCGGTCGGGTCGAAGCCCTGTTTCACGCGGAGCGGCGTCCCGGTCTCGAGCGAGCGCGCGAGCTTGCCGCGGAGCTCCTCCTCGGGCAGGACCTCCTCGGTGCCCGAGCGGATGATCGCGAGCTGGCGCTCGATCTCGCGCGTCCTGTCCTTCGTCGTCATGGCCGGCGAAGGGTACCAACTTTGCCGGCGGCGCGGAAGGGCGCCGCGGGCAAATGGAACTTGACCCCCCTCGGCGCGGACCCTAGCGTAGGCGCGGATCCGGCGACGAACCGTATCGGGAAGGAATCCTCGTGAGCCAGCGCTGGAAGCGTACCGTCCAGATCACCACCGCGATCATCGTCGTCCTCCTCTGCGGCTCGATCGGCGTCGGCGTCGGCGTGGCGAACTGGATGCGGAAGGACCTGCCGTCCCCCGCCAGCCTCCAGACGATCGCGCCCCCCGTGAAGACCCTCGTGTACGACATCCACGGAAACGTCGTGCACGAGTTCTACAAGGAGAACCGGACGATCGTCCCGCTGCGCGAGATCCCGCGCACGATGGTCGACGCGATCCTCTCGATCGAGGACCGTCGGTTCTACTCGCACTGGGGCATCGATCCGGTCCGTCTCTTCGGCGCGCTCGTCCAGGACGCGATCGCGCGTCGCCCCGAGCAGGGCGCGAGCACGATCACGCAGCAGCTCGCCCGGAACCTCTTCCTCACGCACGAGAAGACCATCACGCGGAAGATCAAGGAGGCGGTCCTCGCCGTCCGGATCGAGCAGACGTACACGAAGGACGAGATCCTCCAGATGTACCTGAACCAGATCTACTTCGGCGAGGGCGCGTACGGCGTGGACGCGGCCTCGAAGATCTACTTCGGGAAGCCGGTCCAGGAGCTCTCGCTCCCCGAGTGCGCCCTCCTGGCCGGCCTGCCCCGGAACCCGCGCGACTACTCGCCGCGGCGCGATCCCGACCGGGCGCTCAAGCGCCGGAACCTGGTGCTCGCCGCGATGCTCCAGAACAAGCGGATCACCCGCGCCCAGTACGAGAACGCGTGCGAGGCGCCGCTCGGCGTGACGAAGACGCGGATGAACCCGCGCGAGGCGCCGTACTTCATGGAGATGGTGCGCCAGTACCTGGACGAGCGGTACGGCTCGAACCAGCTCTACGAGGGCGGCCTCCGCGTCTACACGACGCTCGACGCCGACCTCCAGAACGACGCCGAGGAGTCGCTCGAGCGCCACCTGACCGAGCTGGAGCAGCGGAACCGCTACAAGCGGACCCGGGCCACGATCCTGGCGCAAGCGAAGGACGCGAATCCCTCCGAGCGGACGCAGACCGACTACCTGCAGGGCGCGCTCGTCTCGGTCGATCCGACGAACGGCGAGATCCGCGCGCTGATCGGCGGCCGCGACTTCAACGAGTCGAACTTCAACCGGGCGGTGCAGGCGGAGCGCCAGCCGGGCTCGGCGTTCAAGCCGTTCATCTACGCCGCCGCGATGGACAACGGGTACACGCCGAACGAGATGATCCTCGACACGCCGGTCTCGTTCCGCGCGGGGAACGGCGAGGACTGGTCGCCGCAGAACTACGACCACAAGTTCCGCGGACCGGTCACGCTCCGGACGGCGCTCGCGAAATCGCTGAACGTGCCGGCCGCGAAGCTCCTCCAGAAGCTCGGCACGCCGGTCGTGATCTCGTACGCGAAGCGGATGGGGATCCGGAGCCGGCTCTTGAGCGACCTGTCGCTCGCGCTCGGCACGTCGGAGGTGAACCTCCTCGAGCTGACGTCGGCGTACGGCGTCTTCGCGAACCAGGGCGTCCGGGTGAACCCCGTCTTCGTGCTCAAGGTGCTCGACAAGAACGGCAAGGTGCTGGAGCAGTCCCGGCCGGTCGCGGAGGAGGTGCTGAGCCCCGAGACCGCGCTCACCGTGACGAACATGATGGAGTCGGTCATCGAGTCGGGCACGGCGGCGTCCGCCCACGCGCTCGGCCTCAACGTGCCGGCGGCCGGGAAGACGGGAACGACGGACGACTACACCGACGCCTGGTTCGTCGGGTTCACGCCCAATCTGGTGACCGGCGTCTGGGTGGGGTTCGACCGGAAGCAGAAGATCGGCTCCGGCATGACCGGCGCGGCCGCGGCCCTCCCGATCTGGGTGGACGTGATGGAGGCCGCGACGAAGGACAAGCCGCCTCAGGACTTCCCGGTGCCGAGCGGCGTCGTGAGCCGGCTGATCTGCACCGACACGGGGCTCCTCGCGAACCCGGCCTGTCCGAACACCGAGACGGAGCTCTTCCGGGAGGGGAGCGAGCCGACCGGCTACTGCAACGTCCACACCGGTGCCGCGCCGCCTCCGAACGCGACCCGGAAGGACTTCGAGCAGGAGGACAGCGAGGCGCAGCCCGAGGAACACCTGAGGCTGTAGCCGCGCGGGGCCGCGGCGGGCGCTACCGGCGCCGGAGCGCGCGCCGCACGATCGAGCGGGTCGCCGACGGCCGCGCCACCTCGCGGAATCCCGCCTTCCGAAACGCCCCCGGGAGCCCGGTCCACGCGAACGCGTCGGGGAGGGCGCCCGTCCTCGCCTCGACCGGGTACCCCTCCAGCATGACCGCCCCGCGACGCGCCGCGTACGCGGCGGCGCCCTCGAGGAGCGCCACCGTCACGCCCCTCCGCCGGTAGTCCTTCGCGACGAAGAAGCAGGTGACCGACCAGACCGGGGTGTCGTCCACCGGCCGGAGCGTCCGCGCGCCGGCGAGGCGCGGATACGCCTCGCGCGGGGCCACCGCGATCCAGCCGACCGGCTCCCGCCCCGCGTAGGCGAGAAGTCCGGGCGGGTCGCCCGAGGCGACGAGCCTCCGGAGCGCCGCGCGGTTTCCCGTCCCCTTCCCCGCGCGCCACGCGGCGGGCGCGCGGCGCCACCACATGCACCAGCAGCCGGCGCAGGCGCCGCGCGCGCCGAAGAGCCGCACGAGGTCGTCCCACCGCGCGGGGGTCGCCGCGACGACGCGGATCGCGGCCGAACCCTTGGCGCTCACCGGATCATGTCCTCGAGGACGAGGGGAAGCGGATCGGAGGCGTCGTCGGCGATCGTGATGGCGGCGGCCGCCGCCGCGACCCACTCGGGTGCGTCACGCCGCGACTCCACGAGCGCGAGCGTCTCGCCGGCCGCCACGGGGTCGCCGACCTTCCGCTCGAGCCGGACGCCGACGGCCGGATCGATCGAATCCTCCTTGGTGCGCCGGCCGCCCCCCATCTCGATCAGGAGCCGGCCGAGGGCGCGGCCGTCGATCGCGGAGACGGTGCCGGTCCGGGACGCGACGACCGGCGACGTCGTCTCGGGCCGCGGGAGGCGCGAAGGATCGGTGACCACGCGCGGATCGCCGCCCTGCGCCTGGATGACCCGCTCGGCGCGCCGGAGCGCTTCCCCCGTCTCGAGCGCGCGCGCGAGGCGCGCGTCCGCCTCGTGCCGCTCGCGCGCCACGCCGGCCAGCATCAGCATCCCGCCGGCGATCCGGCGCGTCACGAGGACGAGGTCGTCCGGTCCCTTGCCGTGAAGCACCGAGAGCGCCTCCGCCGTCTCGTTGGCGTTCCCGATCGCGCGCCCGAGCGGCTGGTCCATCGCGGTGACGAGGGCGCCCGCCTTCCGGCCGAGCGCGCGCGTCACCTCGAGCAGCTCGCCCGCGAGCGCCACCGCCTCCTCGCGCGTCCGCATGAACGCCCCCTCGCCGCACTTCACGTCGAAGAGGACGCCGGACGCGCCGGACGCGATCTTCTTGCTCAGGATGCTGGCCACGATCAGGGGGATCGACTCCACGGTCCCCGTCACGTCGCGGAGCGCGTAGAGGCGCCCGTCGGCCGGCGCCAGGTCCTCGCTCTGCCCGGCGATCGCGACGCCGATCCGGCGCACCTGCGCCTCGAACGCGGCGGAGGAGAACCGGGTCTTGAGCCCGGGGATCGCCTCGAGCTTGTCGAGGGTGCCGCCCGTGTGGCCGAGCCCGCGGCCGGCGATCATCGGCACGACGGCGCCGCACGCCGCGACCCACGGCGCGAGCGCGATCGAGACCTTGTCGCCGACGCCGCCGGTCGAGTGCTTGTCCACGGTCGGCCGCCCGAGGTCGGTCCAATCGAGGAGCCGCCCCGAACGCATCATCGCGTCGGTCAGCGTCACGGTCTCCTCGCGGTCCATGCCGCGGAGGGTGATCGCCATCAGGAGCGCGGCGGTCTGGTAGTCGGGGACGGTGCCGGCCGTGACGCCGCGGATCCAGGCGCGGATCTCCTCTTCGGTCAGCCGCCCTCCGTCCCGCTTCCGGAGGATCGATTCGATCATCGCGCCTCCTCCCCCGCGAGCACGTCGCGCGCGCGGCTCGTGCCGATGCGGTCGGCGCCGGCCGCGACCAGCGCGAGCGCCTGCGCCCGCGTCGCGATGCCCCCCGACGCCTTGACGCCGAGCGGTCCCGCGAGCGCGCGGAGGAGGCGCACCTGGTCGACCGTCGCGCCGCCGGGGCCGTACCCGGTCGAGGTCTTCACGAAGTCGCCTCCCTGGTCGGCCACGGCGCGGACCGCCCGTCGGATCTCCCCTTCCCCGAGCGCGCCGCATTCGAGGATCCACTTCGTGAGACGCCGCGGCGCGGCCTCGCGGACCGCCGCGATCTCGCGCTCCACGGTCCCCCAGTCCCCGGCGCGCGCGGCCCCGAGGTTCAGGACGATATCGAGCTCCGCCGCGCCGTCGGCCGCCGCCGCCTCCGCCTCCGCCGCCTTGGCGGCGGCGGGCGAGCCGCCGAACGGGAACCCGAGCGCGGCCGCCACGCGGACTCTGGATCCGGCGAGCGCCGCGCTCGCACGCGCGACGTGGTACGGGAGCACGCAGACGGCCGCCGTCTCGAGGCGCGCGGCCTCCGCGCAGAGCGCTTCGATCGCGTCCGGCGCGGCCCAGGGGGTCAGGAGCGTGGCGTCCACGCGGGCCGCGAGCGGGAGCGGAGCGGTCAAAATTCCGTGAACGGACGCGGGAGGAGCTCTCGAAGCGCGACCTCCTCGACCCCGCCGTCCGCCGACTCGAGAAGGACCAGGAGATCCGGGGCCCGCTCGAGGAGGACCTGGCGGCACGCGCCGCACGGGATGCACGGCCGCCGCTGGTCGGAGACGATCGCGACGCGGCGGAACCGGGTCGCCCCGCGCGCGATCGCCCCGAAGAGGGCGTTCCGCTCGGCGCACACGGTGAGGCCGAGGCTCGCGCTCTCCACGTTCACGCCGGGGTGGAGCGTTCCCTCCTCGTCCTCGAGCACGGCGGCGACGTGGAAGCGCGAGTGGGGCGCGAAGGCGCGCGGCAGGAGCGCGCGCGCCTCCTCGAGGAGGCGGGACGGCGTCGCGGCGCTCACGACGGCCTCCCGGCGCTCACGACGGCCTTCCGGCGTTCCGGTACTGGACGCGGCGGCGGCGCTTCCGGGCCCCGGCGCCGCTCCCGCCCTCGGCGACCTCCAGCTCCTGGCGCTCGCCGATCAGCGTCAGCACCTTCGGCGGCTGCCCGTCGGACCGGTAGAGCCGCACCACCCGCTTCCCCATGCTGCAGAGCAGGTCGTACGGGATCGTCTGCGCGCGATCGGCCACCTCCACCAGGTCGAGCGAGGCGCCGCCCTGATCGCCCCAGAGGACCACCTCGTCCTCCAGCTCGGCGTCCGGGACGTGCGTGACGTCCACCATCGTCAGGTCCATCGTGACCCGCCCGACGATCGGCGCGCGGACCCCGCGGACCAGCACCTCGCCGCGGTTCGAGAGCGACCAGGGATAGCCGTGCCCGTACCCGACGGCCAGCACCGCGACCCGGGTCCAGCGCGTGGTCTGGTACGTCCGGCCGTAGGAGATGAAGCGCCCGGGCGGCACGTCCCGGAGCTGCACGATGCGGGTCTTGAACGTCATGATCCCCTCGACCGGCACGGTGCGCGGCACGTCGGCGCTCGGATAGAAGCCGTA
>JBLMXB010000006.1:0-4707 GCA_050257555.1 Hyphomicrobiales bacterium | reverse complement strand
CCTACTTCGTCGGGCCCGCGTGGAGCGTCCCGTCGGCGGCCGACTTTCCCGCCGCGCCGGTCCCGCCCGCGTCCTGCGCCGAGAGGCGCGCCAGCTCGTCGCGGAGGAGCCGCGCCTGGCCGGGATCGGGCTCGAGCGCCGCCGCCTCGCGCAACGCCGCGATCCCCGGCTCCCGCCGGTGCAGGTAGTTCAGGTAGATCACCGCGAGATCGCGCTGCGCCGCGGCGCGCTCCGGGATCCCCGACGGCACCGACTGCAATTCCTCCGCGGCCTGCTCGTAGCGTCCCATGTCGGCCAGGAGCTGGCCGATGTTCAGGTGGATCCGCTCGTCGCCCGACAGCGTGTACGCCGTGCCCAGCTCGGTCAGCGCCTCGTCGGGCCGGTTCAGCTCGCGGAGCGCCATGCCGCGATACAGGTGGACGGCGTAGTCCCGCGGGGTGATCTGGATCGCCGCGGTCGCGGCCGACTCCGCCGCCGCCGGATTCCCCGCGCGAAGCTCGGCCAGGGCGAGCGACGCGTAGAGCTTCCCGGTCATCGCGGGCGAATGGATCAGGAGCCCGCGACGCGCCCACTCGATCGCGCGGTCGTCCTCGCCCATCCGCCCGAAGAGCGCCGACATGTCGGCGCACCAGAGACCGAGCCGGTTCGTCCGGATCGGCGTCGGCATCACGACCGCGAAGAGGCTGTCGCGCCCGGCGCGCGTGCTGATGTTCGGCGGCAGCTCACGAATCTGGATCAGCGGCCCCGACGCGCGCACCGAGTCCGACGACCAGACGAGCCGCCCGTGCTCCCGGATCCACCGGTAGTACGCGTTCTCCACCGGATAGTCGGTCGTGTCGGCCTCGAAGCGGCTCGAGATGGCGTTCGACGTCACGATGTACTTCACGCCGTCGAGGAACTCGGGGTGATACGCCGGCCGCACGAGCGGCGCCTGCGTCGCGAAGAAGGGCCAGATCAGGAAGTTCCGCTCGCCGGCCCGGAGGACCGGGCCGTAGAGCTCGGTGACGATCGGGTCGGGGACGCCGATGTGACCGATCAGCCAGCGCCGCGCGATGTAGCGGGTGTCGGGGCGGCTCAGGATCTCGCGCGACTGCGCGAACTCGGGGATCGGCCACGCCACGGCGAGGAGCGCCACGACGCCGGCGGTCACGCGCGCGGCGGCCGGCGCGCGGAGCGCCGCGGGGCCGCGCTCCTTCCACCACGCGAGGCCGCGCTCGAACGCGAGCGCGGCGCCGAGGAGGAGGAAGGGGAGCGCGACGAGCACGTAGCGCTCCTGGGCGGTCTTGAGCATGCCGTTCACGCCGACGATCACGACGCTCGCGATCGCGAGCGTCCGGGCGCCGCCGCCCCGCCGCCAGAGGAGCACCGTTCCCGCGATCGAGAGGAGGTACGCCGGCCACCCCATCGCGTGCGGGAGCGTCTCGATCAGGTACGACGGAAGCGAGATCGGAAACGTCGACTGCCCCACCCAGGGCGAGAAGAGGCTGTTTCGCTGCGCGACCAGGTCGCGCACGGTGATCCGCACGTCGAGGAACGTGTACGGCGTCGCGACGAAGAGCGCCGCCGCCATCGCGAGGGTCCCGAGCCAGAAGTCGCGGTTCCGGAGGCCCCGCGGATGCGCGAGCAGGACCGGCAGTCCCACGACGAGCGGCACGTACTTGCACGCGCCGGCGAGTCCGATCATCGCGCCGGCGAGGAGCGAGTCGCGCGTCCTCCCCTCCCCGGACGCGATCCGCACCATCGGGAACGCGGCGATCAGGACGAAGAGGAGCGCGAGCAGGTTCGGGTCGCTCACGTGCTGCGACGTATAGATGTGGGGCGGGTTCACGGCCAGGAGGAGCGCCGCGCCGACCCCGACGAGGCGGCCGGCCACCATCGTGCCGAGGAGGAACGTCAGGATCACCGTCGCGACGCCGATCACGGCGCCGAAGACGCGCGCGAAGAGGAAGAGCTGGTGCGCTCCGGCGCCGAGCTGCACGAACGACGCGAACGCGCCGGGGCCCTCGCCGGGGTGCGTCATCCCGAAGTACCCGCGGTAGGCCCACTGCAGTCCGAGCGTGACGTAGAAGGAGAGCGCGGGCCAGCCGCTCGTGCGCGGGTTGAGATCGAGCTTCTTCGTCCCGCCGTTCCAGAGGGTCCACGCGCGGCCCATCGTGGTCCGGTCGGTCTCCTCGACCGCCGTGTCCTCGAGCACGTTGATCCCGAGCGAGGGGTCGGGGAGCCGGTCCGTGATCCCCCAGATCCGGAAGAGCGCCGCGACGCAGACCACGACGATCAGGAGCCGGTCGGTCTTCCGGATCGCGGCGAGGAACCCGCCGGGCTTCCGGGCACCGCTCGGGCGGGCATCGCCACCCGAGCCACCCGAACGGGCCTTGCCACCGCGTGCGTTCGGGGTGGATGGCGCGCGGCCCTGGGCCTGGCGCTTGGACTTGGAGCGCGATTTGGTCATGGGGGTGGGCCGAAGCCCGCACGGAGTATAGGGTTCGCGTCCGGGTCCGGCAACGCGCGCCGGCGCCGCCGCTCGCCCGCGCCAGCCGTCCGCCACGGGCCCGCCCCTGCCGTTTGGACAATCGGCGGTCCGTGCGCCGGATCGTGTCTAGCACTCTTTAAGCTTGAGTGCCAATTTTATCTTACGCATTGCCAATAACTTGCGAGCTGCACCCCTTCCGTGGGTGATTCTCCGGCACGGGGGTTGCGGTATCCTAGGCGAGTCCCGCGGGGCGGACGTCGGGTCCTGCCCAACTGACAGGGGCGCATCGTCGACACAGAAGTCATCCACCGTGAGAAGGAGTCTTGCGACATGAACGTGAAGCCGCTTGCGGATCGGATCCTCGTGCGTCGTCTCGAGGAGCCCGAAGTGAAGCGCGGCGGGATCATCATCCCGGACACCGCCAAGGAGAAGCCGCAGCAGGGTGAGGTCGTCGCCGTCGGCCCCGGCCGCCTCAACGACGAAGGGAAGCGCATCAGCCCCGAGGTGAAGAAGGGCGACAAGATCCTCATGGGCAAGTATTCGGGCACCGAGGTCAAGATCGACGGCACCGACTACATCATCATGCGCGAGGAAGAAGTTCTCGCGATCGTCGGCTGAGCCAACAGACGCGACGCAACACTCGAAACAGAAGGAGTGAACGGGAATGGCTGCTAAGGAAATTCTCTTCGACGAGAAGGCGCGGCAGGCCGTCCTGACCGGCGTCTCGACGCTGGCGAAGGCGGTCAAGGTGACCCTGGGCCCCCGCGGCCGGAACGTCGTGCTGGACAAGAAGTGGGGCTCGCCCACGATCACCAAGGACGGCGTGACCGTCGCGAAGGAGATCGAGCTCGAGGACCGCTACGAGAACATGGGCGCGCAGATGGTGCGCGAGGTGGCGACGAAGACGTCGGACGTGGCCGGCGACGGCACGACGACGGCGACGGTCCTCGCCGAGGCGATCTTCCGCGAGGGGCTCCGCAACGTCACGGCCGGCTCGAACCCGATGGGCATCAAGCGCGGGATCGACAAGGCGGTCAAGGTCGTCGTGGAGGAGCTGAAGAAGCTCTCCAAGAGCGTGAAGGACCCGAAGGAGATCATGCAGGTTGCGACGATCTCCGCGAACGGCGACGAGGAGATCGGCAAGATCATCTCCGAGGCCATGGACAAGGTCGGCAAGGACGGCACGATCACCGTCGAGGAAGCCAAGTCGATGGACACCACCCTCGAGGTCGTCGAGGGGATGCAGTTCGACAAGGGCTACATCTCGCCGTACTTCGTGACGGACAAGGAGGGGATGGAGGCCGTCCTCGAGGACGCCACGATCCTGATCTACGAGAAGAAGCTCTCCAACATGAAGGACCTCCTGCCGCTCCTCGAGAAGGTGGCGCAGAAGGGGAAGCCGTTCCTCGTGATCGCCGAGGACGTCGAGGGTGAGGCGCTGGCGACGCTGGTCGTCAACAAGCTGCGCGGCACGCTCGCGGCCTGCGCGGTGAAGGCGCCGGGCTTCGGCGACCGCCGCAAGGCAATGCTCGAGGACATCGCGATCCTCACGGGCGGCAAGCTCATCACCGAGGATCTCGGCATCAAGCTCGAGAACGTGAAGCTCGAGGACTGCGGCAAGGCGAAGCGCGTGACGGTGGACAAGGAGAACACGACCATCGTCGAGGGCGCGGGCAAGGCGTCGGACATCCAGGGCCGGATCACCCTCATCAAGAAGCAGATCGAGGACACGACCTCGGACTACGACAAGGAGAAGCTGCAGGAGCGTCTCGCGAAGCTCGCGGGCGGCGTAGCGGTCATCAACGTCGGCGCGGCCACCGAGACCGAGATGAAGGAGAAGAAGGCCCGCGTCGAGGACGCGCTCCACGCGACCCGCGCGGCCGTCGAGGAGGGCATCGTCCCGGGCGGCGGCGTCGCCTACCTGCGCTCGCTCAAGGCCCTCGACAAGCTCCAGGTCGAGGAGGGCGAGAAGTTCGGCGTCGACATCGTGCGCCGCTCCCTCGAGGAGCCGCTCCGGCAGATCACCGCCAACGGCGGCTACGAGCCCTCGATCGTCGTGAACAAGGTGAAGGAGGCGAAGGAGGCCGCGTTCGGCTTCAACGCCGCGACGGGCGACTACGAGGACCTCGTGAAGGCCGGCGTCATCGACCCGACGAAGGTGGTGCGCACGGCGCTGCAGAACGCCTCGTCCATCTCGTCGCTGCTGTTGACGACCGAGGCGCTCGTGTCGGAGTTGC
>JBLMXB010000005.1:0-36823 GCA_050257555.1 Hyphomicrobiales bacterium | reverse complement strand
GTCGTGCGGACGTCGAGGCGGCCGATCATCGAGACCGCGTGCTCCCGCATGGCGCGCGCGTCGAGCGGGCGGAGCGCCGCCACGGGGAACGGCCGCAGGAACCGCCCCTGGGCCTCGAGCGCCGAGAGCGCGATGTTCAGCTCGAGCGACTCGTCGCCGAGGAGCCCGACGCCGCGCCGGTCTTCGGAGACGAACGCGAGCCCGCGCTCGAGCGCGCCGCGGGCGTCGCCGAGCGGGAACGGCGTCCCGTCGAGCGACACGCGTCCCGTGGCCGGGAAGAGTCCCATCACGCCGTTCGCGATGCCAAGCTTTCCGTGGCCGGCCAGCCCGCCGATACCGAGGATCTCGCCGCGGCGCACCTCGAGCGTCACGTCCTCGACCGGCTCGCCCGGCATGCGCACCGCGAGCCCCTGGATCGACAACGCGACCTCGCCGCCCGCCGCGAAGGCGCGGCGCGTCCGCCCGCCCGCCGACGGCCGCCCCACCATCAGCTCGGCCATGCGGCTCACCGGCGTCGTCTTGGGATCGGGGCGGCCGACGACCTCGCCGTCCCGGAGCACGGTCATCCGGTCGGCCACCGCGCGCACCTCGTCGAGCCGATGCGTGATGAAGAGGACCGCGACACCCTGGCGCGCGAACGCGCGCATGGAATCGAGGAGCCGCTCCGCCTCGGTCTCGGTCAGCACGGCGGTCGGCTCGTCGAAGATGATGAGCCGGAGCCGCTCCTTGTCCACCTCGCGCGCGATCTCGATGAACTGCATGTGGCCGACGGGGAGCCCCGCCACCGGGAGCCACTCGTCGATGTCGAGCCCGACGCGGTCGAGGGCCGCGCGCGCGTCCTTCCGGATCACGGGGAGGTCGAGCGTCTCGAGCCCGCGGCCGAAGATCGCGGACAACGGATTCCGCCGTGTCGGCTCGCGGTTCAGCTTGATGTTCTCGGCGACGCGGAAGCCGGGGAGGAGCATGAACTCCTGGTGGACCATGCCGAGCCCGGCCGCCATCGCCTGCGCGGGGCTCGTGAAGCGGACGGGGGCGCCGTCCAGGAGGACGTCGCCCCCGTAGCCGCCGGTCTCGTGGATGACCGGCATGCCGAAGAGGATGTTCATCAGGGTCGACTTGCCGGCGCCGTTCTCGCCGACCAGGGCGTGGATCTCCCCGGCGGCCACCGACAGGGAGACGCCCTTCAGGACCCGATTGCCCTCGTACTCCTTGACGATGTCGCGGAGCTCGAGGGCGGGCCGGCCGCTAGTAGTAGATGTCGCTGACAAGGAAGAGGTAGGAGTTGCCCTTCTTCTCGTCGTACTTCGTCAGCGTGATCGCGTGGCCCGCGGCGAGCGCCTCCATGTGCTTCTGCACCTCGGCGGGATCCTTGTAGTCCGCCTTCCCCTCCTGCGCGTCCACCAGGAGATCGGTCATCGCGCGGATCGAGAGCATGACCTCCGGCACCGGCCACGTCGCGAAGTGGCCCGTCATCTTGTGGTCGGCGATGACGCGGCGGTTCTCCGCGCTGATGTACTCCATGTCGCCCGCCTTCTCGGGCGGGATCGCGATGCCGAGCGCGGTGGGATAGCCGTGCGTGGGGCTCGGGCAGCACTGCTCGGGGATGTACCCGCCGTTCGTCAGGACCGACTTGATCATCGGGTCCATCATGCCGCAGTTCGTCGAGAAGAACGCCGTCTTCTGCCCGAACTGCTTGAGCTCGCGCGGCACGTCCTCGAGCACGAACTGCTGCGTCGCGTTGAGCCCGCCCTCGCCCATCGGGTCGGGGGCCGTCACGAAGTGGAAGCGGATGCCGTTCTGCGCGCACGTCGCCTTCATGATGTCGCGCCGGCGCGCGAGGAGCTCCTGCGACATGTGGCGCGGGAACGAATAGTGGACGAAGTCGGTGACGCCCATCTTCTTCGCGGTCTCGACGATGACGCGGCCGCGCGCCAGCTGGTCGGGCTGGATCGAGATGTCCACCTCGTCGTTCACCATCGCCGGGTCCTCGTGCGGCTCGACGAAGGCGATCTTGATGTCGGGGCGCTTCTCGCGGATCTTCCTGAGCGCCGCGATCGAGCCGGGGATCGCCTGGCCGACAACGATCACCTTCACGTCGGGATCGGCCGCGAGCCCGACGAGCTGCGCGATTACGGTCTCCTGCTCCTGCATGAAGTTGTCGGGATACGTGACCTGCTTCACGTGGTCGGCGCCGTACTTCGCGATGATCATCTGCCCGGCGCGGAACTCGTCCTCCCCCTGCGACACCGTCCCCGTCATCACGCCGATCTTGAAGTCGATCTTCCGCTCCGGCGCCGTACCGGGCGCGGAGGCCGTCTGGTTCGCGGTCGCGGTGGCGCTCTCCTGCCGGCCGCAGCCCGCGAGCGCGAGCGGGACGAGGAGGAACGAGGCGAGGAGCGCGGGGAGCGGGAACGCGGGTCGTCGAGCGCTGGGTCGCTGCATCGAAGGGTGCCTCCACCCGCCGGGGCGGGGTTCGTGGTGCCGGCCGATCGCGAGGGAACCCGCCCGGTTCGGGCGTCCGGGAATACTACCAAAGGGCCCCCCGCGTGACCACGCGCCGCGTCGGGCCGGTGTGCTAGCCTCGCCGCTCCATGCCGCCGCTCGTCCTCCTCGCCGCGTTCCTCGAAGGGACGGCCCTGACGCTGATCCAGGGCTTTCTTCCGCTCTACATCCGCGGGTCGCTGGGGGAGACCCGGTACGTGATGGTCGGGCTCCTGATCGCCGTCCCCTCGATCGGCGTCGTGATCGCGAGCAACTTCTGGGGCGGCCTCTCCGACGTGACCGGGAGGCTCAAGCCGATGATCCTGGTCGGGCTCCTGGGCTATGCCGCGGCCCTCGCCGGCATCCCGCCGCTCCGGGAGAGCATGGCGGTGCTGGCGTTCATCGGTGTCTGCTCCCTCGGCTACGGCACGCTCGCCCCCTCGCTCAAGGCGACCGTGACGCTCGCGCGACCCGACAGGAAGGAGCACGGGATCGCGTACGTGATCATGGCGCAGAGCATCGGCTGGCTGGCCGGGAGCTGGTCCGCCGGCTCTGTGCTCGAGAACGGCGACATGGCGGCGGGGCTCCACCACGTGATGTGGTCGGTCGCCGCGCTCTTCGTCGTGGTCTTCGTCGTGATCCTCTTCGCGCTCCGCGACCAGCGGCGGCCGCCGGCGCCGGCGCGGGAGCGCGTCGGTCCCATCGAGGGCGTGCTCGCCGACCTCGAGGCGCTGTACGAGAACCCGCGCCTCCTCGGGCTCTGCGTGCTCACGTTCTTCTTCGTGGCGGCGAACTACGTCGTCTGGGGATTCTTCACGGTCTTCCTGACCGAGCACATCGGGGCGGGGATGCGCGTCGTGCGGAACACGCTCGCCATCTCCTCGGTGGCCGGCATCGCGTTCATGCCGTTCGTCGGTCCGCTGGTGAGGCGATACGGCGGCCGCCCGCTCCTCGCCGTCGGCGTCTCCCTCTACCTCGTGATGTACGTGGGGATGGGCCTCGTCAAGGATCCGACCCTGCTCGCGTTCCTCTTCGCGATGCCGCTCTACGGGCTCGTGAACGTGAGCGCGAACACGCTCGCGACCGAGTACGCGCTGACCACGCAGCGGGGCGGAGGTCTCGGCGTGCTGAACGGCACGTACGCGATCGCGTCGGTGGCGGGCCCGATCGTCGGCGGATTGCTCGCCGACCGGGTCGGCATCGCGGTGATCCCCTGGACCGGGCTCGGCTTCATGCTGATCGCCACGCCGATCGCGTGGATCGCGGCACTCCGTGGAAGAAATGCGGATTGAAGCGGTGTTTCTGCCGGTGGTATCCTTGATGGCTGGGCGCGCGCATCTCGGATGGGAGTCTCGTTTGCGTCCAACCCGCTGTTACGGAAGGACTTAGCATCTATGGCCCACCATCGCGTCGCCCTGATCGCCCTCGTCGCCGCCGCGGCCGCCCTGCCTTGCTCCGTGGGCGCTCGGGCCGACGCGCCGGCCCCTCCCGCCACGAGCAACACGCCCTCGGCCGCCGCCGCCGCGTCGCTACCCGCGACCGAGGCGAAGCTCGAGTGGCTCACGTTCGACGCCGCGACCGAGCGGGCCGCGAAGGAGAAGAAGCACGTCATCGTGGACATCTACACGACGTGGTGCGGCTGGTGCAAGGTGATGGAGCGCCAGACGTACGCGGATCCCGAGGTCACGTCGTACCTCGAGAAGAACTTCGTCCTCGCCAAGGTGAACGGCGAGTCGCTGAACAAGATGCACTGGCAGGGGAAGGAGCTGACCGAGCGCCAGTTCGCGCGCGTGGTCGGCGTCACCGGCTATCCGGCCACGTACTTCCTCAAGCCGGACGCCGAGCTCCTGGGCGGGGTCGCGGGCTTCATCAAGAAGCCCGATTTCATGGTCTACGCCCGCTTCGTCGGCACGCGCTGGTACGAGAAGGGATCGATCCAGGCGTACGTCGACTCGCTCCAGGCGGCGGGGCAGTAGCGCCGCACCGGTCGCGGGTCCGGCGTCGGGGGGACGCGGATGATCCGTCGCGCGATGTTCGCGGTTGCCTTGGTCGGCGCGGCGGCGCTCTGTGGATGTAGTAGCTCGACGAACCTGCCCACCGGCCCTGGAATCGCCCCGCAGAACGAATTCCCCCTCTTCGAAACCACCGACCTCGTCGACACGACGACGGCATTCCAATTCCGGCTCCACCGTCGATTCCATGACCCGGCCGCCGCACGGGCCCTCCGCTCGGCGGAACTGGCCTCGGGGATCCCTCCCGGCACGCGGCCCGACGACGTCGAGGCATGGGCCTACCCGCCATCCGGGGGACTTCCGGCGCCGCGCGCGGTCACGCCACCCGCCGTGGCGTTCTACGAGGAAGCGACGAAGTCCTTTCAAGCCGGCGACTTCAGCGTCGCGGGACAGCCGATCCTCTGGTCCTACTTCGTGTACGAGGCTTCCTCCGCGCTTCGGACCAGCTACGACGTGGACGGGATCCAATTCCAGACCGTGTACGTCGTGACGATCACCCTCTCCATGCAAGTAGCGATCGCTCCGAGCTACGGACGAGGATTCGGTCGGACGCTTACCGCCGTCTACACACCGGATGGAGTCCGTCGATATCTGAGCGACAGGGGTGGCCGCTACATTTGGATCAGCTGAAGCAACCCGGGCTCTCCCCGGTCGGTCGGCGGGGTCTCGCCTCCAGGCCGCGCTAGCGGTCCCCCACGCAATTCGCAATCTGCCCCGCGCTTCGCGCTCCGTGGCGGGGCCGCGAAATCCGCACGTCCCCGACGAACCGACGACACGGGGCCCAGGTAGCGTACCCGGTCGCCGCGCGCCGCGCGACCGGCGGCATCACGACCCTCCGCTACCAGGCCACCCTGGGACACGAGGGCGCGCTCGACGTCACGGGGATCGAGGCCGCGTCCGACACGCTCGGCTTCGACGGCGCGTCGGCCGACACGGCCGAGTGCCAGTTCACGTCGCTCGACCAGACCCGCACGCGGTACTTCCAGTGGGTCTCGGGGCTCACGATCGCCGACGTGCGCGCGCTCAAGGATCGGTCGGTCGACCCGTGCCCGCTGAGCGGCACCGCGACGTTCACGGTGGACGCCGTGCGGTACCGGACGAACGCGCGGGTGGACGTGGACGCCTCGCTCTCGGGGACCGTCGTCGTGACGTTCGACGGCACCGCGGACCCGGAGGTGACGGTGGTCGGGACGTACCACTACCGCCTGAACCTCCTGACGGGCATCGTGACGCGGATGTGACGAGGGGGGACACCTTCTCGAGGGCGTTGTCCGGGGCCGGCGCCCGCAAGGCGACCGCCCCCCGGTCGTTCCAGGAAGGGGCTTGACGGGGCTCCGGTGCCTTCGATCTAATTAACTACCGGTCAGTAAGTAATCGTCCCGTCACCCGGAGCCCTGGATGGCCGCGCGCCGCGCCCCGATCGACCCGTCCCACACCCGAGCGTCCTCGCACCGAACCGAGGCCAAGCGCCCGCCCCGCTGGCGCCGCCGGAAGGCGTCGCGACCCGGCGAGATCCTCGACGCGGCGCTCGCCACGTTCGTGGAGCGCGGGTACGCCGCCACGCGAATCGAGGAGATTGCGCGCCGCGCTGGGGTTTCCAAGGGAACCATGTACCTCTACTTCCGGAGCAAGGAAGCTCTCTTCCGCGCGGTCGTGACCCGCTCGATGGTGCCGACGGTCGAGCAGGCCGAGCAGATCGTGCGGGGCCATCGCGGCTCGGCGCGCGACCTCCTGCGGTCGATCCTGCTCGCCTGGTGGGACGCGCTCGAAGCGTCCCCGGCCTCGGGGCTCACGAAGCTGATGGCCGCCGAGTCGGGGAACTTCCCGGGACCGACGCGGCAGTTCCTGACCGAGGTCTTCATGCGCCGGCGCCGGCTCCTCGGGAACGTGATCCGCCGCGGCGTGCGGAACGGCGAGTTCCGCCACATCCGCCCCGAGCTGGCCGTGCGCCTCGCGATCGCGCCGATCCTCCTCGCGTCGATCTGGAAGCACTCGTTCCAGGCGCGCGAGCCGGAGCCGCTCGATCTGCGCGCCCTCGTCGTGCTCCATGCCGAGACCTTCCTGCGAGGCATCTCCAGGTGAGGGCGAGGCCCGGGGCCGCTCCGCCGCGCGTGGGGACCGCGCGGCTCGCCGCGCCCGCCGTCGCCGCGCCCGCCCTCGCGGCGCTCGCCCTCGCGGCGCCCGCCCTCGCCGCGCTCGCCCTCGCGGCGCTCCTCGCCGGCTGCTCGCCGTACTCGACGAAGGTGCGTGGCGTGCCCGCGACGTCTCCCTCGTCCGGGACGCCGTGGACGCCGCCCGCGAAGCGCGAGGCGCCACCGAACCGCGCCGCCTCCGTCGCCGTGCCGCCCGATCTCGCGGAGCGGATCGCGCGACTCACGCTCGGCGACATCGTCGACCTGGCGCTCCGGAACAACGCCTCCACCGCCGCGTCCTGGGCCAGCGCCCGCGCCGCGGCCGCGTCGTACGCGGCGGAACGGCGGTCGTACCTGCCGAGCGCCTCGCTCGAGGGCTCGGTCACGAGGCTCCAGAGCGCGGCGACACAGGGACGGTCAGCGGCGCGGCAGACGATCTACTCGCCCTCGGCGCAGATCAGCTACCTCCTCTTCGACTTCGGCGGGCGGTCGGGCTCCGTGGATGCGGCGCGCCAGACGCTCCTCGCGGCCGACTGGACGCACAACGCGACGATCCAGGGCGTCGTCCTGCTCGTCGAGCAGAGCTACTTCCAGTACCTCGCGACGAAGGAGCTCCTCGTCGCGCAGCGCGTGACGCTCGACGAGGCGAAGACCAACCTGGAAGCCGCGGAGGAGCGGCACAAGCTCGGGCTCGCCACGATCGGCGACGTGCTCCAGGCGCGCACCGCCCTGTCGCAGGCGAAGCTCGCGGTCGAGTCGACGGCGGGAAATCTCATGACCACACGCGCCGCGCTCGCGACGTCGATGGGGCTCCCGGCGAACCTGCCGTACGACGTGGAGGCCGTGCCCGACTCGACGCCGGCGCTCGCGGTGGCCGACAGCGTGGACACGCTGATCGACCGGGGCCTCGCCGCCCGGCCCGACCTCGCCGCGGCCTGGGCGACGGCGCGCGCCGCGCGGGCCCGGGTCGCCGCGACGCGCGCCGACGGGCTCCCATCGATCGAGCTGAACGGGAGCGCGGGGAAGACGTACGTGGACACGCGGCCCAAGGGGAGCGACGTCTACAACGGGAGCGTGTCGGTGAGCGTGCCGCTCTTCCCGGGCCTCACGCACCGGGAGAACGTGAAGGCCGCGCAAGCCGAGGCCGAGGCGCTCGAGGCGAAGGCCCGGGGCCTCTCCGACCAGGTCGTGTACGAGGTCTATTCCTCCTATTACGCGGTCCGAACGGCGACGCAGCGCGTTCGGACCACGCAGGATCTCCTCGCGAGCGCCCAGCAGTCGGAGCAGGTGGCGCTCGCGCGGTACAAGGCCGGGGCCGGATCGGCCCTCGACCTCCTCTCCGCGCAGAGCGCGCTCGCCGACGCGCGCGCGCAGTCGATCGACGCGCGGTTCGGCTGGTACTCGAGCCTGGCCGCGCTCGCGCACGACGCCGGCATCCTCGGAATCGACGGGCAGAGCCCGCTCCGCCTCGAGGCGGACACCACGGAGACCAACCCATGACGAAGTCGTTCCCGTGCCGCGCCGCGATCGCGCTGGCGGCGCTCCTCGCGGCCGCCGGATGCGGCGGCCAGAAGCCGAAGGGCGCGCCGCCGGTCCCGGTGGTCGTCGCGCGCGCCGAGACGCGCACCGTTCCCTACGCGATCGACGCGACCGGCACCGTCGAGCCGATCCAGACCGTGGCCGTCCTGCCGCAGGTCGGCGGCGTGATCACGCGCGTCGCGTTCCGTGAGGGCTCGGAGGTCGCCGCCGGCCAGGTCCTCTTCCAGATCGACCCGCGCCCCTACCGCGCGGCGCTCGACCAAGCGCTCGCGGCGCTCAGCAAGGATCGGGCGCAGGCGGCCGCCGCCGTCGCCGACGCGGAGCGCTACCGGTCGCTGGCCGATCGCGACTACGCGACGAAGGACGAATACGAGCTGAAACAGGCGAACGCGGACGCCCTCGTGGCCGCGGTGCGCGCCGACTCCGCGGCCGCCGAGAACGCGAGGCTCAACCTCGACTACGCCACGATCCGCGCGCCGATCGCGGGGCACACCGGCGCGCTCCTCGTCCACGAGGGGAACGTGGTCAAGGCGAGCGGCTCGGATCCCCTGGTGACCATCAACCAGGTGCGCCCGATCCTGGTCCGCTTCGCGGTGCCCGAGCGCTACCTCGACGCGATCCAGCGCCATCGGAAACCGGCGCCGGCCGTGATCGTCCACGCGGACGGCGGCGACTCGGTCCGTGCGGCCGGCCGGCTCACGTTCGTCGACAACGGCGTCGACGCGGCGACCGGCACGATCCTCCTCAAGGCGGAGTTCCCGAACAAGGACGGCGGTCTCTGGCCCGGCCAGTTCGTCGGCGTCACGCTCCGCCTCTATGAGCAGCCGAACGCGCTCGTCGTCCCCGGGACGGCGGTGCTCCAGGGCCAGCAGGGCACCACGGTCTTCGTGCTCCAGGCCGACCGCACCGTCCGCTCGAAGCCGGTCGTGGTCGAGCGGACCGCGGACGACGTCGTCGTGATCGGGCACGGCCTCGCGGCCGGCGACTCGGTGGTCGTGGACGGGCAGAGCCGGCTCGCCGACAAGTCGCACGTGATCGTCCAGTCCGGGCGTGTCGACGGCGGCGGGGGGACCGGTCCGGCGGGGAGCGACGCTCCGTGAGTCTCTCGGCGATCTGGATCCGCCGTCCCGTCATGACGACGCTCGTCATGGCGGCCATCCTCATCTTCGGCCTGATGGGGTACCGGCTCCTCCCGGTCAGCGACCTCCCGACCGTCGACTATCCGACGATCACCGTGAGCGCGTCGCTCCCCGGCGCGAGCCCCGAGACGATGGCCTCCGCCGTCGCGACCCCGCTCGAGAAGGAGTTCTCGACGATCGCCGGCATCGACGCGATGACGTCCACCAGCAACCAGGGTGCGACCTCCATCACGCTGCAGTTCAACCTCGAGCGGAACATCGACGCCGCGGCCCAGGACGTGCAGGCCGCGATCTCGAAGACGCTCCGCCAGCTCCCCGACGGGATCATCCCGCCGAGCTACAACAAGGTGAACCCGGCCGCGTCGCCGATCCTCTACCTCGCCCTCACGTCGAGGACGCTCCCGCTCTCGACGCTCGACGAGTACGCGGAGACCTTCCTCGCGCAGCGGATCTCGACCGTGTCCGGCGTCGCGCAGGTGCAGGTCTACGGCTCCCAGAAGTACGCGGTGCGCGTCCAGCTCGACCCGCGGCAGCTGGCGTCGCGTCAGATCGGGATCGACGAGGTGGCGTCCGCGATCGGCTCCGGGAACGTGAACCTGCCGTCCGGCGTCCTCTGGGGGCCGCAGCGCGCGTACACGCTCCAGGCGAGCGGCGAGCTGGGGAGCGCGGCGGAGTTCCGGCAGCTCATCATCGCGTATCGGAACGGATCGCCGGTCCGGCTCCAGGACCTCGGACTCGTGAAGGACGACGTGCAGAACAGCAAGGTCGCCTCCTGGTACTCGGGGACGCGCGCGATCGTCCTCGCCGTGCAGCGCCAGCCCGGGACGAACACGGTCCAGGTCGCCGACGACGTGAAGGCGCTGGTGGCGTCGCTCAAGCCGCAGCTCCCGGCGTCGCTGACGCTGAACACGCTCTTCGACCGGTCGATCTCGATCCGCGACTCGGTCTCCGACGTGAAGTTCACGCTCTTCATCACGTTCTGCCTTGTCGTGCTCGTGATCTTCCTCTTCCTCCGGAACATCTCCGCGACGATCATCCCGAGCCTGGCGCTCCCGCTCTCCGTGATCGGGACGTTCATGGCGATGTACCTGCTCGGCTACAGCCTCGACAACCTCTCCCTGATGGCGCTCACGCTCTCGGTCGGGTTCGTGGTGGACGACGCGATCGTGATGCTCGAGAACATCGTCCGGCACATGGAGATGGGGAAGAAGCCGCTCCAGGCCGCGTTCGACGGATCGAGCCAGGTCGGCTTCACGATCCTCTCGATGACGCTCTCCCTGACCGCCGTGTTCATCCCCGTGCTCTTCATGGGCGGGCTGATCGGCCGCCTCTTCCACGAGTTCGCGGTCACGATCGGCGTCGCGATCCTGGTCTCGGGCTTCGTGTCGCTGACGCTGACCCCGATGCTCTGCAGCCGGTTCCTCAAGCCTTCGGCGCAGGCCCATCACGGCAAGTTCTACGAGATGACCGAACGGCACTATGCGAAGATCCTGGGCGCGTACGAGCGGAGCCTCGGCTGGGTCATGGACCGCAGGCGCGGGGCGCTCTTCTTCTCGGCGGCGATCTTCCTCGCCACGATCGGGCTCTTCGTCCTGGTCCCGAAGGGATTCCTCCCGACCGAGGACACGGGGCAGCTCTTCGGCACCACGGAGGCGATCGAGGGGATCTCCTTCGACGCGATGAAGGCGCACCAGCTCGAGCTGATGAAGATCGTGAAGGCCGACCCGAACGTGCAGGACTTCATGTCGGCGGTCGGCGCGGGCGGGCCGAACGCCACCGCCAACCAGGGGCGCATGTTCATCCACCTGAAGGACCGCTCCGAGCGGAAGCTCTCCGCGGAGCAGGTCGTCCACGAGCTGATGCCGAAGCTGAACAAGGTGCCGGGCATCCGCGTCTTCCTCCAGGTGCCGCCGTCCATCCGGATCGGCGGGCGCCTCTCGAAGAGCCTCTACCAGTTCCAGCTCCAGAGCCCCGACATCCAGTCGCTCTACCAGTACACGGCCATCATGGAAGGGAAGATGCGCGCGCTTCCCGCGCTCACGAACGTGACGACCGACCTCCAGATCAAGAACCCGCAGATCAACGTGGACCTCGACCGGGACCGCGCGGCGTCGCTCGGGATCACGGCCGCGCAGGTGGAGCAGGCGCTGTACGACGCGTACGGCTCGCGCCAGGTCTCGACGATCTACACGCCGAACAACCAGTACTGGGTCGTCATGGAGCTCCTGCCGCAGTACCAGCAGGACCTCTCGGCGCTCGGACTCCTCCACATCCGCGCGCCCGACGGCTCGCTCGTGCCCCTCCAGTCGGTGGCGCGGCTCTCGCCGGGGCTCGGCCCGCTCACGGTCGCGCATTCGGGACAGCTCCCGGCGGTCACGCTCTCCTTCGACGTCACGCCGGGCGCATCGATCGGCGAGGCGGTGGATCAGGTGAACCGGCTCGCCCGCCAGACGCTCCCCTCCACGGTGACGACGAGCTTCTCGGGCACCGCGCAGGCGTTCCAGGCGAGCCAGCAGGGGCTCCTCTTCCTCCTCCTGGTCGCCGTGCTCGTGATCTACCTCGTGCTGGGGATCCTCTACGAGAGCTTCATCCACCCGCTCACGATCCTCTCGGGGCTCCCGTTCGCGGGCTTCGGCGCGCTCCTCACGCTGATGATCTTTCGCACCGAGCTGGGGGTCTACGCGTTCGTCGGCGTGATCATGCTGATCGGGCTCGTGAAGAAGAACGCGATCATGATGATCGACTTCGCGCTCGAGGCGGAGCGGACCGAGAAGCTTCCGGCGCGGGACGCGATCATGAAGGCGTGCAGCATCCGGTTCCGGCCGATCATGATGACGACGATGGCGGCGCTCGCGGGGACGGTCCCGATCGCGCTCGGCTTCGGCGCGGGCTCGGAGGCCCGGCGCCCGCTCGGCCTCGCGGTCGTGGGCGGCCTCGCGTTCTCGCAGATCATCACGCTCTACATCACGCCGGTGATCTACACGTACCTGGACGGATTCGTGGCGCGGCTACGGAAGCGGAAGGGGGCGGAGGAACCGGCGGGCGCCACGGTCCCAACCCCGGCGCACGAGGCGGAAGCCTAGCACCGACGGGCGGAATGAGCCACGGACCGTGGGGACTGCCCGGTCGAACGGCCATGGAACCATCGCGAGGGAATCGCCTCCCCGCCGTGCTCCTGGCCCCTGCCAAGGATTCCATCCGCGCGTAAGGACGTCTGGACCGAGAGCCTGGCCAATGGGTTGCGGCGTGGATGCCTGGAGAATGGTCGCCGCGGCTCCTCCGGTCCAGGAGTTGCGTAGACGAATTCGAAGGAGCGTCCCGTGTCAGAGCAGCCGCCAGTCATCGCAGCCCGCTGCCGGGGACTCGATCCTCCTCCTACCCAATTATGTCCCTACGGGGGGCCTGGCGGGCCGTCACCTCCGAGCCACAGCTGAGGTGTTCGCGGGGCACGCGCCGGAGGCGACTCTAGTTCAAGATCGCACCCGCTCGGCTCCTCCGTGCCCCGGCTCGACGAGCGCACCGTACAACCTTTGGCCACTTGTTTCGTGCCCCCCCGACTTCTAGCGTACGAGTCCCCTCATCCACCTTTCAGCTAGGGGGTGCACGATGAAGCGACCCTGCCGACGTCCACACAGCGTTATGCCGATTTCTGAGCGACTACTCCGGTATCTCCTTGCCTCGCTCCTAGCGTCGACCGTGCTCTCGTCCACGGCGCGCGCCTTCGACGGGAAGCGTGAGGGGCTAAATCTGGAATTCGGGATCGGGGCCGGCTGGGTCCCGGCCAAGAACGAATGGGTGGGTCAGGTGTCCAGCGGGGAGGCGTTCCAGACGACCTTCGCCGGATGGACCCGCTTTCGACTGGGCTGGGGACTCAGCGATCACGTCATGATCCAATACGTGAACGACGTGGGATTGACGCATACCAGCCGAGGGCTCTGGCTGACGGGACCGACCGGCGTCGGAGGAACGTATTTCTTCCACTCGCACGCACCCTCCGCCTTCGTCGAAGCTGGGCTGGGCTACGCCAACACCAGCAGCGGCTGGGGGTCGACGGAGAAGGGCGGCCCGGCAGTCTGGGGTGGGGGAGGCTTCGAGCCGGGCCAAGGCTGGCCACTGCGCCTCACGATCGGGTGGGACGACGTGGGGGGCAAAGGCACGACTCGGTTCGGGGAAGCGCTTCCCAACGAGCAACTCGCGGTGGGGCTGACGATCAGTCGCCTGTGGTACTGATCCTCGCGGCCCTCCCGCGATTCCCCTTCCACCGGACTGGACCGACGTCGTCGACAGCACGCCATCGGCGGCCCGGCGGACCCGCGCGTCGTGTGGGCCGCGCTCATGCGGGAGGGGCGCAGGCTACCGCGGCCGGTAGACGAGGAGGGGCGCGCCGAAGACGCCCCAGGCGTTCTCGGGCCATCGGAGCGGGACCAGCGCGGAGTCGGCGATCGCGTACGTCAACGGTCCCGCCGGACCGCCGCTCCCGACGTCGCCGAACGTAACCGTCACGTCGCCGTTTCGGATCTCCCACGCCGCCTTCTCGACGATCGGGTAGCCCTTCCCGAAGTACGTCGTTGTCCACGTCGCCTTCCCGTCGGGGAAGAACCGCGCTCGGACCTCGCGCCCGGGCGCGTCGGCGGCCGGCAGTCGGATGGCGTACGTCACCGTGTCGGCGCCCCACGCGGCCGTCGTGCCGGCTTCGGCGCCCGCCAGGCGCACCGCCGCGCGCAGCGTGTCGAGCGACGGGCGCGTCCGCTCGTAGTCGACGCTCGAATAGCCGCCGTCGTAGGGGTCGAGCGTCGGGATCGCCGCGACCGCCACGCGCCCGCCGCCCGCGGCGAACGGCGTGCCGGCCGGCATCCCCGGCTCGGCGGCGAGCGATTCGTATCCGGCCGTCGTGAAGAGCAAGACGCGGAAGAGGGTCGCGCCGTGCTGGTCGGATCGCTCGGGGACGAAATCGGCGGTCAGGACGGCGCTCGCGTGCCGCTGCTCGGCGGCGGCCGTCGCGCCGGCGACGTACCGCATGTGCCAGCTCCGCGTCGGCCCCCGTCCCTGGCGCCGGCTCCACGATGCGGGCGCCCAGAAGCGGATCGCGCCGTCGGGGCTCGTGTAGGAGGGCTCGGCGCGGGACTCGAGGTCGTGGCTGCAGCCGGCGAGCCCCG
The DNA here is from genome assembly GCA_050257555.1 of Hyphomicrobiales bacterium. Classification (GTDB taxonomy): domain Bacteria; phylum Eisenbacteria; class RBG-16-71-46; order SZUA-252; family SZUA-252; genus DASQJL01. The sequence goes on along the minus strand of JBLMXB010000005.1, from coordinate 22,364 downwards.
CGATCACGAGAGCGAAGGCCGCGGCGGCGTGCAGGATCGCCCGCCTGCGCCGCGCCGCCGTCGCCGCGAGCGCCGTCCCGCGCGACCCGCGGATCACAAGGTTCGCGCGATCTCCCGGAGCGGAATCTTCCAGGCGGGGACGCCGCAGTAGCGCTTTCCCTCCGGGCAGTACGGCTTCACGCCGGCGCGGAGCCGGGGGCCGCAGGGCGGGAGGAAGTGGGCGCCGATCCGGGGATTCACGGCGCGCACCTGCTCCGCCTCGTCGCGCGCGGCACGCCAGATCTCCTCCTGCGCGTTCAGGCAGAGGCGCATCGCCAGCTTGTGGCGGAGCCCGAGAAGATCGGCCGACTCGGTGAACCGGATGCTGACGGCGTTCGGCAGGAGGTACGCCGCGTTCTCCTCCGGGACCCCGAGGCGCCGGAGCTTCCCGATCGCGTCCCACGCGCGCTCCATGCTCTCGCGGTAGCGCCGCTCCACCCGCTCGTCCACGAGCAAGAGCTCCGGCGTCACGTAGTCGGGCGTCGGGCCGAGGTACGCCTGGAGGCAGGGGCGCGAGCCGGGCGTGGCGCGGTGGCGCTGGTCCTGCGAGTCGGCCGTGTGCGAGAGCTTCTTCCGGAACGTGTACGACGGGTGGATCATGGCCCGGTTCAGCTTCGAGAGCGTCGTCACGTTGAGCGAGCCCGAGAGGTAGCGGTTCGACGCGGGATCCATCACGAGGGCGATCGCCTCGTCGTCCGAGAGCGCCGACGCGGGAATGCCCAAGACCTCCCGCACCGACGCCGCCAGCAAGGCCTCGTTCTCCGGCTTCGCCGCGACCAGCTTCGAGACGAGGCCGTCGAGCGAGGCGTCGAACTCGCGCCGCGCGGCGTCGCCCATGGCCGCGCCGCGAAGCCCGGGGTTCTGCACGAAGAACTGGTACTCGACCGTCTCCTCGAGCGGGATCGGCTCTTCGAGCAGGACCCCGAACTCGGGATCGTGCGCGAGCACGGCGTCCACCATCGCCTGGACGACCGCGCGCTGCTCCGCGGGCGCGTCCCACTGGTCGGCGAGGCGATGGTACCGGAGGAGCGTCAGCGCGCTCACCGTGTGGTAGAGGTAGCAGTACGTGCCGACCGGGAGCGCGTACCGCGCCACCTCCTGCGCCTTCTTCTGGATCTCGCCGACCCAGCGCTCCGGCTGGTGTGCCCGCGCCGGGAAGCGCTTGTGGTACTCCGACGTCGCGACCGGCGTGAGGAGATTCCGGAGCTCGTGGTAGTCGCGGTGCCCGCGCTCCACCTGCTCGTCGTAGATCCGCTGCGCCTCGCCCCCGCCCAGGTCCGGGACGATCGTCGTGCCCGGCTTCACCTCGACGTACCGCTGGCTCACCTGCTCGGAGTTGTAGAAGGGGTGGCTGTGCAGGAACGTCCAGACGAACTGGCGCGACACGCGATCGAGCGTGAACTGGAAGTGCGCGTGCTGGAACGTCGTGTGGTGCCCGGCCGCGTAGAGGTCCTTGGCGAGCGCGTCGCGCCGCTCGCGCCGCACCGCGCGCTTCTCCTCCGGAAGCGTGTCGCCCCCCACCTGCTCGGGGGTCACGATCCCCTTGGAGGAGTAGCAGGTGCGCGCGGTCGCGACCGCGTTGTCGAGCGGGCGCGCGAACGCCTGGACCAGGAGCACCTCGGGAGGCGCGGAACGGAACGTCGTCGGGGTCATCACGGCCATTCTCCTCCGACCGGCATCGGCTTTCAAGCGGTTGGAGGGCCGGGGAATCCCGTGGCGGCAGGCCTCGCGGTCGGTTAGAATACCGCCGCGCCCGTTCCTCCCGGAGGACCCGTGAACCGCATCCGTGCCGCGCATCGGCGTGGGGCCGCGGCCGTTGTGGCTGCCCTCGCGCTCTGGATCGCGACGGTCGGGATGGGGGCGCCGCCGAATCCCTCCCCCCTCGGCGGGGCTGCGCCCTACGTTCCCGACGAGATCCTGATCGGATTCCGCCCCGACGCGCCTCCCGGCCGCGTCCAGGCGATCCTGCGCGACCTCGGCGCGGATCCGGGTCACCGGTTCCGGCACGTGCCGGCCGCCCGCCACAAGATCGCCATCCCGGTCGCGAAGGCCATCGGGCGCTACCGGGACGACCCCGCCGTCCGGTTCATCGAGCCCGACTACATCGTCCACGCCACGGCCGTCCCGAACGACCCCTCCTTCGCCATCCAGTGGTCGCTCCGGAACACCGGCCAGAACCACGGCGTCCCCGGGGCCGACATCCACGTGACCGACGCCTGGGACCAGGTGACCGGCTCCTCGCAGGTCATCGTCGCGATTCTCGACACCGGCATGGACATGACGCACCCCGACCTCGCCGGGAACCTCTACACGAACCCCGGCGAGATCCCCGGCAATCTCGTGGACGACGACGGCGACGGCTACGTGGACGACGTCCACGGATTCGACTTCGCGAACTTCGACGGCGATCCGACCGACGACAACGGGCACGGGACACACGTCTCGGGAATCATCGGGGCCGTCGGGAACAACGGCCTCGGAATCTCGGGCGTGGCATGGCGGGTCCAGCTCCTGCCGGTCAAGTTCATGGACGCCACGGGCGCCGGCACGACGGGGGACGCGATCGACGGCATCGAGTACGCGGTCGAGCACGGCGCGACGATCATCAACGCCTCGTGGGGCGGCGGCGGCTACTCCCAGGCGCTCCACGACGCGATCGCCGAGGCGAACGAGGAGGGCGTCCTCTTCGTGGCCGCCTCGGGGAACGATGGGGTCGACAACGACGTCTACGCCAACTGGCCGAGCAGCTTCGACCTCCCGAACGTGATCTCCGTGGCGTCGACGAACCGCGTCGACGGCCGGTCGGAATTCAGCAACTACGGCGCGACCACCGTCGATCTCGGGGCGCCGGGCGGCGACATCGTCAGCACGCTCCGGGGCGGCGGCTATGGGCTGATGAGCGGCACCTCGATGGCCGCGCCGCACGTGAGCGGCGCGCTGGCGCTCCTCCGCACCCGATTCCCGGCAATGCCCGCCGCCACGATGAAGCAGGTCCTCCTGGCGGCGACCGACCGGATCCCGTCGCTCGAGGGGATCACCGTGACCGGCGGCCGGCTCGACGTCGCCCGCATGATGGCGGGCGTCGACTCGGTCGGCCCCGCCGCGATCGGGGACGTGGCGCTCCGCTTCGCGTCGTCGGACCGCGTCACGATCGGATTCACGGCGACCGGGGACGACGGAACGACCGGGACCGCCACGCGGTACGACATCCGGTACGCGACGACGCCGCTCGACCCGTCGACGTTCACCGCGGCGACGCCGGTCTCCGGCGTGCCCCGCCCGCAGCCCTCCGGAAGCCAGGAGACGATCGACGTGCGGGGGCTCCTGCCCTCGACCCGGTACTACCTGGCGACCGTCGCGAGCGACGAGTTCGGCAACCGCTCCCCGATCAGCAACGTCCTCTCGTTCACGACGACGGCTCCGCCCGTGATCGACGTCACGCCGGGTTCCCTCGCGGCGACCCTCAAGACGGGCGCCAGCGCCACGCTGACGCTCTCGATCCGGAACACCGGCGAGGGGGCCCTCGACTTCACCGCCGCGGCCGCGGGGTCGAGCGCCACGCCGCCGGCCCCATCCTGGCTCTCGGTGGCGCCGCCGAGCGGGAGCGCGGGTTCCGGGGCAACCGTCGCCGTGACCGTCACGCTCAGCGCGGCGGGGCTCCGCGGCGGCGACTATCGCGGCTACGTTCACCTGAAGACGAACGACCCGTCGGAGCCGGTCTTCGACGTTCCGGTGACCCTCCACGGCATCTCCGCGCCCGACATCGACGTCTTCCCGAATCCGATCGCGTTCGGTCCGGTCGTGGCGGGGGAGACGGCGACGCAGGGGATCCTCGTCCAGAACGTCGGCTACGACGACCTCCACGTGACCGGCGTGTCGGTGGACAACCCGCAGTTCTCGGTCGACCCGACCCCGTTCACGCTCGTGCCGGGCGATCTCTGGGAGGTGCCGCTCTCCGTCACGCCGGCGGCGCCCGGCACGGTGCGGGGAACGCTCACGATCGTGTCCGACGATCCCGACGAATCGCCCCTCCGGATCGCGATGGGCGCGACCGGTCAGGTGCCGCCGGTCGCGAGCCTCGCGCCCGGCCGCGTCGCCGACACGCTCCGCACGGGCGAGTCGGCGACGATCCAGCTCACGGTCCGAAACGACGGCGGGAGCAGCCTCTCCTGGGCGGCCCACGCGCGCGCGGCCCGGACGCTCGACACGGACTCGCTCGGGCTCGACACGATCGCGACCTCGGTCGCGCTCGAGGGCGGCGACACGCTCGCGACGGCTCCGCCCGCGCTCCGGATCGAGAGCGTCGCCGGCACGTCCGACGACGCGAACGCCGCGCCGCCCGCCGACCTCTCCGATCTCCGCGTCCTCTTCGACACGATCCACGGCGGCAGCGCGTCACCCTGGTCGGCGCTCATCGGCGCGCTCTCGTCCCGCGGCGTGGTCTTCAAGGCGAACGACCTCCCGGTCCGGGCCGACGTGCTCTCGACCGCGGACGTGTACTGGCTCACCGATGCCACCGGCCCCTGGGCGGACGACGGGATCCAGGCGCTGGCGCAGTGGGTGAACCAGGGGGGCGCGGTCCTCCTGAACGGGCAGGCGGCGACCGCCCTTCCGATCTTCAACGCGATCCTCGCGGCCACCGGCGTGCCCGCGCACTTCGTCCCGGCGACCGGCACGGTGGGACCGACCACGCGGCTCCTCCCGCACGAGATCACGCGAGGGGCGACGAGTGCGAACCTGCCGGGCTCCGCGGCCCGCCTGGTGGTCGACGGCTCCGGCGCGTACGACGTGCTCGACGACGCCTCGGGCGCGCCGGCCCTCGTGGCGGCGTTCGTCGGCCGCGGCCGGGTCCTGGCGGCCACGGGGCGGCTGATCGAGGACGCGTCGGCGATCTTCGCGGACAACCAGCGGATCGCGAGCCAGGCGTTCGACTGGCTGGGGGGCGCGTCGTGGCTCTCCGCGACGCCGGTGTACGGCGTGACGACGGCCGGCGGCACCACGACCCTGACGACGCGTCTCGACGCGCGACGGCTGACCGGCGGCGCGTACCACGGCCTCGTCACGTTCGGGAGCAACGACCCGGCGCACCCGAGTCTCCTCGTCCCGATCGACCTCGACGTCGTCGCCGCGCCCGACATCGCGGTCTCCGCCGACTCCGTGGAATTCGGGCCGGTCTTCGTCGGCGCGACCGTCCGCGACACGATCTTCGTATCGAACGAGGGCGTGCTGCCGCTCGAGGTCGCCTCGGTCACCGCGACCGGACCGGAATTCACGGTGACGCCGCCGTCCTTCACGGTCGCGCCGGGCGAGGCGCGCGCGGTCCTCGTCTCGTACGCGCCCGCCGCGGTCGCGACCGCCGCCGCGTCCCTCGTCGTGCGAAGCGACGATCCGGACCGGCCGGAGTGGACGATCCCGCTCGCCGGCCTCGGGTTGGCGCCGCCCGAGGCGATGGCGGGCCCGCCTTCGTTCGACGCGTCGCTCCCGACCGGGACGACCGTGGCGCGCCTCCTGACGGTCGGGAATCGCGCGGGGAGCGATCTCGTCTACACGGTGCGGTTCGAGGAGGCGGCACCGCCTCCCGTGCCGTCGGCGATCGACACGGCGGGACCGGGCGCCGAGCCCGCGCTCGAGCGCGACTGGTCGTCGCTCGTGCGGAGCCCGCTCTACGGCGCGGCTCGGGCGGAGCTCCCCGGCGCCGTCGCGGCGGGCGGTCCGACGACGCTCTCGGCGTCCGACTCGCTCCCGCTCGTCCTCGCCGACCCGCCGGGCGACGGCGGCGTGGTGGACGCGACGGAGCTTCGCGCCTCGGCGCGGAACGGCGTCCTCGACGTCGCGATCCGGACCGCGGCCGACATCCTGCCGCTCAATTTCTACGGCTACGTTTCGCTCGACGTGGACCAGAACGTGAACACCGGACGCGATCCCTCGTTCGGCAATCCGCGCCAGGACATCGGCGCGGAGTACGAGGTCGGGCTCTTCTCGCTCGGATTCGGCTTCGTCGACCTCTTCGACGCGCGCACGGGGGGGTATCTCGGGAGCGTGCCGGTGGACGTCGCCACCCGGGAGATCCGCTTCCGCGTGCCGCTCGCGACCCTCGGGGACGACGACGGGCGGATGAACGTGAGCGCGGTGCTCGGGAACGGCGTGGCGCCGACCGACTGGATCCCCGATCGCGGCCACGGCGTAATCGGGGGCCGGTGGCTCGGCGCCTGGCCCGACCGCGGCACGGTCGCCGCCGGCGACCAGCAGACCGTGACGCTGACGATCGACGGGCGCGGACTCCCCGCGGGCTCCTACGCCGGGAACGTGGTCGTCGAGACGAACGACCCGGCGATACCCTCCCTCTCGATGCCGGCGACGCTCCGCGTGGCCGACGCGGCCTCCTTCTCCGTCCCGACGCAGCCGATCGGGTTCGGCGACGTCTTCCTCGGCGGGACGAAGTCGGCGGATCTCCTCGTGACGAACGCGGGCACGCTTCCGCTCCACGCGGCCGCGTCCGTCACGCCGGCCGGCGAGTTCGCCGCGAGCCCGGAATCGCTGACGGTGCCCGCGGGCGGCGAGGGGACGTTCCGCTTCTCGTTCACGCCGTCCGCCGCCGGCGACCGCGGGGCCACCGTCACGATCACGCACGACGCGCCGCAGCCGTCGGCGACGATCGGGCTCGCGGGGATCGGTGTCCCGGCGCCGGTCGTGCGCCTCGACCCTCCGGCGCTCGCCGCCGGGCTCGACGTCGGCACGGCATCGTCGCAGACGCTCACGATCGCGAACGACGGCGGCTCCGCCCTCGGCTTCGCGGTGGCCGCGGAGAACGGCGCCGCGAGCGTGCCGGTCTCCGAAGCGCAGACGTTCGACCGCGACGCCGAGGATCCGCGCTCGAGCGGCCCGGTGATCCTCGGCCGCGGCGGACCGGACGAGTTCGGCACCCGATGGATCGACAGCGACCAGCGCGGCGGCCCGGTCTTCGACTGGGTGGAGATCAAGGACGTCGGAACGCCGGTCGCGCTGAGCGAGCTCGACGAGACGACGGATCCGCTCCCGATCGGGTTCGCGTTCCCGTTCTACGGGAAGACGTTCACGACGCTCCGGGTCTGCACGCACGGATGGATCTCGTTCACCAGCGGGAGCACGGCCTTCCAGAACCAGCCGCTCCCCGCCGACGAGACGCCCGAGAACCTGATCGCGCCCTTCTGGGACGACCTCAACTTCGCGCAGGCGCGCCGCGCGTACGTCTGGAACGACGGGACGCGGCTCATCGTCGAGTACGACCACGTCCCGCGGCGGGTGACCGGGGGCCCGTACACGTTCGAGGCGATCCTCTATCCGTCGGGCGCGATCGTCTTCCAGTACCTCCAGATGGGCGCGCCCCTGAACAGCGCGACGATCGGCCTCCAGAACGCGAATCGGACGGACGGCCTCACGGTTGCGTTCAACGCCGACTACGTCCACGACCGGATGGCGATCCGGTTCTGGGCGGCGCCGCGGTGGCTCGCGGTCGGCCCGCCCGAGGGGAACGTCCCCGCGGGCGGCTCCGTGCCGATCACCGTCGCGACCGACGCCCGCGGCATCTTCGGCGGCGATTACGAGGGGACCATCCGCGTCACGAGCAACGACCCGGCGCACCCGGTGTCGAACGCAACGGTGACGCTCCACGTCACCGGCATTCCCGACCTCGCGGCGAGCCCCCTCGCGCTCGCGTTCGCCCCGACGTACCTCGGGCAGAGCGCCACCGACACGCTCCACGTCACGGACGCCGGCACCGACCGGCTGCACGTCCGCGCGCTCGTGGCGCCGGGCGGCGAATTCACGGCCTCGCCCGACACGCTCGATCTGGCGCCGCTCCAGGGCGCCCCGATCTACGTGCGGTATGCCCCGACGGCCCCCGGCGACCGCACGGCCACGGTCACGCTCGTCAGCGACGATCCCGACGGCCCGGTCGTGATTCCGATCACGGCGCGCGCGATCGCGCCGCCGCGGATCACGGTCTCGCCGGAATCGCTGGCCGTGGCGGTCGCATCGGGCGGCACCGCCGCGAGGCCGCTCGTCGTCACGAACGCCGGGGGCTCGGATCTCACGTGGTCCGCGTCTCGCGCGGACACGCTGGGGACGTGGCTTACGGTCCCCGCGGCGTCGGGAACGCTCGCGCCGGGCGCCTCGGCCACGGTACCGCTCACGATCGACGGCGCGGGGCTCGCCGACGGCGCGCACCTGAGCGCCGTGCTCGTCACGAGCGACGATCCCTTCCGTCCGACGACCGTGGTGCCGGTGCGGCTCCACGTCGGGACCGTGGAGGTCGCGGCGCGGGTGACGCCCTCCGCGCTCCAGCGGGGGAGCCGCGGGCTTCCCGTGAACGCGCGCGTCGTGCTCCCCGCCGAGCTCGATCCTTCGGCGGTCGTCGCTTCGTCGGTCGTCCTCGCCGGTCCGGCCACGGACGCGCTCTCCACGCAGAGCGTCGCCGTCGCGGTCGACGTGACGCCCCGCGACGGCGGGCTCGACCTCACGTTCGACCGGGCGACCGTGGTCGCGCTCCTCCCCGACGGCGACCGCGTGCCGCTCTCGATCCGGGGCGAGATCGCCGGCGTCACGCTCTTCGCGGCGCGCGACACCGTGCGCGTCATGAGCCGGCCCTACGCGGCGCCCGGCGTCGAGCTGGCCGACGGCTCGATCCCCGTCGTGAGCGCGCTCTTCCCGAACGCGCCCAACCCCTTCAACCCGTCGACCTCGATCCGCTTCGACGTCGCCGGAGGCGGCGGGCGCGCCACGATCCGCGTCTTCGCGGCGAACGGGCGCCTGGTGCGGACCCTGGTCGCCGCGGACCTGCCGGCGGGCCGTTTCCTGACGCGGTGGGACGGCAAGGACGGCGCGGGGCGCGACGCGGCGTCGGGCGTCTACTTCTGCAGGCTCGATCTCGCGGGCGGCGCGGGCGGCTCGTTCCGCGAGAGCCGGAGGATGCTGCTGCTGCGGTAGGGGCGCGGCCGGCGCGGCCCGAAGAAAGGGAGGCCCGCGATGCTCGGAAGGCACAGGCTGAGTACTTTCGTCATGGTCGTCACGGCGTCATTCGGGATGCCGGTCGTGCCCGCTGTCGCCAACGCTGCATCCCCTACCGATCGTGCGGCTTCTCCCGTCACGGAAGTGGAGAGCACCTCCGGCATCGTCTATCTGGGAGGCAATCGACTCCCTCCGCCGTACGCGCTCTCGATGCTCCATGGGGGGATTGTCGTCAACGGGCTTCGGCTGCCGATTCCCGGCGCGCCAAAGATCGCCGTATCCGTGACGGCGCTCGCCCAAGCGGCTCTGGCGGAATCAGTCGGCGCGAACGCCCTGGCCGCGCGCGATTCGGGAACGGCAGACCCGCAGATCCTCGAAGTGATGAAACGCAACTATTCTCGGAGTCCACTGGTGGCGTCAGCATCGATCGACACAAGCGACGCCTTTCTCCTAGTGCAGTTCGTCGACGGTTCGCGATTCGTGGAGACGTTGCCTCCGGCGAGGAGCGCCCGACGGCCCTCCCTATCGAAAGTGCAACGAACCTACCTGTTGTCGATCAAGACGGATCTCGATGCCGGAGGCATGGTGCTGATCGTGTCCGGCACCGAGCGCGTGGTGGTGCCGGAGGGGAACATCGAAGAGATGCAACGGATCATCGACAAACTCCGGATGCACGCCCCGGTTTCGACGACCGAGGCCGCATCGCTCTCTCTCGAGGCACGCCAGCAGTTCGAGTCGCCGGTCGAGCTCGTTCCGGCCAAGTAGGCGCGTTCCACGAGATTCAGAGGAACCTGGGTGTCCATGCATACCGATGGTCGTATGGCGATTTGGCGCCGGCGGCGCACACACGGGCGGGCGTGCCGAGATCTAGGGTTCGCACGTGGTCTGATTCTCTTACCCGCTTGTTTGTTGATCTCGGCGTGGTCCTGCGCTGCGCAGTCCATCTACCTCGAGCCGGGCAGCAATGGGTCGAATGCCCCGTTCATCGAGGGAATGCCCATTTCGCTCACTGCGGGGTTCCTGGATCGAGACCTGCAAGACAGCCTGGCGGTCGATGTCGACGGGCTGCCCCCGGGTGTGTTCGCCGTGCGCGGTGCTGAAAGCGAAGGCGACCATCAAATCCGTCTTTACGGGATCGCCCCTGAGGTCGGTTCCGGGAGAGCGACGTACCGCCTACGGTGGACCATCACCGGTGGCACCGCGAGTCGGACCGATACGACGGACCTCACCGTGGAACCTGACCCGGCCACCGATGACGACGTCCGGAATAGGACCCTGGCGATGGTCACCCGAAACTACTTCCATGGAATGCCGCGCTACGAGGCTCGAATGCTCGGACGGAGGGCCCTGCCGATCCTCGCGACCTCTCTCCGCGACGAGGGGCTGAAGGGACATTGGGCGGAGATCGCATGCGCGATCGGGTTCATCGGCGACACCGCCTACTTCGACACGCTTGATGCGTTCATTTGGAAGCGGTTCAGCGGAACGGTAGACCTGTCCACGTACGGGGCGATGAAGGTGGCGCTGGCCTCGATGAGCGTCATGGCCACGGAGTCCCCGCGCGTTCTCGATTATCTCATTCGCTGTGCCAATCCCGAAACTTGGGAGAGCCTCCCGTGGCGGTCTCGCGGTCGACATGGCCGCGACCTCTGGCTGGGAATGGCGGAGATGAGCGTCCAAGCACTGGGCTATACCGATGCTGGAGGGGCGGCGCGAGCATTGGCCGAGCTCGCGAGCGAGCCGTACGATCCGTCGATGAGTATAGGCATCCACGGCGCCCGAACGATCAACGCGGAAGTTCGCCGACGGGGTTTCGTTTCGGTGTGGAGAGAGGAGGACCGGCGGTTGCACCGTTCACCCGGGGAAGGCGGATAAGATCAGGGTCTTGTTCTGCTACTCACGCCGGCCTTGCCTGTGATCCCCCCGATCCTACTCCGCGCGACCGGAGTGTTCGTTCCCCATCCGGTGGCTGCCCCCGTCAGTTGTAGCTCCGCTCCCAGCTCCAGTATTCCGAGACCGGAACCCGGAGCCCGCGCGCGACGAAGATCGGGAGTCCCTGCTCGTACGGCATGCCGCGCGTCGGCGGGAGCGCCGCGACCGAGTCGACGGTCGTGAACGCGCGGAGGTAGGCGGCGCGCGAGCCGCCGAGGATCACCGCGGCGCGCCCGTCCCAATCCCCCGTCCCCCAGAGCCAGTAGTTGTTGTGCCCGCAGGCCACGCGGGGGAAGGGACCGCCGCGCGGCCCGAACCGCTCGAGCGCGCCCGCCTCGCCGTAGTTCTGCGTCACCACGATCGCCGCGGCGCGGTCCGCCGCCGGGAGCGAGCGATAGACAGCGCCCACCGCGCTCGCCATCGATTCCCAGCCGAACATGTCGGCGTAGTGCTGCGGCAGGTCCGCCAGCGCGTGGCGCTCCGAGGTCTCCGGCGCCATGCCGAGGGCGCGCGTGTACCGGACGTACGCGTCGACCGGGAGGATCGGGATCGCGAGCGGCACCGCGACGACGCCGAGCGCCAGGATCGCGGCGGGGATCGCCACCCGGAGCCACGCGCGCCACGCGCCGCGGAGCGTCCGTTCGCACGCGACGGCGCCGAGCGCGAGGAGCATCGGGTACGCGGGGGCGAGGTACTCCGGCTTGCTCGATCCGGAGACGAGCAGCACCGCGAGGACGGCGAGATAGAGGACGCCGAGCGCGCGGCGGGGCGCCTCGCGCGACCGCAGCGCCGACACGAGCCCCGCGAGCCAAACCGGGAGCGTCGCCGGGTTCATCGCCATGATCTGGGAAGACAGGAAGGCCGTCACCGAGAGATGGACGTTCTTCTCCCGCGTCGCGGTGTGCATGAACTCGAGCGTCGGCCAGCCGTGCGCGACCTCCCAGAGCACGTACGGCGCGAAGAGCGCCGCGGCGATCCCCGCCGCGACCCAGGGCCACGGCGTGAGGAGCCGGCGCCGTTCGCCGGTCACCGCGATCGCGACGAACGCCCCGCCCGCGAACCAGAGCACGCTGATCTTGTTCAGGAGCCCGAGGCCGAGCACCAGCCCGAGTACGATCCAATCGCGCCGCGTCCCCCGCTCGAGGCACCGGTGGAGCGCCATCGCGCCCAGGATCCAGAAGAGGAGGTCGAACGCGTTCATCGTGTAGATGTGCGTCAGGCCGAGGGTGATCGGCGCGAGGAGCGCCGCGAACGCCGCGAGGAAGACCGCGTAACGGCCGCCGCCGAGCCGCCGGGCGAACGCGCCCGTCAAATAGACGACGGTCGCGCCGAGCAGGATCGGCACGACCCGGATCGCCGCGACCGAGTCGCCGAAGACCGCCCGCCACACCCCGAGCACCGCGATCGAGAGCGGCGGCTGGTCCACGTAGCCCCACGCGAGATGATTCGCGCAGGCGAGGTAGTAGAGCTCGTCGCGGAAGATGCCGTATCGAGTGATCGCCGGCAGGTGGAGGAGGACCGCGACGGCCGCGAGCGCGATCAGCATGACGCGGCGCCGAGCACCCACCCCGGCACGTCGCGGATCGAGTCGAGCACCGCGGTCGGGGACGGGCTCACCCGCGCCTCGTCGCCGGCGCGATATTTTCCGGTGCGCAGGAGCACGCCCCGCATCCCGAGCGCGACGGCGGCCGAGACGTCGAACTCGGCGTCGTCGCCGACCATCGCCATCGTCTCGAGCGCAGCGCCGGCGTGGCGGGCCACCGCCTCGAACATCGCGCGCGACGGCTTCCCGAGCGTCTCGGGCTCGCGGCCGGACGCGTAGGAGAGGAGCGCCGCGACCGCCCCCACGTCCGTCACCATCGTCCCTCCCCGCCGGAAGAACCGGTTCCGGGTCATCGTGTAGAAGGCGCCGCCTTCGAGGAGGCGCCGGAAGGCGGGCTGGAGCGCCCCGACCGTCCAGGCGTGCGCCTCGGTGGCGAGGAGCACCGCGGGGCCCGCCGGATCCTCGCGGAACCACGACAGCTCCTCCCGCTGCCCGGGGTCGGAGATGAGGACGCCGGCGTCGTGGCCCCGCTCGGAGAGGACGCGACGCGCCACCACGTACGGCGTGAACAAGGAGTCGGACGAGTCGAGGAGGCCGAGGCCCGCGAGGTAACGGGCCAGGTCCGCGAACGGGACGCTCGTGGTGTTCGTGACGAGCCGCACCGGGACGCCCGCGTCGCGGAGGGCGCGGAGCGCCTCGGCCGCGCCGGGAAGCGCGGGGCCGCGCACCCCGTCGGTCAGCGTGCCGTCCACGTCGAGGCAGACGACGCTCGGGCGGGGCGCGCTCACCGCGGGCGCGCTCACCGCGGGCGCGCTCACCGCGGGCGCTCCCGCCGCGCCGGCCCGCGCGCCGCGTTCACGCCCGCCGCCTCCGTCCGGTCAGCCATCCCAGGATCGGCTTCAGCTCCTGCACCTGGAGGGCCGTGCAGAGCCCCACGTAGACGATCACCGCGGCGACGAAGCCGGCGCCCACGATCAGCGCCCGCTCGGGGACGCTCCGCGCGCCGATCAGGTGCGTCACGCCCTCCGCGGCGAGCCGCGCGACGATCGCCGACGCCACGGCCGCGACCAGGATCCGGCCGGTCGCCGACGCGAGGCGCGTCCCCCCGAGGCGGCCGATTTCCTTCCTCAGCATCCAGAAGAGGATCGAGAAGTTGACGACCGAGCCGAGCGACGTGGCGAGCGCGAGGCCGGTGTGCTTGAGCGGTCCCATCAGGGCGAAGTAGAGACCGACCGTCATCGCGATCGTGAAGACCGAGACCATGACCGGGATCCGCGCGCGATGGAGCGAGTAGAACGCCGGCACCATGACGCGCACGCCCGAGAACGCGGCGAGCCCGACCGCGTACGCCCAAAGGGCGCGGGCCGTCTGCATCGTGTCGGTCGGCGTGAAGCGCCCGTGCTGGTAGAGGAGCGCGATGATCGGCTCGGCGAGCGCGATCAGGAGGAACGTCGCCGGGAGCGTCAGGAGCATCACGAGCCGCAGGGAGAAATTGAGCGTGCTCTTGAGATCGGCCATGTTGCCGGCCGCGGCGTGGCGCGAGACCTCGGCGAGCGTGACGGTCGCGATCGCGACGCCGAAGAGCCCGATCGGGAGCTGCATCAGCCGGTACGCGTAGTTGAGCCACGAGACGCTCCCCTGCACGAGCATCGACGCGAGGAACGTGCTCGTGAAGACGTTCACCTGCGCCGCCGCGATGCCGACCGAGGCGGGCGCCATCAGCCCGACCATCCGGATCACGCCCGGGTCGCGGAACGAGACGATGGGCCGCCAGACGAATCCCTGCGCGCGGAGCGCGGGCACCTGGATCAGGAGCTGCCCGATCCCGCCCAGGAGCGCGCCGAAGGCCATCCCGACGATCGGCTCGAGGCCCCAGCGCGGGCAGAGCGGCGCGACCAGGTAGCCGGAGGCGATCAGCGAGAGGTTGAGCATCGTCGGCGCGACGGCGGGGATGAAGAAGATGCGCCGCGTGTTCAGGATCCCCATCACCGCCGCCGCCACCGAGATCGTGAGGAGGAACGGCGTCATGATCCGGGTCATGAGCGTCGTCAGCTCGAGCTTTCCGGGGATCGCCTCGAAGCCGGGCGCGATCACGCGGACGATCCAGGGCGCGGCGAAGATTCCCGCCACGCAGATCGCGGAGACGACGATGAGGAGGAAGTTGACGACGAGGTTGGCGAGGCGCATCGCCGCCTGCGGGCCCTGCTCCTGCTGCACCTTCGTCAGCGTCGGGACGAACGCGGCGCTCATCGCGCCCTCGGCGAAGAGGTCGCGGAGGAGGTTCGGGACGCGGAAGGCGACCTGGAAGGCGTCGACCGCGAAGCCGGCGCCGAACTGCGCGGCGAAGACCTGCTCGCGGACCAGACCGAGGATGCGGCTCAGGAACGTCGCGGCGGAGATGACGCCCGCCGCGCGGGCCATGCCGCGATCGCGGGCGATGCCCGCGCCCGCGACGTCGGAGGCGGCGTCGGGCGGCGGCGCGGTCGCGTCTGGTTCCGGCGTCTCCTTCGGCCCGGGCGTCTCCTCGCTCACGGCGTCGGATGCTCCCCGGTGCCGCGACGCTTGTCAAGCGGTAGGGGTGTCATGACAGAAACGCAGAGAATAGGACGATCCTGTCAGGTCCGCGCCCCGGCGTCGCCGGCGCCGACGGCGCGCACCGTCGGCGGCAACCCGAGCCGCTTCAAGGGACTACCGGCGACCCGCGTCGCGCGGCCGCGCGGGGCACGATCCCTGCGAATAGGGTCCCCGGTCTGTCGTTGCCTTCGCCCGTCACGCGACCGGAGAGCCGATCCATGCGCGCCGCATCGTCCCAGCGCGATCCCTGGTGCCTTCGCGAAGAGGATTTTCCCGGACTCTGCTCGGCGTCCGAGAAGCTCCGCTTCACGCTCCGCTACGCGACGCTCGCGCCGTCGAGCCACAATTCGCAGCCGTGGTGGTTCCGGATCGTGGGCGACCACGTCGATCTCTACGCGGACCGGACGCGCGCGCTCCCGGTCGTGGATCCCGAGGACCGGGAGCTGACGATCTCGTGCGGGGCGGCGCTCTTCCACCTCAGGATCGCGCTCCGGTTCTTCGGGTATCGCGATCTCACCACCGTCCTCCCGGACTCCCAGGACCCCGATTTCCTGGCCCGCGTCCAGATCGACGGCGTCCACCACACGACCGACGACGAGCGCGCGCTCTTCCGCGCGATCGTCCACCGGCGGACCAACCGGCGCGCCTTCGCCGACGATCCGCTCCCGGAGGACCGGCTCGCGGCCATGGAGGAGGCGGCGGAGATGGAGGGGGGGCATCTCGCCGTCGCGACCGAGCCCGGGGCCCGGGAGGAGATCGCGAAACTGGTTTCGCGAGGGGACGTGATCCAGATGGCCGACCCTCACTTCCGCCGCGAGCTGGCGTCGTGGATCCATCCGGCTCGCCACGGCAGTGGGGACGGGATGCCGAGCAGCGTGATCGGTGTGAACCAGATCCTCGAGACGCTGGCGAGCCCCGGCGTTTCGCTCGTGGTCCGGACCTTCGACCTGGGGAGGGGTCAGGCGGCTCGTGATCGGGCACTCGCCGAGAAATCGGCCGCCTTGGCTACGGTCTGGACCGCGAACGATTCGCCGAGGCACTGGCTGCTGGCGGGACAGGCGCTGGCGCGCGTGCTCCTCGTGGCGACCGACGCGGACATCTCGGCGTCGTACTTGAATCAACCCATCGAAGTGGCGGCGCTTCGCCCGATGATGGCGCAGGCGATCGGCGTGACGGGACATCCGCAGGTCCTGCTCCGATTCGGCTACGGAGCGCCGCCTGAACCTACCCTCCGACGTCCGGTGGAGGAGGTGCTCGCGTAAGCGCTTAGCACGGCCTCCATTCCGCCGCCCGGGAAATCACGCGGGCGCGGCGCCCGATTCCGAACCGGCGCGCCGCGCCCGTGTTTGATATAATGACCGTCAAATCCCGGCCGCAAGGCCACCCCCCGGGCCCTTTCCTGAAGGAGCGACAGCCATGAGCCCGAACGATCAGGACAAGGATATCGTCGAGCGACTCATCGCAGAGACCAATCTCTCCGCCCGGATGGACAGCCTGATCGGGGAGATCTGCGACAAGCTCCGGGAGTACGGCGTCTCGTCGCCCCACAAGGCCTTCAACGACCTCGTCGATCCGTTCCGCGAGTACTTCATGCTGGAATACGAGGAGGAGCGCGGCCTGGCCGACTCGGGCGAGGAGGGGGAGGAAGAGGACGAGGAGGAAGAGGACAAGAGCTTCTGAGGCCTAGGCGGCTCCGTTCCCCGGGCGCGGCGGCTCCGCGAGCCGCCGCAGGAGCGCCAGGTTCTTCCGGTCCATGACGACGCCGTCCTTCCCCTTCGGCGTCTCGAGCACCTTCGGCACGGCGTGAAAGCGCGGATCCCCGAGGATCCTCGCGAACGGCGCCGTGCCGATCTTGCCTCGGCCGATGTGCTCGTGCCGGTCCACCCGGCTCCCGCGCTCGTTCTTCGAATCGTTCACGTGGAAGAAGCGGAGCGTCTCCAGGCCGAGCACGTCGTCGAACTCCTCGAACGTCTCCTCGTAGCCCCGCTCGCTGACGATGTCGTACCCGGCGGCGTGCACGTGGCAGGTATCGAGGCAGAACTGCGTGAGGTCGCGGCGCTCCACGCGCTCGCGGATCCGCGCCAGCTCCTCGAAGCGCCGCCCGATCGTCGTCCCCTGGCCGGCCACCGTCTCGAGCAGCACGATCACCTCCGGCGCCGGCGCGAGGCGCCGCGCGCGGTCGATCGACTCCGCCACGCGGTCGCACCCCGCCCGGAGCCCGCGCCCCATGTGGGCGCCCGGATGGAGGACCACGTAGCGCACGCCGAGCGCGTCGGCGCGGCGGAGCTCGTCGGCGAGCGCCTCGATCGACCGCTTGCGGAGCGCCGCGTCGGGCGAGGCCAGGTTGATGAGGTAGGAGGCGTGCGCCGCCACGGGCGCCAGCCCGCTCGCCTCGAGCGCCTCGCGGAAGCGGACGCTCTCGGGCGCGGCGAGGGCCTTTCCCTTCCACCGGGACGCGTTTTTCGTGAAGATTTGGAGCGCCCGCGCCTTTACCTTGAGCGCTCGCTCCACGCCCAGCTCGAGGCCCCCGGCCACGCTCATGTGCGCGCCGATCAGGGGGCCCTCCGAGGGCGCCCGGAGCGGCGATTTCGCGGTCGATCTTTTCACTGGAGGAGTGGCTCGAACCGGCCGATGGCTCGAAGGACGGATACCAGACCCGGACCCGGTGGCGCCGCGCGAAGCCTATGAGGGATGGGAGGAAAGCGCAAGCCCGCCGCGCGGGGACGAAGCGGGCGGCCGCGAAGGCGGCCGGGCGGAAGGCCCAGGGCGTCCTCGCGACGCGTCCGCACGCGACCTTCTGCATGGTCTGCGGCGGCCGGCTGCGCCCGATCCGGGAGCACGGGGTGGCGCGTCGCGCGTGCCCGCGGTGCGGCTTCATCGCGTACCGGAATCCGGTGCCGGCGTGCGGCGTGGTGATCCATCGGAACGGTTCGGTGCTCCTGGCCCGGCGGGCCCACGAGCCGCGGGTCGGGGCCTGGGGGATTCCGGCGGGATTCATGGAGTACGGCGAGCATCCCGAGACGACCGCCGTCCGGGAGGCGCTCGAGGAGACGGGGCTCCGCGTGAAGCTGACGGGGCTCTTCGGCGTGTACGCGGGGCGGGACGATCCGCGCACGCGCGCGGTGCTGATTCTCTATCACGCCCGTCCCACGGGAGGACGGCTCACGGCGGGGGACGACGCGAGCGAAGTCGCGTACTTCCCGCTGGACCGGCTGCCGCGGCCGATCGCGTTCCGCGCGCACCGGGAGGCGCTGGCCGATCTGCGTCGCGACCTGAAGGGGAAGAGGAAGAAGGCATGAGCGTTCGGATCCTCCATCTCGCCGATCTCCACCTCGGCGCGTCGTTCCCCTCGATGGGGGAGCGCGGCGAGGAGCGGACGCGCGATTTCCTCGCCGCGTTCTTGCGCGCCGTCGAGTTCGCGACCGGCAAGGACCGGCCGGTGGACCTGGTGGCGATCGCCGGCGACCTCTTCGACGCCCACGATCCCGACGAAGGGCTCGTCTTCCAGGTCGAGTCGGCGATCGAGCGGCTGACCGCGGCCAAGCTCCCGGTCCTGATCGTGCCGGGCACGCACGACGCGCCCGCGTACCGCCGCTCGGTCTATCGCCGGCTCCGGCTCCCCGACGGCGCGCACCTCTTCCTGTCGCCCACGCTCGAGCCCGGGCCGCGCCTCGAGATCCGCGACGAGAGCGTCCAGACGTACGGCGTGTCGTACGACGCCGCCGTCTGCGAGCGCCCGCTCGGCGAGTTCCGGCCGGTCGGGATCGCCGACTACCACGTCGGCGTGCTCCACGCCGCGCTCCAGGACAGCCCGACCTGGAAGCAGCGCTCGAACGATCTCCCGGTCAGCCGGACGGAGATCGCGGCGAGCGGGCTCCACTATCTCGCGCTCGGCCACTTCCACAACTTCGCGGAGATCCGCGAGGGGGGCGCGACGGCCGTCTACCCGGGCACGCTCGAGGGCCGGAAGTTCGGCGAGAACGGGCCGCGGTACCTCGTGGTCGCCACGGTCGGCAGGGAGTCGGTCGCGATCGAGCGGACGCCGTGGAACGTCCGCACGGTGACCGAGGCGGCCGTCGACTTCCAGATCGCCGAGATTCGCGAGGAGCGCCAGCTGATCGACCGGATCGCCGCCTTCTCGGGCGACCGCGAGATCGTGCGGGTCCGCCTCACCGGCCCGGCCGAATTCGTCTTCGACGCCGAGCGGCTCCGCGCGGGGCTCGCCCCGCGGTTCTTCCATCTCGAAGTGGACGACCACACGTACGTCGTGAACGCGCGCATCCTCGACCTGTACCGCGAGGAGGCGACCGTGCGCGGCGTCTTCGTCCGCCGCATGCTCGAGCGCATCGAGCAGGCCGAGGGGGACGAGGCGAAGGAGACCGCCGTGCTGGCGCTCCGCCTCGGGCTCTCCGAATTCCAGAATCCACGCCATGCGCCTTGAGCGAGTCCTGATCGAGGGCTTCGGCCCGCTCACGATGGTCGACGTCACGCTCGAGCCGAAGCGGCTGAATCTGCTGATCGGCCCGAACGAGTCGGGGAAGTCGTCGTTCGCGTCCGCCGTGCTCGCGACCCTCTTCGGCTTCGCGAACCACGAGTCCGAGGCGTCGACCCGGCCGTGGGCGGGGAAGGCGCACAAGACGGCGCTCGTCTTCTCCGCCGGCGCGGGGCGCTACCGGCTCCGTCGCGACTTCGAGACCCACGAGGTGATCGTCGAGCAGCTGGCGCTCGGCTCCGACGACCCGGAGACGACCCTCTTCCGCGGCGTCGCGAACCCGCGCGGCCGGAGCGCGGAGCTCCTCCAGTACGAGGAGCTCCTGCGCGGCTGGTTCGGGTTCACCGACGCGCGGCTCTTCCGAGAGTCGGCGTTCGTGCACGAGAGCGCGCTCGAGACGCAGGTGAGTCCCGAGCTGCGCCACCTCGTCTCCGGCGCGGTCGAGACCGACTACCAGCAGATCCAGGACGCGCTCCTCGACCGGCTCGACAAGCTGACGCGCGAGCACCCGTTCGATCCCCGGCAGCGGAAGCGGTCGAACCGGTCGATCGAGACGCGCGAGGCGTCGCTCGAGCAGCTCCGCGCGCGGCGCGGGCGGTCGGAGACGCTGCTCCACGAGCTCAAGTCCCGCAACAAGGAGCGGGAGGAGCTGGAGGCGCGCGTCCTCGACCTCCGTGCCGAGCTGGCCGGGAAGGAGCAGCTCCTGGCCGACCTGGAGTCGTGGGTCCGGCTCCGCGAGGAGCAGCGGAAGCTCCTGAAGCGCGCTCCGGCCGTCGGGCAGGAGCTGGTGCTCGCGCGGCGCGCGCGCGGCCAGGTCGAGGAGGTGGACCGGCGGATCGCGGAGAGCCTCGGCTACCTGGCCAGTGCCCCCGACGAGGCCGAGGAGGACCTGGTCCGTCTCGGCATGCTCCGCTCGCAGCGGGCGCGGCACCAGAAGACGGCCGAGGCCGAGCGGGAGAAGCTCGAGGGCCGGAAGTCGGGGCGCCCGGTCGTCGCGATCGTGATCGCGACGCTCCTCGCGGCGCTGATCGGCGGCATCGCGTACGGCACCTGGAAGAATCCGGCCGTGGCCGCGCTCGGGGCGCTCCTGGGCCTCGGCGCCGGCGTCGCGCTCGGGCGGGTGTTCGGCCAGAGCGCCGAGCGGACCCGCTCCATGGCCGAGGCGCAGGTGCGCGTGGCCGAGGAGAACATCCGGACGATCAGCCAGGAGATCGACCAGATCGAGATCCGCGTGAACCCGTACGTCGCGGGGCGGACGCTCGAGGTCGTGCTGGCCGACGTGAAGCGGTACCGGGCGGCCAACCAGGAGCGCCGTGAGGCGGCGGCGGTCATGTCGTCGCTGCCGACGCCGGAGCGGCTCGAGGCGGAGTCGAAGGAGCTGGACGAGGCGGTCGCGAGCTACCGCTCGCGCGAGAAGGTGCTCCTCCAGCAATCGCCGTTCCTGGCGCCGCTCCGCGACGACCCCCTCCAGGCCGCCGAGGCCGCCGAGCGGCTGAAGCGGGAAGCGGGCGCGCTCAAGACGAAGCTCGGCGCCGCGCAGGAGGCGCTCGACGCGATGGTGAAGCGCGGGGGCGGCGAGAGCGACGCCGAGAACCTCGAATCGCTCGACGAGCGGATCGCCGCCGAGGAGGAGACGCTGGCCCAGGAGCGGCGCCAGCGGGACGCGCTCCTCCTCGCCGTCGAAGTGCTTCGCGACTCGGTCATGTCCTACCAGCAGCAGCACGTCGGCCGGCTGGCCGGGGCCGCGGGTAGCACGTTCGCCCGGCTGACGGGCGGGAAGTACCGCACGGTGGCCCTGGACGCCGACTTCACCCCGACCCTCTCCCAGGACGGCCGCGACGGGATCGCGCTCGGCTCGCTGAGCCGCGGGGCCCGCGACGCCTTCTACCTCTCCCTCCGGGCTGCTGTTTGCGGGGAACTCGCGGCACGCGAGCCACTTCCGCTGATCCTGGACGATCCGGTGGCCCACATGGACGAGGAGCGCCGGGGGATCCTCCTCGGGTACCTGGAGGAGCTGGCCGAGGAGATCCAGGTGGTCCTCCTGACCCACGACCGCCGGGTCCTGAACCAGATCCGGGACGCCCACGTCCTCTCGCTCGGAACCGTCGTCCCCGCCAAGGAATCGAGCCGAAAGGTCGAAGCCCGCAAATAGCCGATTCCGCTCAAGGTATGGCTCGATGCAGCCGAACCTAGAGCCGTATGGCCACCCCGACTCCCACCAAGCAGAACACGCCCGAGCAGCGCGCGGAGCGGATTCGCGACCAGGTCCTGGCGCTCGACGTCAAGCGCGTCGCCGACTGGATCCAGGGGTTGATCCGCACGATCAAGGCGATGCGGATGTATCTGCCGAACAATCCGACGCTGCACAAATTCCAGGGCGACATCGAAACGCGCACGTGGTCGATGCTGAAGGAGATCGGCGACGTCACGCTGACCGTGCAGCAGTTCGACTTCCTCTACGAGAACTACTCCGTCTATCACAACGCCGCGCGCGAGGAGTCGCTCGCGTTCCGGTTCAACGCGGACGGCGTGCGCGAGATCACGATCCGCGAGGGGCTCGAGCCGGCGGAGCTTCGCGCGTTCCTCGACGTGCTGAAGCGCGCGACCGACGGACCGACGGGGCAGGACGACGTCGTGACGCTCCTCTGGGAGCGCGACTTCCGCCACATCGAGTACGTCTACATCCCGCTCGAGGACCTGGTCGAGGAGAGCGGCGTCGCCGCCTTCGAGATCGAGGACGACGAGGACGGCGAGAAGGGTCCGGGGATCCCGTGGCCGGCGGGGGGCGCCGCGGTGGAG
>JBLMXB010000004.1:0-2990 GCA_050257555.1 Hyphomicrobiales bacterium | reverse complement strand
CGGAACGCGTTCATCAGGTTCCAGAGGGGCAGGAAGACGGCGAGGGCCGTGAAGAGGACGGCGGCGCCGAGGACCAGGAGGAGGACCGGCTCGATCGCGGTGGACAGATTCTTGACGGCGTAGTCGACGTCCTGATCGAAATAGCGCGCCACCTTGAGGAGCATCTTGTCGAGCGCGCCGGTCTCCTGGCCGACCGCCAGCATCTTCACGACCAGGGGAGGGAAGACGTCGCGCCCCTGCACGCTCTCGGCGAGGCCCATGCCCGCCGTGACCCCGCTCTGCATCCGATCGATCTCCTCCTCCACGATCACGTTCCCGGTCACGCCGCGCGCCACGCGGAGCGCCTGGAGGATCGGGATGCCCGCCGCGACCAGGGCCGCGAGCACGCGGCAGAATCGGGAGAGGATCGTCTTCTGGAAGATCGGCCCGAAGATGGGCGCGCGGATCGTCCAGCCGTCGATGGTCCGCCGACCGCGGGGGGAGCGGGCCCAGAGGACCGCGGCCGCGACCGCGAGCCCGGCGCCGATCAGGACCAGGGTCCACTGCTTCTCGAAGAAGTCGCTCGTCCCGATCAGGACGCGCGTCGGGAGCGGCAGCTCGGTGTCGAGGTTCCGGAAGAGCGTCGCGAACCGGGGCAGCACGAACTTGACGAGCACGAGGAACGCGATCCCGAGCTCGCAGAGGATCAGGACCGGGTAGAACGTCGCGGAACGGATCCGGTGCTCGGTCTCCTCCTCGTACTCGAGGAGCGATCCGATCCGGTCGAGCATCTGGGTGAGGAGCCCCCCCTCCTCGCCGGCGTGGATCAGGTTCGCGAAGACCGGCGGGAAGCAGCGCGGGTGGCGCCGGAGCGCCTCGGTCAGCGTGCTCCCCTGCTCCACGTCCGCCCGGACCCGGTCGATCGCGGACTTGAGGGTCGGGTTCAGCGTCTGCTCGTGCAGGATCTCGAGGGCGCTCAGGATCGGGAGCCCCGAGTCGAGCATCGTCTCGAGCTGGCGGGTGAAGAGGATCAGGTCGCGGATCTCGACGCGCTTCCGGAAGAGCGACGCGGGACGCGACGCGGCCGCCGCCTGCACCTCCAGCCGGAGCGGCGTGAGCCCCATGGCGTGGACGACGTCGATCGCGCGGTCGAGATCGGGCGCGTCGACGACGCCCTGCTGGGCGGCGCCGACGGAGCTCATCGCGCGGTAGCGGTAGACGGGCATGCGACGCGTCCGCTAACGGCCGGCCGTGGACGCCGGCGCGTCCTCGTCGGCGAGGGTGCCGTCCCGCTTCGTCACGCGGAGCACCTCCTCGAGCGTCGTCCGCCCCTGCGCGGCCTTCCGCACCGCATCCTCCCGGAGGCTCCTCATCCCGACGCGGCGCGCGGCGCGCGCGATCTCCTCGGCCGGGGCCCGTCCGGCGATCAGGGACTGGATCTCGTCGTCCGCCTCGAGCACCTCGAAGATGCCGAGCCGGCCCCGGTATCCGGTCTGCCCGCAGTGGCGGCAGCCGCGGCCGTGCACGTAGTCGCCCGCGCCGGCGGCGAGGCCCAGCTCGAGCGCGACCTCCTCCGGAGGCGTGATCGGCTCCTTGCACTTCTCGCAGACGCGGCGCACGAGCCGTTGCGCCACGACGCCGATCATGGCCGAGGAAAGGAGGAACGGCTCGAGCCCCATGTCGATCAGGCGCGGCAGCGCGCCGGCGGCGTCGTTCGTGTGGAGGGTCGAGAGGACGAGGTGCCCGGTGAGCGCCGACCGCACGGCGATCTCCGCCGTCTCGCCGTCCCGGATCTCGCCGACCAGGATCACGTCGGGATCCTGTCGGAGGAGCGCGCGGAGCCCGCGGGCGAACGTGAGCCCGGAATCGGGATCGACCTGCGTCTGACGGATCGAGGCGAGATGCACCTCGACCGGGTCCTCCAGGGTCACGATGTTCCGCTCCACCGTGTTGATCCGGTGGATGCAGGCGTACAGGGTCGTCGTCTTGCCGCTCCCGGTCGGCCCGGTCACGAGGACGATGCCGTTCGGCTTCTGGATCATCCGCTCGACGACGAGGAGCGGCTCCGGCGCGAGCCCCAGCTCGTTCAGGCCGATCAGCGCGGCCGACCGCTCGAGGAGGCGGAGGACGACGTTCTCGCCGTGCACGGTCGGGAACGTGGAGACGCGGAGGTCGAAGTCGCGGCCGAGCACGCTGGTGCGGATACGCCCGTCCTGCGGGAGCCGGCGCTCGGCGATGTCGAGCGACGCCATGATCTTGAGGCGCGAGACCACGGGGGCGTAGAGGGTCTTCGCCTGCATCGAGACCTCGCGGAGGATCCCGTCCACGCGGAGCCGGATCCGGAACGAGTTCTCGTCGGGCTCGAGGTGGAGGTCGGACGCGCCCTCGCGGACCGCCTGCTGCACGATGGCGTTCACGAACCGGATGATCGGGCCGTCCTCCTCCGGGCGGGCCGCGACCTCGGCCGCGACCTGGCGGATGGCCTGCTCCCGGGCGAGCTGGTCGAGCCCCTGTCCGAGCGGGTGGTGGCGCTCGACCGCTTCCTTGATCTGCGCTTCGGAGGAGACGACGACGTCCACCTGGAGCCCGGTCGTCTTCTTCACCTCGTCCAGCGCGACGACGTCGAGCGGGTCCGCCATGGCGATCGTGAGCGTGTCGCCGATCTTGAAGAGCGGGACGACGGTGTGCTGGCGCGCGGCCCGCTCGGGGACGAGGCGGACGATCTCGGGCTCGAGCACGTACGTGCCGAGGTCCATGCGCGGGATGCCGAGCTGCTCCTCGTAGTAGTCGAGGATCGCCGACTCCGGCACCAGCTCGAGGCGGAGGAGGACCTCGCGGAGCGAGGCGCCGGTGCGTCGCTGCTCCTCGAGGGCGCGCGTCAGTCCTTCCGGCGAGAGATGTCCCTGTTCGACGAGGCTCTGACCGAGCGGCTTCCGCCCACCTTGCATGACGCGATCTCCCCGGTGTCGCCCTCGGCCCGACGCGGAGGACGATTCGCCGGAGCTATCGGC
>JBLMXB010000003.1:0-23897 GCA_050257555.1 Hyphomicrobiales bacterium | reverse complement strand
CCAGGAGACCGTGGACGCCGTCCGCGCGACGCTCTGGGTGCGGACGGGCGTCGGGGGCGTCGCGCGGTACCAGCGGGACGCGCTCGGCTCGGTCGGCACCGACCTCGCCGAGGTCCCGGGCAATCCCTGGATCCCCGCGACGCTCTGGCTGGCGCAGCACGCGATCCGCGCGGCGCGCACCACGCAGGATTTGGCCCCCGCGCGGGTCCTGCTCCTCTGGACCGCCGCGCGGGCCGAGGGCGCGGGGTGCCTGCCGGAACAGCTCCATCCGTACGGCGGCAGGACGGCCGGCGCCTCCCCTTCGCTCGGGGCGCACGCCTGGTTCGTGGCGACGGTCGCGGAGTACCTGGAGCGGGCGCGGACGCTGGCGCGCTGCGAGCGGTGCGGCGAGCCCGCGCCGGCGCGGCGGAACCGGCGGATCAGTCCGGCGACGGCACCGTCAGCGCCACGTATCGTCGCTCACCCGTAGCGAGATCGCGAACCGCACGAAGCGCTCGCTGACCCCCAGGCGGTCCTTGCTGCCGCGGGAGCCGGTCTCGAGCGAGAAGTCGAGCGCGCCGCCGCGATCCTGCGTCTGGATCCCGCTGCCGATCGAGACCGCCCACTCCTCCACCGCCGCCTCCCCGCCCGCGATGTCGGTCGCGCCGACCCGCGGCAGGAGGTCGGGCCACCGGAGGAACGTCGCGCCGACCCGGAGCGGGATCCGGTCGAGGAGCGGCGCGTGGATCCCCGGCGTCACGGAGCGGCGCCGCTCGACGCCGAGCGAGAAGCGCTGCATCGGACGGAAGTCGACGAGCGGGCTCTCGAGCGAGGAGCGGCTCCAGTCCGCGCGACGGTACTGCCCGACGACGTGCACCCGCGCTCCGATCGGGGCGTCGCCGCCGATCACGAAGCCGGCCGGGATCCGGAGGTCGCCGAGCGAGCGCTCCACCACGCTTCCCGCCGTCCGCTGCGTGAACGTGAGCGGGAGCCGGCGCGGCAGCTCGTAGACGGCGCCGAGCGACCAGCCGCCGCGCACCAGCTGCGCGCCGAGACGGAACCGCCCCCGCTGCCCGTACGACGTCTCCAGCGTGTCGCGGCTCAGCGCGAGCGCCGTGTCGGAGAACGCGCGCCGCCACTCCTCGCGGTAGCTCCCGGCCACCAGCTCGTAGTCGATCCCCAGATTGAGCGACGGGGAGACGCGGCGCGCGAGCGAGATCCGGATCAGGTCGATGCCGCCGGTCCCGTCGATACGAAGGCTCGAGACGGTGCCCGAGCTCTCCGCGCGGTCGACACGGAAGCGCGCGTTCGTCCCGATCAGGTACGCGCCGCCGAGGACGATGCTCCCGGGAAGGCGGATCAGCGCGCGCGCGGACGGGAGCGCCGTCTCCCGCGCGGTCTCCGACCCGTAGTCGAGGGACGAGATCTTCCGGTACGTCGGCATCAGCGTCCCTTCGAGGATCAGGTGCTCGACCTCCGCGATCGAGGCGGGATTCACGAGCGAGAACGTCTGCGGCCCGTGCTCGGCGGCGCCGGCGCCGCCCAGGGCGCGGAGCCGGGCGTTCTCCTCGAGCGACGGCTCGCCGAGCCCGCCCGCGGAGAGCACGGAGTCGGCGTGCGCGGGCCGCGGGGCCGCGAGCGCCGTGGCGAGCGCCGTCAGGAGGACGAGCGCGGCGGTCGTGAGCGGGCGGGACGGGCGTCGGCGCATGCGCTCAGAACCTCCCCGGCGGCGGGCTGGTGGTGCTCACCCAGAGCTCGGGCGGGCGGGACGACTCCCGCGAGAAGACGTGGATCTCCGGCCACCGATACGACTGCTCGATCCGCACGAGGATGCCGTGGTTGTTGGCGGGCGTCATCGACCAGTCGCGCACGAGCGACGTCGGCACCGGCAGGATCAGGAGCGAGTCGTTCGGGGTCGCGACGCGGAAGTTCGCGACCAGGCCGAGGTTCACCGGATCGGCCACGAGGTCGCGGCCGGCCTGCACGCCTTCGGCCCAGTCGGCACCGATGCGGCGGATCTCGACGTTCACCGAATCGCGCGCGCCGAACAGGGTCATCGAGCCGGTGTCGATCCGGAGCACGACCCGCGCCTCGTTGATCGAGAAGCCCTCCGCGAACGATCCCACCGGGAAGTGGAGCGCGAGCCCGGTCTCGTAGAGACCGCCGAGGCGGAGGATCGGATCGGAGCCGGTCGGCGTCGGATTGAGCGGCGAATGGACGAAGAGATCCTCGGCGATCGGCGTGTTCACCGTGTCGGGGGTCGAGACGCCGGAGACGTCGTGGTGGTACGCGATCCGGATCCGTCCGGTCCCGGCCCTGAACCCGACGATGCCGCCCGGGTTGAGCGCCCGGAGCACCATGGCGGGGACGAGCGCGCTGTCGGCGGCCCAGGCCTTGAAGAAGCCGAAGTTGGACGCGTTCCCGAGGCCCACCCGATACGAGTAGACCTGGTCGAGCCCGGAGGGATCGGCGGCGCCGAGGAGCCCGCCGAGCGCGGGGCCGGGCCACGCCGCGTTCGTCGAATCGAACGACGCCGTCGCCGACCAGAGCTGGAGGTTGAGCGAGGGGACGTCGAGGTTTCCGTCGAACGGGAGGTCGAAGAAGACCGAGTCGATCGACACGGAGGTGTCGTTCGTGTCGGGCAGCACCCAGGTCCCGACGCGGAGCAGCGTCCGGGCCTCGTACGTCCCGGTCAGCCCCGCGATCAGCGTCGTGCCGAGCTCGGCCGTGTCGGCGTTCACGTACGTGTCGCGATCGAGCGGTCCGTACGCGCGCATCGTGGTCCCGAGACCGCCCGGGCCGCGGAGGAGACGCTCGGCGCCGACGATCCGCTCGACCCGCTGCGAGCAGCCGGCGAGCGCGGCGACGAGGGCGAGGAGGACGGTCAGGGTCAGGATCCGGTCGGGGCGCACGGGCGCAGATGATAATCCCTTGTGGCTGCGAACGCTAGACGAGACGTCTCCCCCCTCTACCCTGCGCTCGGGACTCCAGTTCCCGCCCCGGCCTGCCGATAGGGGTGGAACGGATCGTTTCTCGCGCTCCAGGGGGTCCCGACGTGCGTCGCCTCGCCGCCACCATCGCTCCGCGCTCCGCGCCGCCGATCGGCCTGAGCCGCCAGGAGCTCCGTCGCTGGACGATCACCCGCTTCGTGGTCGGCGCCGGCGCGGCCATCGTACTCGCCCTGGCCACGTGCGGACTCCTCACGCTCCGGGCGGAGCGGAGCCTGAAGCAGGAGCGCCGGCATCGCGCCATCGAGCTGGCCCGATCGGCCGCGATGGTCGCGGCGCACGCGACGCCCGACGGCGGCTCCTGGACGACCCCCCCCGACTCGGCCGGCGCGACCGAGCTCCTCGAGCGGATCGTCACGCTTCGCCAGGTGAGCCCCGAGATCCGGGCGATCTACCTCCTGGCCCGCGACGCCCGGAGCGACGACTGGCGCGTCCTGATCGCCACGTCGGTCTCCGACTCCGATCGGATCCCGGGGGCCATCGTCCCGCCGTCGCGCGACCTGCCGCTCTTCGAGGCGCGGCGGATCGCCGTGGTGTCCGAGGTGCCCGCGTCCGCGAGCGGCGCGATCACGGCGCTGGCCCCGGTCCGGAGCGAGACCGGAGCGACGATCGGGATCGCCGGCGTCGACCTGGCCGCGGCCCCCCTCCAGCGCGAGCTCGCCGGACTCAGGCGCGACGGCTGGGCGGTCGCGCTCGCGATCGCCCTCGGAATCGCCACGATCGGCACCATCCGGTACCGCCGCCGCCTGGCGGAGCTCGAATGGGCGCGCGCGACGCGTGCCGAGATCAGCATCCACCGCGTCGCCGAGACGCTCGCGCGGGCCGACGAGGACGCCGAGCTGGTCCGCTGCGCGCTCGACGCCATTGCGCAGGGGAGCGGCATCGACCACTGGGCGATGTACCTCCGCGACCCCCGGAGCGGCGCGCTCGAGTTCTTCACGGCGCGGGCCCTCCCCGACTCGGCCGCGTCGGAGCTCGCGCCCGAGCCGATCGCGCGGGACGCCCGCTCCCCCGCGTCGCGCGCGGCATTCACCCGCGAGGTGGTGATCGCGCGGGATCCCGCCACGGTTCCCGACTACGCCTTCCCCGCGATGACCCCCGGGCTGGGACCGTCGCCGACGATCGTCGCCGTCCCGCTCCTCGACGGACCGCGGACGATCGCGGTGCTCGAGTGCTTCGTGCCCCGGGCGCGCCGCTTCGAGTCGGAGGACCTGGCGTTGATCCGCTGGATGGCCGCGCAGACCGCCGTCGGGTTGAAGCGGATCCGTCTCGAGCGGCGCGACCAGATGCTGGCGTCGTTCACGCGGAGCACCGGCGAGATCCTCCTCGGGCTCGACGCGGACGGGACGATCGCGTACGCGAACCCGGCCGCGGAGTCGGCGCTCGGGGCCGCGGCGGGGGCGCTGGTCGGCCGGCACGCCGCCGCGATCGTCGCCCCGGACGCTTCGGGTACCAAGCCCTGGACGCCCGGCCGCGGCGACGAGGAGTTCGCGGGCGAGGTCTGGTTCCTCCGTCCCGGGGGCGGGCGCTTCCCCGCGGAGGTCCACCTCTCGCCGATGCGCGACCGCGACGGGGCGGGCGTGGCCGCCGTGCTCGTCGGGCACGACGTCACGGAGCGGAAGGAGCGGGAGATCGAGATCGCGAACCGGACCCAGGAGCTGGCGCTCGTGAACGAGCAGCTCCAGGCGGCGAACGACGAGCTGGAGACGGCCCGGCGCCTGCAGAGCGAGTTCGTCGCGAACACGTCGCACGAGCTCCGCACGCCGCTCAACGCGGTCATCGGGTTCGCGACGCTGATCGAGCAGGGCTCGCTCGAGACGGCCGAGGAGGCGTCGGAGTTCGCGGCGCAGATCCGCCGGAGCGCGGAACACCTCCTCGGGCTCCTGAACGACATCCTCGACATGGCCAAGGTGGAGGCCGGGCGGTTCGAGCTGACGGTGAGTCTCGGGGACCTCCGCGCTCCGATCCAGGCGGCCGTCGACTCGATCGGCCCGCTGGCCCTGACGCGGGGGCTCAACTTGTTGGTGGACTTGCCGTTGACGCCCCTGTTCGCCCGTCTCGACGCCACGCGGGTCCGCCAGGTGATGATGAACCTGCTTGGGAACGCCGTGAAGTTCACCGATAGAGGAGACGTGCGGGTACGCGCCGAGCGCGACGAGCGCACCGGCGAGGCCCGCGTCGTGGTCGCGGACACGGGGATCGGCATCGCGCCCGGGAAGCAGGCGCGGCTCTTCTCCAAGTTCACGCAGCTCGACGGGTCGTACGCGCGGCGCTACCAGGGGACGGGGCTCGGCCTCGCCATCTCGAAGGCGCTGATGCAGAACATGGGCGGCACGATCACGGTCGAGAGCGAGGGCGAGGGACGGGGCACGACGGTCACGCTGGTCTTCGCCCCGGTCGGGGCGGACCTGCCGGCGGCCGACCGCCCCGCGCGCGAGCCGAGCGCGGTCGTCCGGGACGAACGGTGACGAGGGGACCCATGGCGACGCGAATCCTGGTGGTCGAAGACGATCCGATGAACGCCAAGCTCTTCCAGCTGATCCTGGCGCGGAAGGCGGGCTACGAGGTCGAGGTGATCGAGGATCCCGCCGCGGTGCTCGAGAAGGCGCGCGCCGGCGCGGTCGACCTGATCATCATGGACGTCTCGCTCTCGAACAGCACGTGGGACGGCGTTCCCGTGGACGGGCTCGAGATCACGAGGCGGCTCAAGCAGGATCCGGAGGCGCGGCGGATCCCGATCCTCCTCGCGACGGCCCACGCCATGAAGGGCTCCCGCGAGAAGTTCCTGAGCGACTCCCACGCCGACGACTACATCTCGAAGCCGATCGTCAGCGCCGACGAGCTGATCGGCCGGATCCGGACCCTGATCGAAAAGAGGAGCCATGCCGCACCACCTTCTCCTCGTTGACGACGAGGCCCACAACCGGAAGCTCCTGCGCATGATCCTCCGCCAGGGCGACTACCGCTTCTCGGAGGCCGACGACGGGACGCACGCGCTCGAGACCCTGAACGAGGAGCGGGTCGACCTCGTGCTGCTCGACCTCATGATGCCGAGCCCGAACGGATTCGACGTGATCCACGCCATGCGTTCCAGCGACCGGAACCGCGACGTGCCGGTCATCGTCGCGAGCGCCTCGACGGCGCCCGACGACGTGGAGCGGAGCCTGAGCCTGGGCGCGGTCGACTACTTCATGAAGCCGCTCACGGAGTGGGACATCCGCTTCCAGCTCCCGATCAAGGTCCGGAACGCGCTGGCGCTCCACCAGGCCTCGGAGGAGCGACTCAAGGCGGAGCGGATGAAGGCGGTCTCGGCCATGGCCGTCGCCCTGAACCACGAGATCAACAATCCGCTCCAGGTCATCCAGGGGAACGCGCAGCTCCTGCACGTGCACCCCGGGCTCCCTCCCGAAGTCCGCGAGAAGGTGCAGCGGATCCGCCAGGCCACGGACACGATCGCCGGCCTGACCCATCGGATCGCCGCGCTCCGCGACATCGTGACGGTGGAGTACCCCGCGGGGAACAAGACGACGGTGCCGATGGTGAACTTCAAGGCTTCGAGCGGGAACGGCGCGGACGACGCGCCGGCGAAGCCCGATCCGTCGGCTCAGACCCCCAACGTCGGGTAGAGCCAGTTCAGGATGAGGAAGTTGAGCCTTCCGATGAGGAGGGCGACGCGGCCCATCACGGTGAACCCGAAGGCCGCGCCGAACGAGATCATCAGGAACCAGATCCCGGCGCGCGCGATCCGCTTCGTCACCACGTTCTGTTCCTTCGAGAAGAAGAAGTAGATCAGGACGCTGTAGACGCCGACGATGTAGACGAGCGACTTCAGCGTCGTGCCGACCGTGTCCCCCGTCCAGCCGGAGAGCGGCAGGATCGAGCGGGCGACCTGCGGCATCACCTCGCCGTGCAGCCGGCGCGTGAACTCCACGCCGATGTAGTACGCGACGTAGATCGCGAGCGCGTAGCGCGCCACCCACCCGATCCGCGGCACGTACCGCATGTAGAGCAGGAGCCCGATCCCCCCCGCCACGAGCAGGTCCCAGTTCGCCCCGAAGTTCTCGGCCAGGGGCGAGAAGAGGTTCGGCACCAGCGTCTGGTTCAGCACGATGCCGACGTAGTAGCCGAGCGAGACGCCCGCGAACAGGCTCTCCGCGAACCGGAAGAACGGGTTGTCCCTGTACAGGAACGAGAAGCAGGCGAGCGTCAGGAACGCCGCGATCCAGACCCCGATGTGCGGGAACGTCGCGCTCATGCCGCGCCCCGCCGCGCGCCCATCCGCGTCGTGAAGAACGCCAGGTTCCCGAGCGCGATCAGGACCAGGATCACGGTGTGCAGCACCGTCTGGCCGTCCATCCCCTTCGTGGCCGTGAACCGGTGCGTCTGGCGGTAGAACCGGTTCATCGAGGGATACTTCGCCATCAGGAGCTTCTCGTACTCCGCGGCACCCTTCATCCCGCCCATCATGCCGACGAGCTGCCCCGTGTTGATGAACGCGTAGTACTTCGGCGCGCTCACCGCCGTGGGGCCGATGATGATCGGCGTGCCGAACTGCGAGTGGACCTGCGTGATCCACCACTCGCCGATGATGCCCGTCGCGGCCGTGAAGACGAGCTTCACGTCGTGGATGCTGTGGATGCCGCGCATCATCGGGATCTGGTCGAGCGGCTTTCCGTCCACGTCGGTCGGGAAGGCGGAGCCGATCGAGTCGCCGAGGCGCCGCATCACGGCGCTCGCGCCGTCCTTGTACCCGAGGTTCACGTAGTCCTCGCCGTAGACCAGGTTCGGGAACTCGGACGCGACGCGCGCGATCGACGCATTGGCGAGGCTCAGGCCGCCCAGCGGGTAGAGCGCCGAGACCACGACCTTGATCTTCCGGAGGAAGCACTGGCGCAGGAACGCCTCGGCCATCGGGTCGTTCTCGGGGGCCGAGGAGGGACCGTAGTCGTACGAGATCCAGACGACGTCGCCCGGCTTCAGCGACTCGACGTAGTCGAACGCCGCCCGGGTCGAGGCGGTCGTGGTCATCGGGAGCCCGATCGGATGGATGATCGGGCCGGCGACGCTCAGCGCCACGAGCAGGAAGACCCACCGGCGGTCGAGGGAGAGGAGCTTCTGGAAGAAGCCGCCCACGCTACTCCCCCTTCCCCAGACCGAGGTAGCCGCGCTCCATCCCGAGGATGACACGCGTGGCCATGGCGGCCGCGCCGAGGGCGGCGCCGATGATGATCCCCGACTGCGCGGCGCCGTTCGGCGTGTCCATGATCCACTCGGTGAGTCGTCCCAGGAACTGGCTCGCGCCGGACGCCGCGGGCTGGATCGGCGGGAACGGCGCGGCGAGGAGCTCGAGGAGCGGCACGCGGCCCGACATCACGAGGCCGGCCGCGATGAGGAGGATC
The DNA here is from genome assembly GCA_050257555.1 of Hyphomicrobiales bacterium. Lineage (GTDB taxonomy): Bacteria > Eisenbacteria > RBG-16-71-46 > SZUA-252 > SZUA-252 > DASQJL01. The sequence goes on along the minus strand of JBLMXB010000003.1, from coordinate 15,511 downwards.
GTCGCCTCCGTGTTCCGGGCGCGGAACGCGCGGAACGCGGCGCTCGCCATGAAGAAGGCGAGGAGCGAGAAGATCGTCGCCTGCAGCGGCTGGAAGATCCAGTCGTACACCCAGTTGAACGGGGTCGAGCCGCCGTTCGGGAGGAGCCCGATCCCCTGCCGCGAGATCGCGCCGTAGATGCCGAAGCCGCTCGTCACGAAGAGCCCGAGCAGGAGGATGGCCGCGTACGGCCACCCCTTCTCGCGGCGGGTGATCTTCCGCGAGTTGTTCTGGATCACGTTCACGATCCCGAGGAGGAGCGCGAAGCCGGCCACGATGATCAGCCACTGGTCGAGACGCGGGCTCATTCCGTCGGGCCCGGAGAGGAAGCCCTTCGGGATGTAGAGCGAGAGGACCGGCAGGATGCCGGCGAAGAATCCGACGAGGAGCGGGATTCGGCTCCGCATCGACGGCGCGCGGAGTCCGAGCGCGATGCCGATCGTCGGGAGCACGAAGAAGAGGACGACGAGGGCGACGTGTCCGGCCTGGAATTGCATGCCGCCCCCGTTCATCGCGTCTGGATCACGGTCGAGAACCAGGAGTTGCCGGCCGAGGCGACCACGATGCCGATCAGGCCCCAGAGGAGGCAGAGCGCCTTGATGATGTCCTGCGCGCGGATCGATCCGAGGAGGACCGGCTCGCGCGAGAGGTACGCGCTCGCCGCGTACAGCTCCTCGCCGATCAGCGTGTAGTCGCACGTCGCGACGAAGAACGGGAGCTGCGTCGGATCGGCCGTGCCGGCGATCTGGATCGCACCGGTCGACTGGCCCGTCTCGGCGAGGATCAGCGACTCCGCGAAGAAGTACCCGATCAGGAAGTTCGCGGCCGGCTTCTCGCGGGTCATCATCCCCGAGACGGCGGCCGTGTACGCGAACTGGTCGTACGTGACGTAGTTGACCATCTCCTCGCGGTAGAGGTCGGGGCGGCCCTCGGCCAGGTAGGACGCGCGGACGGTCTCGCGGGCGGCGACGAACGTGAGCGGGTCCTTGTTCGGGACGTCGAGGTCGGTGCCGTACCGCGCGGTCGCGCGGGCCACGTGGCCCAGGATCGAGAGCGAGGCGACGGTCTGGATGTCGTCCATGCTCTGGATCCCCGGGATGTAGACGACCTTCTTTCCGATCTCGGTGGCGCGCCCGATCGCCTCGTCGATCGCGTTCAGCCCCGCGATCCGGCGGATGAAGATCTCCTTCCCCGACCTCGCGACGGCGATCGAGCCCAGGAGGGTCACCCAGAAGAGGAGCGTGACGAGGAGCGAGTTCGTGCGCTCGGGACGGAACCAGTTGTCGCGCGGGGTGACGGGGTCGCTGACGACGCCCGGGCCCGTGATCCCGGCCAGTCCCGAGGAATCGGGGAGGCTCGGGTGCACGAGGCGGAGCTCGTAGCGGTAGGAGTGCCCGTCCTCGGCCGTCGCGTCGACGTACGTGCCCTCGCCGGCAGGAACGGTCGTCAGCTCCCGCCAGTCGTACGCGGGAGCCTCGCTCCGGCGGACGTCGAGCAGCGCGCCGTCCGGAAACGGCGCGGGGTCCTTCCACTCGAGGAGGATGGCGCCGCCTGAATCGCCGGGGCGGTCCTTCGCGACGAAGTCGGAGGGGGCCGGCAGGGCGGGCGGCGGGGGCGCGGACGTGCCCGACGGCGCGGACGTCGCGATCGCCGGGAAGAGCAGGACGGCCAAGAGGAAAGCGCACCGGATGGCCTGACGCACGGGGCGTACCCTAGAGAGGGCGCCGCCGGGTGTCAACCCGCTTTTCGCCCCCGCAGCCGCATGATCGGCCAGACGTAGACGGAGAGGACCGGCCAGCGCGTGCAGAAGAACCGGAGGACGTCCTTGACCCACTGCCGGGGGTGGACCTCGATGCCGCGCGAGAAGAACGCGGGGAGGAGCTCGGGCGCGAGCTTCGCCTCCCGGAACTTCTCCATCATCCAGAACGGGTCGAGCTCCCGCTCCGGATACTGCCCGTCGCGGGGATCGCGGTACGGGAACGGAGGCTTCGTGACGACGCGTCCCTGCGCGAGGAACTCGCGGACCCCCTCGAGCACCCCGTCGCCGTAGAGCCCGCGGGTCTGCCGCACCGCCTCGAGCAGCTGGTTCTGCGCGAGGTTCGGGAAGTGCTCGCCGACCATGGCGCGCCGCGCGGCGAAGTACGGACCGTCCGGCTCGCGCTCCATGCCGCGCCACCCCTTCCGGCGGCGACCTCGCGCCGGGAGGTACCGTCCGTTGTTCTCGTCGCTCAGGAAGAAGACGCCGCCCGGCCGGAGCAGCCGGTGCGCCTCGCGCAGGAACCCCTCGAGGTCGCGCGCGTGCGAGATCACGCAGTTCGCCATCACGCCGTCGAACGACGCGCTCGGGAGCTCCATCGCGATCCCGTCGCCGAACCGCGACTCGAAGTTCGTGATCGGCGGGTCGATGCGCGACGCCAGGTACGTGCCGACGGCCACCATGTCGCGGTCGATCTCGGTAGCGAGCACGCGGCGCGCGCCGTAGATCGCGACCAAGAGCGCCTCGATGCCGAACCCCGCGCCGAGGTCGAGCACGTCCTTGCCGTCCGCCTCCAGGTACTCGAACATCTCGCGGCCCTTCTGGAACACGTGCGTGATCCGCGCGGGATTCCGGAGGATGTTCAGGTGCTTGTAGTAGACGAGGAAGTACTCGGGGAGCTGGGCGCGTAGCTCCGCGTCGCCCTGCATCAGGATCGCGCGGAGCGACGCGAGGCGGCGCTCGGTGTCCGGGGTCACTGCGAGGAGGATTCGCTCAGGATCCGCGAGCGGCGGATCCCGTGGAAGTTCATCCGATTGTGGAGGTGCTGGCGGCTCACGCCGAGGGCGCGCGCCGCGCGGGAGACGTTCGAGTCGCACTGGCGGAGCGCCTCGCGGATCGTCTCGGCCTCGACGGCGTCGAGCGTCTCGCGGAGCGTGTGCTGTCCGTCCCACCGGCGCGCCACCGTGGCGCCGAGACCGAAGAGCGGCGGCTCGAGGGCCGACCCCTCGTCGGCGAGGGCGACCGCGCGGGCCATGGCGTTCTCCAGCTCCCGCACGTTCCCGGGCCACGGATAGCGGAGGAGGAGCTCGCGGGCCTCGGGCGTGAGCCCGCGGATCCGCTTCCCCTGCTCCTTCGCGTAGACCTCGAGGAAGTGCTCGGCGAGGAGGAGCACGTCCTCCCCCCGCTCGCGGAGCGGCGGCAGCTCGATCGGAACGACGTTCAGCCGGTAGAAGAGGTCCTGCCGGAAGCGCCCCGCCTCGACCTCCGCGCGCAGCTCGCGGTTCGTGGCGGTGATGAGGCGGATGTCCACCTTGCGGCTCACGGTGTCGCCGACGCGGCGGATCTGCGAGTCCTGGAGGACGCGGAGCAGCTTCACCTGGAGCGACGCCGGCATCTCGCCGACCTCGTCGAGGAAGAGGGTCCCCTGGTCGGCGGCCTCGAAGAGGCCGACCCGGTCCTCGTTCGCGCCCGTGAACGCGCCCTTCTTGTACCCGAAGAGCTCGCTCTCGAGGAGCCCCTCGGGGAGCGCGCCGCAGTTCACGGCGATGAAGTTCCGGTCCTTGCGCGGGCCGCTCAGGTGGACGGCGCGCGCCACCAGCTCCTTCCCGGTGCCGGTCTCGCCCGAGATCAGGACGGAGACCTGCGTCGGGATCACCTTCTCCATCAGCTCGATCACGCGCTGCATGCGCGGGCTCCGTCCGACGAGGAGCCCGTAGCGGACGTCCTCCTTGAGCGCGCGCCGGAGGTTCAGGTTCTCGATCTCGAGGCGGTTCTTCGAGTCCTTGAGCGCCTCGTGGAGGCGCGCGTTCTCGATGCCGACCGCGACCAGCGCGGCGAACCCCTCGAGGACCGCGATGTCCTCGGTCGTGAACTCGTGCGCGATGGAGTGGGAATCGACGTAGAGGACGCCGAGCATCCGCCCGGCGTTCTGGATCGGGAGCGCCACGACGGTGCGGAGCAGGAGCTCGCGCACGCTCTTCCGGTCCTGGAAGAGCGAGGAGCCGACGGCGTCGGGCACCCAGACCGTCTCGCGCCGGCGCGCGGCCTCCTCGGCGATGCCCCAGGAGATCTGGAACTCCTCCGACGGGAGCGTCGTCTGGTCCTTGCTGCGCGCGACCTCGAACTGGAGCTTCCCGTCCTCGCGCATGAGCATCAGGAATCCGCGGTCGGCGGACGCGACGCGGACGACGGCGTCGACGATGCGCAGGAGGAGCTCGTTCAGGTCGAGCGTGCTCGTGACGGCGCGGCTCGCCTGCAGGAGGTGCTGCAGGCGGTCGAGGTCGGTCGCCTGGCGCGGGCGCGCCGGAGCGTCCGGAACCCGCATCATCTCACGCTCCCATTGGGTCAGCCCGCGGCTCAAGCGCTCCAGCGGGTCCCCCTCGGGGAACTCAGACGATGGGGTCGGTTCGTTCTCGAAAGAGGGGTCGGGGTGTGAAGCCATCGCGTCCTTGCCTCGCTGTTCCCGGCGCGCTCGGCGCGCCAGAGGTTCCCGGTCGTTCGCGGAAGATACATCTGTAAAAGCGGTTTGTCAAGTGTCGAACCGGGGGGTGGGACCTATGCGTCGCAGCAGAACCCCGAAAATGGCGTATCCAAGCGCCAAACATGACACTGCGAGGGTCACGACCAGGTCGTTCCGGAGGCCCCAGACCCACACTCCGACGGCGGTCGATGCCGCCACGAAGAGCGAAATCAGCGCTACGGTCCCCCACCGTCCACATTTCCTTCCAAGCCGGTGGGTGGTGTGGTCGGTGCTTCCGACGGCGACCGGCCGCCCCGAGGCGAGGCGATCCACGATGACGAAGACGACGTCGAAGAGCGGATACGCGAGGATGCAGGCGATTCCCGCGGCGTGCGCCCACGTGAGCGAGTCGTCGAGCGACTGGAGCGTGAGCGCCGCGAGCGCGAATCCGAGCAGGTGGCTCCCGGCGTCGCCGAGGAAGATGCGGGCCGGCGGCGCGTTGTAGACGAGGAAGCCGGCGCCCGCGCCGACCATCCCCCACGCCAGGGCGAGGTCGACGGTTGCCCCGTAGAGGAGCGCGAGCGCGACGAAGCCCGCCGCCGTGATCGGCACGAGCGCGCCGACGATGCCGTCCATCGCGTCGAGGAAGTTGATCGCGTTCAGGAGCGCGACGACGCCGACGAGCGCGACCGCGCCCAAGAGCGGGCGCTCGATCAGGAAGCCGCCCTGCGCGCCCCAGAGGACGAGCGTGGCGGCCGCGAGGACCTGGCCGATCAGCTTCCCGACCGGCCCCATCGGGCGCCGGTCGTCGACGAGACCGAGCACGAGCGAGAGCGCGGCGCCCGCGACCACGCCGGCGCTCGGCCGGGGGATCGACGCGCCGAAGAACGCGCGCGCGATCCATGGCGCGGCGGCGAGCGCGGCCGCGACGGCGACGCCGCCGAGGAGCGGCGTCGGCTCCGGATGGTGCTTCCGCGGATCGGGATGGTCGAGGTACCCGGTCGCGCGCGCGAGGACCGCGGCGCCCGGCGTGAAGAGGAGCGCCGCGGCGAACGCGAGCGGCGCGACGATCAGGAGCGGGAGGGCGACGTTCAAACGGACGCGGCGGGCGCGCGCTCGGCGGGGCGGGCCGTCGCGTCGCCCCGGCCCACCGTCTCGAGCGCCTCGAGCGAGACGCCCCAGGTGAATCGATCCCGCACCCAGGTCCGCCCGCGCGCGCCCATGGCCGCGGCCCCGCGCGGATCGCGGAGGAGCCCGATCACGTGGGCCGCGATCCCGTCGGCGTCCTCGGCGACGCGGAGCACGTCGGCCGGGACCGGCTCGAGGCCGGCCCGCACGATCGGCGTCGTGACGACCGGCGTGCCGCTCGTGAGCGCCTGGAGCACCTTCGTCTGCACGCCGGCCGCGAAGCGGTGCGGCGCCACGAAGACCGCGGCGCGCGCGAGCGCGTCCTCGAGGTCGGGGACGAAGCCGAGGATCCGCACGCCCGGCACGCGGGCCCAGCCGCCGATCGCGTCCGATCCCTTGCCGCCGACGTGGAGCGTCGCCTCGGGCACCGCGGCGCGCACGCGCGGGAAGACCTCCTGGACCAGGAAGCGGACCGCGTCCTGGTTGTGGAAGACCTCGTGGAAGCCGATGAAGAGGAGCCGTCCCGGCTCGCGCGGCACGTCGGCGAGGAAGCGGTCGTGCGGCATCCCGATCGGGACGACGCGCGCGCGCGCGCCGGGCGCGAGGTCGCTCAGGTGGCGGGCCTCCGTCTCGCTGATGACCCAGCATTCGTCGAACCGCGGCGCGATCCTCGCTTCGTAGTCGCGGATCCGAGGCCCCTCGATCCGGTAGATCCACTCGCTGACGCCGCGGCGGTACGGCATCGACCGCTCGATGCCGGCGGAGATCACGTCGGTGAGGTCGACGATCCAGCGCGTTCCGCGCCGGCCCCGGCCGATGTACGGGAGCGCGTACGGCGCCATGCGGAAGAGGTGCGTGACCACCACGTGCGGCCGGATCCGCCGGAGCGCCGCGTCGACGCGGTCGCGCATCCGCCGCGACCGGTAATACGCCGCCTGGAGCGGGAACCGGCCCGGGAGCGCGCGAACCGCGCGCAGCGCCGACACGATTCGCGGGAGCGGCACCACGTCCACGGAGGCCGCGATCGCCTCGAGCGGCCCGATCTCGACCGGGTCGCGCGCGTGGGTGTCGAACGTCACGAGGTGCACGTCGTGTCCCGCCTCGGCCGCGGTCCGCAGGATGTGGAAGACCCGGTGTCGGTCCCCTCCCACGGGTGGGTAGGGCATCCGCGAGGTCAGAAAGAGGATGCGCATCCGGAGGAGTCTAGCACGACGGCACGGCGGCCGGACCGGCCCCGACGGCCCATCGGTAGACCTCCTCCACCCGGCCCGCGACCGCGTCCCAGGCGAACTCGGGGCCGAGGAGCGGCGGGCTCGCGGCGGGCGGCGTGGCGGGCGTGGCCGGACTCGGCGGCGCGGCCGGCGCGGCCCGAGCGCCGAGCGCAGCGATCAGGGCGTCGATCCACTCCGCCGCATGCCGGGGGAGGATCGCGCCGGCGGGCGAGCCGGGCGGGAGCACCTCGGCGGCGTTCCCGACGTCGTGCGCCAGGCACGGGAGCCCGCCCGCCAGCATCTCGAGGAGGGCGACGCTGCACCCCTCGTAGTACGAGGGGAGGGCGCCGCGATCGGCGGCGGCGATCCAGGAGAGGACGTCGCCGTGCGGGATCGGGCCGGTCGTGAGGCGGCCCGGCTCGCGGCGCGGCGCGGCCCCGCCCGCCGTGACCCAGAGGGCGTCGGGCAGGGTCTCACGGACCCGCCGCCAAGCGCGCGCGAGGAGGTCGGTCCCCTTCACGAAATCGTCCCGGCCGATCGTGAGGAGGAGCGGCGTCGTCTCCGGGATGCCGTGGCGCGCCCGCCAGGCCGCGCGCCCCTCGGGCGGCGCCTCGAACGAAACGCCGTTCGGGATCACGGTCGCGCGCGACCGGTCGAGCGCGTGATGGCGGACGAATTCCTCGAGCACGCGGCGCGAGACCGCGATCGCGGGACCGGGGTGGCGCGCCGCCCGCCGCTCGGCCGCGCGCGCGCGCCAGTTCGCGGGGTTCACGAGCGTCCGGAGGCGGCCGAGCCTCACGTACGCGGCCATCTTCCCCGCGACGCAGAAGTGGAGGGTGTGGACGAGCGGCGTCACCGCGGCGACGCCCGGCGGGAGCGCGCCCGCGTGGTGGTGGATCACGTCGTACCGGTCGGGCTCGATCGTCGCCACGACGCGAAACGGCGGGAAGGGATCGGGGCGCGCGTGGAGGGCGACGTCGTGCCCGCGCGCCGCGAGCCCGCGGGCCAGCTCGCGCACGTGCGTCTCGAGGCCGCCCGGGAGCGAGACGTCGAGCGACGCGACGAGGAGCACCCTCACGAGCCGGCCTTCGCGGCCGACGCGAGCTTCCGCCTACGGCGGGCGCGACGACCGCGCGGCGTAAGCTGGAAGATCCACGAGAGGAGCCACCAGGCGAGGGCGGCAGGAGCCGTCGCGATCGAGCCGAACGCCGGTCCCAGCGCCGCGCGACCCTCCGGCGCGAGGCCATCGCGCACGAACGCCTCCCCGCGGTAGCGCGCGAGGCGCACGGCGTCGTGGTACGCCGCGCGAAACGCCGCGAGGTCGGCGGACGCGGCGAGGAGACCGATCGAGTCCGTCCCCCGGGCGCGGCGCTCGGCGTCGAACGCCCGCGCGATCGCGAGGAACTCGAGATGCCGGTCGCGTGATCGGGCGAACGAGTTCCCGGGGTGGGCCCGCCAGCGGTACAGGGGCTCCGTCAGATTCGCGAATCGGAACCGCGCCGGGACGCGGAGCCAGAGGTCGTAATCCTCGGCACAGCGGAAGGGCGCCCGGAAGCCGCCGGCGGCTTCGTACGCCTCGCGCCGCATCATCACCGATCCGTGGACGAACGGCGGCGCGCGGCGAAGCAGGCGGCGGATCGATGCCGGATCGACGGGCACGCGGTACGGTCCGATCACCTCGCCATGCGCATCGATCACCAGGGCGGCGCTTCCGAGGACGCCGACGGCCGGCCGCGCCTCGAGTGTGGCGACCTGGCGGGCGAGTCGTTCGGGCGCCGAGACGTCATCGTCGTCGTGGATGGCGATCCGCTCGCCGCGGGACGAGGCGAACGCGAGGGCGCGGGCCGCCGCGGGGCCGACCCCTCCGGCGCGGAGCACCCGCACCCAGGGCCGCGTCGCGGCGAACTCGCCCAGGAGCGCTCCCGTTCCGTCCGTGGAACCATCGTCGACGGCGATCAGCTCGATCGGCCGGTACGTCTGTGCCTCGATCGATCGGAGCGCCTCGGGGAGGAATCGCGAGCCGTCCCTCGTCGCGAGGAGGAGACTGACGAGCGGACGGTCGCCGAGAGGCGACACGGCGGCGCTCGATGGGGTCGCGAGGGCCATCAGGAGCGTCGAGGATAGCACAGCGGTCGTTGACTTGACCGACGCGCGCCCCGACACTGCGACGTCATGCGCTCCGAACGCGTCCGGCTCTGGCGGGATCGGTTCCTCCGGTTCGTGGCGGGCGCGAGCAGCACGCTCCTGAGCGCCGTGTTCGGGGTGATCCGGAACAAGTGGCTCGCCACGCACCTCGAGGCGGCGGGAATCGGCGTCATCTCCCAGGTGGTGGCCGGGCAGGCGTGGCTCGGCGCCCTCGTCGGCCTCGGCCTGGGGCTCCCGGTCACGCGCGCGATCGGCGCGGCCGTCGCGAAGGGCGACGACGAGCGGGCGCGCCGCGTGGTCTGGACCGCCCTCCTCCTCGTCGCGGCCGCCGCGCTCCCGATCGCCGTGGCCGGCGTCGTCTTCGCGGCGCCGATCTCGGTCGCGCTCCTCGGCTCGGCCGACTACGCGACGCTCGTCCGCATCCTGATGTTCGGCGTCGTCGGCATGGGCGGGTTCTGGATCGTCCAGGCGATGTGCGCCGGCCGCTCCGACGTCCGCGCGCCGATCGGCTTCGCGGCCGGCGCGGGGATCGTCGCGACCGGCCTCACGTTCGCGCTCGTCCCGCGCTTCGGCCTGGTCGGCGCGGCGGTCGCGGCGGCGCTCCTCTACCCCGCCGGCGTCGTCACGATGCTCCTGGTCCACCGCCGCCGTCACGACCGCGCGATCCTCCCGCGCCCGCGCCCGGCGTTCGACCGCGGCGAGGCGAAGGCGCTCCTCTCGGTCTCGGGCGCGGCGCTCCTCCTGCCGCTCGCCGACCAGGGGACGCTCCTGGCGCTCCGCGCCCACTTCCTCCGCGCGAACGGGATCGCCGCGAACGGGCTCCTCCAGGCGGCGATCGCGCTCTCGCAGCAGGTCGGCGCGCTCTTCTACGCGTACCTCGCGTCGTACGCGTTCGGGAAGATCTCGGGCGCGGGCGGACGGGACGGGATCGAGGCGTACACGCGGCGCCAGTGGCTTCCGATGATCGGGCTCGCCGCGATCGCGATCGGGTGCGCGATGCTCGGCGCGGCGCCGCTCCTCCATCTCCTCTACTCGAGCCGGTTCGACGCGGCGCGGCCGATGATGGCCGCGACGCTCCTCGGCGAGTTCGGCCGGGTCGGCGTGCAGGCGGTGGCGCTCGGCTCGCTCCCGCTCGGCGGCGCGCGGCTCTGGGCCTCCGTCGGCATCGTGCAGCCGGTCGCGCTCGCGGGGTGCTACGCGGCGTACGTCGCGGCCGGCGCGGGCGCCATGACGCTCCCGCGCGCGTACGCGACGGCGGGCGCGATCTCGTTCGTGGCGGCGATGGCGCTGATGGCGCGAAGCGGCGTGACGCTCCGCCGCCGCGACCTCCTCCTCACGGGCGGCGCGTACGCCCTGCTCGCCGCGCTCGCCCTCGCGACCGGCGCGTAGACGACCCTTCCCGACGAGGCGTACCCTTGCCGGCATCCCCATGGTGTACCGTCTCTGGAATAGGCGGATCGTGTCTGCCGCCGTCGTCTCGGCCGCGCTCGCCCTGGCGCTCGGTTCGGGAACGGCGTACGCCGCCCCGCGCATCGACGCTCCCGCGGCGTTTTCGACGGTCGCCGGTCTGGGATTCAGCATCGCCGCCACGATCACTTGTTCCGAACCCGCCGATTCCGCCTTCGTCATGGTGTCCGACCTTCCCGACGGGCTCCGCTTGACGTCGGGGCGCATCAGGCCCGGAGTCGTCCTCGCCACCGTCGCCGGAATCGCTCCTACCACGCGCCGCCGGATCTCCGTGACCTGGACGGCGATCGATTCGCATGGACGCGCGTCCCGCTCCACGACGAAGCTCTCGATCGTCGAGCCGTCCGGAAGAATCGTAGACCTACGCGCCCGAGCGACGAGGCTGGTTCGAGGCAAGTACGAGTTCGGTGTCCCGGCCCGCGAAGCGCGGGAGCTGGGTCCCGGCGCGCTTCCCTACTTCCTGGAGGCCTTGAGGGATACTTCCGCCAAACGATCATGGCCGAACGCCGTGGCGGCGGCGGGATTTCTCGGGCTCCTCGCGGGCTACGACTCACTCCGGGACTTCATCTGGAATCGATTTCAAGGAGAAGTCGACGGGGCCGAATTCAAGGCGCTGCTCTACGCCCAAGCGGTGCTCGGGGTAGTCGAGGCAGGCCGGCCGGAAACGTTCCAGTATCTGGTGGAGTCCAGCGATCCCGGTTACTGGTCGGAGATCCCGTGGTCGAATGGAGTGCTCCACGGTCGCGAGATAGGCCTCCTCATGTCGGGAAAGTCGATCTACGCGCTATCCCTGATCCCGGAGGCGCGCGCCACGCTCGCCCTGGAACGGCTCCGGGATCACCCCTTCGATCCCCGCCAGCGCGATTACGTGAGCGAGGCGCTCCAGCGACGAGGCTCCATCATCCGTGATGGCTGGCTGGCGGTCCGAGAAGCGCACCAGAGGTCGAACGGCTCGACGGCCGTCGAGCGATCACACCACGACTGAGCACCCCGCGCGGCGCCACGGGCATTCCGTCCGATCGCCGTCGGGCGCCTACGCCCCCGCGCGCAGGATCCCCCGCCGCGTCAGCTCCGCGAAGAGATCCTCGAACCGCCGCGTCCACGTGTGGTCGCGGCGCGCCCGCGCGTGTCCCGCGCGCCGGATCCGCTCCCGTTCCCCTTCGTGCGCCAGGTAGTACCGGCAGCGGTCGAGCAGCTCGGCGCGCGAGCGGAAGCAGACGATCTCGGAGCCGATCTCGTAGTGGAGCGCGATCTCGTCGAGGTATTCGGTGAGATAGAACGCGCCCGCCATCGGCGCCTCGAACTCGCGGAGGCGCACCTGGCGGAGCGGGCGCCGCGTCCGGTGCGTGTCGCCGAGCACGAGGAAGCCGAGGCTCACCTTGCTCTCGCTCAGGAGCGCGACGTAGCCGTCGTCGCTCAATGGCGGATGGAGCGCGCCGGGGTGGCGGTCGCGGAGGCGGCGCCATCGCCGCCGGTCGTCGGCCGCGGCCAGCGGATTCCGTCCCGAGAGCGCGAGCTCGACGGCGCGCGCGAGGGCGCCGCGGCGCGGGGCGGTCGGCGCGCCCGCGGCCCCCGCCCCGGCCGGCGGGCCGTCGTCGCTCCACCCCTGGCCGAACGCGTGCGCGTCCACGCCCGCCTCGCGGAGCGCGAGCACGTGCGCGGCACGGTCGGCGTAGCGCTGCCCCGCGAACGTGACGTCGTACCGCGGCGGGAGCGCGAGCGGCCGGTAGACGTCGGGGTTCGCGGCCATCGGGAAGAAGATCGGTGTCGCGCCCGCCCGCTCGTAGTCGCGGAGCGCGGCGCGCTCGGGGACGAGGCAGACGGAGAAACGCCGCGCGTTCCGGCGCACGAGATGGAACTGGTGCACGTTGTTGCAGAAGAAGTTCACGATCGGCGCCACGGTCTCCCGCACGCGGTCGATCGCCGCGGGCTCGAGGTGGCTGTCCGAGACGTACGTGAGCACGAGGTCGAGGCGCGCGGCGCGGTCGGCCGCGAGCACCGCGTCGAGGAACCGTTCGGTGTAGCGTCCGCGCGCGGCGGCGGTCCCGGGCGCGTCGGGCGGGAGGTCGAACAGCGGCTGCGTCCCCTCGTCCCAGTGGACGACGTCGTGCCCCATCCGGACGAGCGGGTCGTGGAGGTTCGCCATCCAGAGGTTCGAGGCGAACGTCGGATTCGGGCTCGCGGCGAGGGCGAGGAAGATCCGCACCGGCCGCCCGCTACTTCACGCCTTCGGCGATCGCGACCGGGTAGAAGTGGATCCGGTTCGGCACGTGCCGCACCTCGCGGAATCCGGCCTCGTGGAGGAGCCGCTCGAGGCGCGCGGGGCTGAACCCGTTCTTGTGGAACGCGTATGCGTTCTTCTGGCTCCCGTAGACGAGGCGGTAGTACCACTCCTTCGCCGCCTCGTCGGGCTGCGCGAGGAGCTGGCGCGCGGTCTCCTCGAAGTCCGGCACGTCCACGTGCGCCACGCCGCCCGGCTTGAGGAGCGCGTGCCAGTGACGCAGGATGGCCGGCCCCTCCTTCATCGAGACGTGCTCGAGGCACTGCACCGAGCGGATCTCGTCCACGGTGCCGGGCCGGTACGGGAGCGCGTCCATCCGCGCGTATGCGTCGACGACGCAGAACTGCGGCTCGCGCGGCCCCTGCTCGAGCGTCTCGCGCGATTCCTCGACCTTGTAGTAGCGCTCGACGGTCGTCCGGTTCCGCGCGACGAGGTCGGGACGCTCGGAGGCGAGGAAGGAATAGCCGGGCACCTCGACGTCGAGGTTCACGTACCCTTCGAGGTAGACGGTGCCGCATCCGACATGCAGTCTCAGGGACATGGGCCTCCTCGCCGCGCGGTCAGATCGCGGTCGGGTCGCGGAAGAGCCGGTAGACGGTGAGCGCCAGGATCTTCAGGTCGAATCCCATCGACCAGTTCTGGATGTAGTAGAGATCGTACTCGATGCGCCGGTCGAGCGGCGTGTCGCCGCGGAGCCCGTTCACCTGGGCCCAGCCGGTGATCCCCGCCTTCACGTGGTGGCGGAGCATGTAGCGCGGGATGCGCGCGCGGAAGCGGTCCACGAAGACCGGCTGCTCGGGGCGGGGGCCGACGAGGCTCATGGCGCCGACCAGCACGTTCCAGAGCTGCGGCAGCTCGTCGAGCGAGAGCCGGCGGAGGACCGAGCCGGAGCGGGTCCGCCGCGGATCGTCGCGCGTCGTCCATCCGGCGCCGGCCGCCTCGGCGTCCGCGACCATCGTGCGGAACTTGAGCATGCGGAAGCGGCGGCCGTTGAGCCCGACCCGGTCCTGCGCGAAGAGGACCGGTCCCGGCGAGTCGAGCTTCACCCAGATCGCGATCGCGGCGAGCACCGGCGAGAGGAGCACGAGCCCGATCGCGGCCGAGGCGAGGTCGAACGCGCGCTTCGCGACCCGGTTCCACCCCTGGTCCGGGCTCTCGGTCACGAGCACGACCGGCGTGCCGTCGAAGTCCTCGACGCTCGCATTGAGCGTGAACGCCCGCGCGAGGTCGGGCACGAGCCGCACGGCGATCGTCGAGTCGGAGAGCCGCTCCAGCGCCTCGAGCTCGGCTTCGTGCTCGCTCCGGTCGAGCGCCAGGTAGACCAGATCCGCCGCCTCGCGCTCCGCCAGCTCCGGCAGATCGGTCACCGCGCCGCGCACCGGGAGCCCCTCCACGGACGTCCCCACGTCCTCCGGATTCGGGCTCACGAGGCCGAGCACGGTGAATCCGTAGTCGGCGTGCAGCTCCATCTTCCGCGCCACCTGCACCGCCGCCGGCCCCGTGCCGACGATCAGCACGTGGCGGAGATTCCGTCCGTGGCGGCGGAGGGAGCGGAGGAGCGCGCGGATCAGGACGCGCGAGACGACGAGCGCGGCCGACGCGACCACCGCGAAGAGGAGGAGCACCGAGCGGGCCAGCTCGCCGCGCAGGAAGTAGGAGCCGAGCGCCGCGAGCGCCGTGACGAGCGCCATCCCCTGGAGCACGGCCCAGAGCTCCTGCGAGAGGCGTGCCGTGCGCGCCGAACGGTAGATGCGGAGGGAGCGGAGCACGAGGAGCGCGACCGGCGTGAGGACCGCGCCGAACCAGACGTAGTCGCGCGCGGGCGGGACGCCGAGCGGCGCCGCGAGCGGCAGCGCGACGAAGCGGAGCCAGTACGCGGCCATCCACGACGCGAAGATCACGATCGCGTCGAGGAAGAAGACGGCGGTGACGAAGAGCTGGCGGTGCTTCTGGAACATGAGTCGGGTTCCCGATCCCTCCGTGGACGCGGCGCCCCGTGCCGGGATCTGCGCGCTCCGGCCCGCCCCGCGGCCCTCCAGTCTACCCGATCCCGAGCGCCTCCGCGATCAGGGCCGCCTGCCGGCGCGAGACCGCCTCGATCGACCAGCGGGTCTCGGCGAGCGAGTGGCCCACCGCCGCGAGCCGGTCCCGCTCGGCCGGCTCGTCGAGGAGCCGGGCCACGCCGTCGCCCAGCTCCTCCGGCGTCTCGGCCGCGACGTAATGGAGCTCCGGCTCGAGGTCGAGACCCTCCGCCGCGAGATGCGTCGCGACGACCGGCGCGCGCGCGGCCATCGCCTCGACGATCTTGACCCGCGCGCCCGCGCCGACCCAGAGCGGCACGACGACGACCGTCGCCTCGGCCAACTCCGCCTCCATGGACGGCACGTCGGCGCGGAGCTCGACGCCCGCGCCCGCGCCGCCGGCCCGCGCGACGGCCGCATGGAGCGCGGGCGGCGGGCCCTTCCCCGCGACGCGGAGCCGTGCGCCGGGATGGCGCGCGCGCACGCGAGGCCATCCGTCGTCGAGGAACCGCTCGGCGCCCGCGACGTTGGGGGGCCAGAGGAAGGAGCCGGGCAGGAGGACGACCGGTCCCCGGGCGGGGCTCGGCTCGCGAAACCGCGCGAGGTCGACGCCGATCGGGAGCGTCGCGACCCTGGTGCCGGGCGCGAGCGCGCGCAACGTCTCCGCCTCCCCCTCCTGGATCGCGAGCGTGAGCACCGCCCGCGCGACGAGCGCCCGCTCGGCCTCGCGGAGCCGCACGGCTTGATAGCGCGCGTACGCTCGCTTCGGCCCGGAGCGGAGTC
>JBLMXB010000002.1:0-35128 GCA_050257555.1 Hyphomicrobiales bacterium | reverse complement strand
ACAGCAAAGCGCGGGGACAGCCACACGGGCGAAGTTCCGCCACGTACTGGATGCGGGCATTTCGTTCTCCGAGGAGACTGGCTTGTACACCGGCAGGTGTCAGGGTGTTGTCTTGGGGACGGGCTTAAATTAGCAGCGGGCTGAAAAACCTGTCAACCGATTTTGTGCCTTTCCCCTACCCGGTTTGGGCCAAGCCCGCCTCGGTCACGGGGATGGCCACCCCCTCGGCCCCCGCCGGCCGAGCCGCCCCCACGCCACCCTTTCTTCTTCCCCCCTCCCGCCCGGGCGCCCGTCGGGGCCCCACGGGATGTTGGGGCATCGTAAGTTGGCCGCCGGACCGTTGGAGGGCCCAAGGCCAACTTTCGATGCCCCGCGACCCATGAAGCGCCACGCCGGGCCCGGCCCCGAGGCGGAGGGGGAAAGCGAAAGGCCGCCGGGGAAACCCCCGGCGGCCCAATCGCCACTGCCTGCTGCCTGAAGCGAGTGTTACTTCACGAGCGCCATCCGGCTGCCGGTCTCGGAGCCGTCGGCGAACTTGATCTTGTAGAAGTACACACCGGACGCCAGCTGAGCGCCGTCATCACGCTTGCCGTTCCAGCGGACTTCGTTCGCACCCGCCTCGGCCTTCGTGGAGAGCGTCCGGACCAACTGGCCGCCCACGTTGAAGATCCGCAGCGTCACCTTGCCCGCCTGCGCCGCAGTGAACTTGATCGTCGTCTGCGGATTGAACGGGTTCGGGAAGTTCCCCTCGAGACGGTTCACCTTCGGGGCCTCGGAAGCATCGGAGACCTCGACGCCCGTCGCGGCCAGGTTGTCCTGGATCGCGTAGAGCGGACCGTAGCTGCCGGTCTGGAAGCCCGTCAGAGTCGCCCAGTTCCCGGTCATATTCGCATCCGTCGGACACGGCCAGCACTTCGCCGTATCAGCAGGCGCGCCCGACCGCGGACCGCGGCAGCTCGCGAGGAACTTGTAGAGGACCTGCATACGCTCCTGGACGCCGGACCGCACGTAGTTCGCGGCGCCGGTCGGGATTCCCGCCTTCCGGATGAACTGGATCGAGAAGCCGTAGCCAAGAGCCTTGTTCCGGTCGTTGTCGGTGACCGGGTCACGCTCGGTCATGTTCGCCACCGCGGCCACGTCCGTCACGCCCGAGAAGAGCGGGTAGAACGCGGAGTTCTGCGCCGTCGAGAGGCCGACCTTGGTGAGCGCGTCGAAGCGGTTCGGACCGGGGCAGCCGCCGTCGACCGGGTACGTGTACCCGGCGACGAGACCCGGACCGGCACCCGGATTCGCGAAGCGATCTTCGACCGTCGGATAGGCGTTGGAGGCCGTGCCGTTCCACGCGCCGACCGAGCTGTTCACACCCAGCACGTTCTGGCTGTAGGAATTGCGGCGAGCAACCGGGTTGCCCGCGGGCACGTTGTCCAGCGCGTTGAAGTAGTCGTCACCCGACACGAAGAGGCAACGATCGCCGCCGTTGGTCCCCGTGTCCGTCGCCCACCACTCTTCGAGGAGCCGGGCATCCGACTCGTTCTCGAGCGTGGCCGTACGATCGTGCGCCGACTGGATCATGATGGTGTACCACTTCGCCAGCGAGTCCTTGATGCCGTACTCGGTGAGGTTCGGGAAGTAGTTCGAGAGCCGGCCCGGTCGCTGGCTGTCCGGCGGTCCGGTCAACTCGTGGCCACCGATGTTGTCGGCGTTGTCGAGACCCTGCGTCAGACGATACCGGTCCGCACGGACGCCCAAGCCGCGGAGCGCCTGCGTGACGGGATCCTGGCCGTAGTCCCAGTTGCTGTACGCGCCGTCGAGGTTCAGGACCGGCGTGTTGGACTTGCCCGCGAGGAGCGTGCCGGCGTGCCCGGCCGCGTACTTCCGCGGGAGGACGTCGAACTCGATGATGTCCGGAGCGATGTTCGCGCTCCCCGGCAGCGTCGGGAGGTCCTCGACCTCATTCGCCACGCGGGACGTGCTGAACACGTAGCTCTGCCCACCGTTGATATCGACGGCCTTGAAGTAGTACTGCACCCGGGTGCCGCGCGGCAGGAACGCCAGCTGGCTGTAGCCGGCGACGCCGTTGATCGTGAAGCCGCCCGGGAGGTTCTGGCCGACCTTGTCGAACGGCGGCCAGGTGAGACGGAACTCCGGAGCGCCGGACGAGGACGTCACGACCGAGTCGATACCGGAGACCTGGAGGTTGTCGACCGGGAGCTCGGTGGAATCCCACGGGCTCCACCCGAGCGTCGCCGGGTCGAAGATGCGGAAGATCGCCCGCGGCGTGTCGAACGAGGCGTTGTAGCCCGCGTTCGTGCCCGCGAGGAGGATCCGGCCGCCGTCGGCCGTCGACTTGCTGTACGCATGCTTCCAGTTGACGCCCATGCCGTTCTTCCGCAGACCGGTGGCGATCCCGACCGTCGTCGAGTCTCCGTACGGGCTGTTGAAGTTGTCCTTCACGGCGATGCCGCCCGAGAGGTCCGAACCACGGATGCCCGGCCAGCACGGAGTCACCGTGCAGTTCAGACCGGTCATCGTGCCGT
This sequence comes from Hyphomicrobiales bacterium, assembly GCA_050257555.1. Lineage (GTDB taxonomy): Bacteria > Eisenbacteria > RBG-16-71-46 > SZUA-252 > SZUA-252 > DASQJL01. The sequence goes on along the minus strand of JBLMXB010000002.1, from coordinate 32,591 downwards.
CGACGAACATCGACTGCGGAACCGCGCTCGGGAACGCCTCGAGGAGCGGTGCCGGAATGCCCGTCAGCACGCGGAGATAGAGATCGTCGTACATGATCCCGTAGTCGACCTGGCCGCAATTGACGCGGTCGGTCGCGAACGCCGGGATGCACTGGAGGTCGTAGCGGACCTGGACCGAATCGGCCTGGACCGCGGCCGCCAGCTCGTTCCCGTCCACCACCCAGGTCTTGATGACCGAGGTGATCACGCCGCCCGAGGGCGAGCTGTTGATCCAGCCCGTCCACGATCCGTCCTTGAAGTACCGGAACTCGGTCTCCTGGACGTAGCCAGCGCCACGGGGAAGGTCGAGGTACTCACCCCAGTTCGCCAGGATCGACGCCGCCCCGGCCGGGACCGGGAAGGTGCACGACACGACCGTGTTGTACTGGCCGGGGATGGTCTTCTTGGTACCCGCGTCCACGCCGAAGAAGAAGTGGTCCGCGGTATCGTTCTTCTGGAGCGAGCAGTTGTCCGCGGTGGCCGCGAAGCCGCCGTCGACGATCTGCCAGAGCTCGCCGGTGCCCGGCGCGACGCGCGCCGCGATGTAGCCCTGCGAGCCGTACGTGCCCTGGAGCTCGGTCCCGGAGTAGCCGCCGTCGGTGCCCACCGTCGGCGCCGTGCCGTCGGTGAAGATGGCGCCGTTGTCGCTGGTCGAGACGTCGTCCAGGATGCAGCCGTGGCCGAGCGGCCAGAGGCCGTCTTCGTTCGAGAAGAGACAGTCGGCGTAGAAGAGGAAGTACAGGTCGCGGTACTTGTTGTTCATGTTCACGGTCACCGGAACGATCGCATCCGGCTGGGCCGTGCCGCTACCGACGATGCTCGCCGGGAAGACCGAGATGCTGGTCGCGCCCGGCGTGCTGACCTGGATCGAGCCCGTCCACGCGACGAGCAGGTTCGAGCCGCCGCTCGAGCCCGACGAGATCGCCTCGTCGAACTTGGAGCGGAGGTTGCCCATCGCGTCCGGGATCGTCGGGTCGCCGCCGATCAGGTAGACGTAGTCGTAGTTCTGCTCGCTGCTCTGGTTCTGCTTGAAGGTGAGCGCGTAGTTGGCCGCGTGCGCGCCCGTGTCGATGTAGAGAATCTGGTACGTGAGGTTCGGGTAGCCGACCTTCACGACCCAGTTCGCATCGTACTTGCCGCACCAGAGCGATCCGGTGCCGTTGAGGATCGTCGGCCGCTGGGCCGGATCGACCGCCGACGTCACCACGTGCCACAGCTTTTCCTTCAGCGAGAGATCGGTCGGCACGTAGCTGCCGGCCGTGCCGGTCGCGTACGTATCGAGGCTGTCGGCCACGATGGCCGTCGCCGGAGCCCAGGTCCCGAGCGCTCGCTGCTGGCAGGCGCCCGGATAGAGGAACCACGTGCTCGTCGCCGACGCGTTGTTGATCACGGTACCGCTCAGCGTCGCCGTGTAGTTCCCGTTCTGTGCCAGCGTTCCCATAGGACCAGCACGCCTGTCGAGAGGCGCGTACTCCTGGACCTTGGGCGGGTCACCCGGGGCATCCGCGAAGGCAGGCAACGCCCAAGCGCAGATGGCCGCGAGGCCCAGCATGGCGATGAGGGTTTTCCGCATGTTCACATCCTCCTTAGATTTTCCTGACACGGAGTCCTTGATCGGGAGGACTAGACTTTCTGGAACCGAAATTCACGGGCTTCTGTACTTCTCGTTGAGCCTGGAGTGATGCTTCGGAGATCGCCCGCTCGTCGGGACAGTGCTCGAGCATGTTGGGCGACCTCGTTCGCAGCCGTTACCGACCTCCTTTCTTCGTTTTCTTCAGTTAGTTGAAGTGGTTTAACTTATTTTATTTCAAAGATGTAGAAACGAAGCCGCCGGTACCTCTCACCCCCTTCGTACGTCAGTTTTATCCGTCAGGCGTCAAGTCGGGTGGAATAGCCCCCAAAGACGAAATGAGCCGCACCGTCAGCCCTCGCGATGTCGTGCATTCGCTGTAATTTCAATCGGTTCTAGCGGTTGCGGCTGTCAGGGGGCAAACTATTTTGCCTCCTTTACCGCGCCAGTATAGGGGAAAAACCCGCTAATGTCAAACGGATTTTTGACCTGGAGCGGTCGGGAGGGCCGAGAAATCGGCGATCCGGAGGAAGGTCTGGCGCACCGCAAGTAGAAGTCCCAAGCGGCGTCTGCGGGTTCCGGCGTCGTCCGCCATGACCATCACGGCCTCGAAGAAGGCGTCGATGGCGGGCCGGAGGCGGAGAAGGTGTCGAAGCGCGGACGCGTAATCGGGGCTATCCGCCTGTAAATAGGTCTCTACAGCCTGCCGGGCCATCTTCGTCTCGAGATGGAGGTCGGCTTCCGCCTTCTCCCCGAAATTCTCCGCGCGCTCGGCGAGCGGCTGCCCCGACTCCTCGAGGTCCCCGGGCGCGGCCGAGCGGAGGATGTTCGCCGCGCGCCGATACCCCACCATCAGCGCCTCGAAGTCGTCGCTCTTCCGGATCTCGTCCACGGCGCGCGCCCGCGCGAGCACGTCGAGCGGATCGCCGGGCCGCACTCCGAGCACCGCGGCGGCCGTGTCGTACGGCACGCCCGCGTCGGCGAGCGCGCTCTCGAGGCGCTGCGCCCAGAACTCGGCGAACGACGCCTCGCCGTGCCGCGCGATCCCCGCCTTCTCGAAGAGGCCGTCGACCCACGCCGCCTTCGCGACGACGTCGAGCCGGTAGCGCTTCTCGAGCAGGATCCGGACGATCCCGTTCCCGGCGCGCCGGAGGCCGTACGGATCCTGCGAGCCGCTCACCTCGAGGCCGGCGCGGAAGGCGCCGACGATCGCCTCCAGGCGGTCGGCGAGGCTGACGAGGATTCCCTCGGGCGACGCGGGGAGCGGATCGGACGGCCCCTGCGGGAGATAATGCTCGCGAATCGCGGTCGCGACCGCGGGCGGCTCTCCCGAGGCGAGCGCGTACTCGGCGCCGATGACGCCCTGGAGCGTGGCGAACTCCTTCCCGGAGCGGACCATCTCCGACGCCAGGTCGGCCTTGCAGAGATACGCCGCCCGGGACGCCGCGTTCCGCGCGCCCGGATCGAGCGTCCGGGCCAGGTCCTCCGTGACCTGGACGATCCGCATCGTCCGGTCGTGGATCGTCCCCAGCCGCTCGTGCCAGACGATCCCGCGGAGCGACTCCACCTTGGCCTCGAGGCCCGCCTTCCGGTCGTTGTCCCAGTAGAAGCGGGCGTCCTCGAGGCGCGCGCGCAGCACGGCCTGCGTGCCGCGCCGGATCTCGTCCGCGCCGGCGCCACGCCCGCTCCGGATCATCACGAAGTTCGGGAGAAGCGCCCCGTCCTTCGCCTCCACGGCGAAGTAGCGCTGGTGCGCCCGCATCGCCGTGACGACCACGGCGCGCGGGAGCGCGAGGTAGGACGCGTCGAACGACCCGACGACGGCCTCCGGCCACTCGACGAGATTCGCCACCTCCTCGAGGAGCCCGGGGTCGTCGACCGGAGCGCCGCCGAGCGCCGCCGCGGCGCGCGCGAGCTCGGCGCGGATCGCGGCGACGCGCTCCGCCCCCTCGACCATCACCACGCGGTCGCGGAGCGCCTTCACGTAGTCGCCCGGCCTTTCGATCTCGAACCAGCCGGGCGCGTGGATGCGGTGCCCGCGGCTCATCCGCCCGGCCTTGAGGCCGAACGTCGCGACCGGGAGCTCCCGGTCGCCGAGGAGCGCGACGATCCAGCGGATCGGCCGGGCGAACCGGCCGGTCCCGTTCCACTGCATGGTCTTCGGGAAGTGGACCGACTCGATCCAGGAGGCGATCAGCGCGGGGAGCACCGTGGCGGCCGGGTTCCCCTGCTCGTGGACGCGCGCCCAGAGCACGTCGCCCCCCTTCGCGCCCGGCTTCCGGCCGATCGCGCCGACCGGGAGCCCGACCTTCTTCGCGAAGCCCTGCGCGGCCGGCGTCGGCTCCCCCTTCGCGTCGAACGCGACGCTCACGGGCGGGCCGAAGACGTCCACCTCGCGGTCGCTCTGGTCGGTCACGCCCTCGATCAGGAGCGCGAGCCGGCGCGGCGTGGAATACGAGCGGACGGCGCCGTGAGCGATCCGAGCCTCGGCCAGGCGCTCCTCGGCGAGGCGCGCAAGCTCCTCGAGCGCCGGGCCGAGGAACGAGGCGGGGATCTCCTCGCAGCCGATCTCGAGCAGGAGCGTCTCAGCCACGGCGCTCCTTCCGGCCCTTCTTCGGCGTCGGCGCGGCAGGCGCCGTGGGAGGCGCCGCGCCCGGGGCGCCCGGAGCCTGGCCGCCGCGGAGGAGCGGATGGCCCATCTCCTCCCGCTGCCTCAGGTAGGCGCCGGCGGCCGTCCGCGCCATCTTCCGCACGCGCGCGATCGTCCCGACGCGCTCGGTGACGCTGATGGCGCCACGCGCTTCGAGGAGGTTGAAGACGTGCGAGCACTTCACGACGTAGTCGTAGCCGGGGAGCACGAGACCCGCCTTGAGGAGCCGCATGGCCTCCGCCTCGTACTTCTCGAACTGCTCGAAGAGGAGCGCGGCGTTCGACTGCTCGAAGTTGAAGTGGCACCACTCGACCTCGCCCTTCAGGAAGAGGTCGTCCCAGCGGTGGCCGCGCGACCACTGGAGGTCCATGATCCGCTCGACCCCCTGGAGGTAGCAGGCGATCCGCTCGATGCCGTACGTGATCTCGGCGGTGATCGGATCGAGGTCGAAGCCGCCCGCCTGCTGGAAGTACGTGAACTGCGTGATCTCCTGCCCGTCGAGCCAGACCTCCCAGCCGAGTCCCCAGGCGCCGAGCGTCGGCGACTCCCAGTCGTCCTCCACGAACCGCACGTCGTGCCGCTCGAGGTCGATCCCGATCCAGCGGAGGCTGTCGAGGTACTTCTCGAGCACGTCCTCGGGGGACGGCTTCAGGACCACCTGGTACTGGTAGAAGTTCTGGAGCCGGTTCGGATTCTCCCCGTATCGGCCGTCCTTCGGGCGTCGCGACGGCTCCACGTACGCCGCGTTCCACGGCTCGGGGCCGAGCACGCGGAAGAAAGTCGCCGGGTTGAACGTCCCCGCGCCGACCTCGCCGGCGTACGGCTGGAGGAGCGTGCACCCCTGGTCCGACCAGTACTGCTCGAGCCGGAGGAGGATCTCCTGGAACGTCCGGGGGGCTTCGGGGCGGCCCGCGCTCACGCGGCACCTCCCGCGTAGCGCGCCATCGCCTCGCCGACGCGCTGCGCCCTCAGTCCCTCGAAGCGCTCGAGGTGCGCGGTCAGGAACCGCTCGATCGCCTTCGACACCTCGGGACCCGGGTACCGCTCGATCGCCCATCCCGCCACGGACGCGACCGGGTGCTCCGCCAGCGCCTCGAGGGTCCGCCGCGCGCGCTCGGAGAGGCGGAAGGAGCCGCCGTCGTCGCCGCACGGATCGCCGCAGAGGAGGCCGCCCTTCACGGGATGGAAGAGGCCCCCCTGGGCGAGCGGTCGCCGGCACGAGAGGCAGCGGGTCAGCTCCGGCGCGTAGCCGAGCCGGCGGCACGCCTGGATCTCGAACGCGCGGAGCATCGGCTCGAGGGCCCCGGCCGGCGCCGCCGCCATGGCCGCGAGCGTCTCGACGGCGAGGTCGATCAGCTCGGGATCGCCCGACTCGCCGTACGCCGCGCGCTCGAGGAACTCGAGCACGGCGCCCGCCCGCGCGAAGCGGTCGGGGTCCTCCCAGAGCGCGGGCCAGTAGCCGAGGATGTCGGCCTTGGAGAGGAGCTGGAGATCGCGCGAGAGCTTCCGGTAGACCACGGCGCGGAGCCGGACGCCCGGCTCGAGCGCCGCGCCGAAGCGGCTCTTCGGCCCGCGCGCCCCCTTGGCCACGCAGCGGAGGAGCCCGAACTCCCGCGTGTAGAGGCTCACGATCAGGCTCGTCTCGCCGAGCCGGTAGGACCGGATCACCAGCGCCTCGGTCTCGACGATCGCCACGCTACGACGCCTTCGGCGGGGTCGCGCCGGTCGCCGCCGCCCCCAGGGTCGAGACCACGTCGCCGGGCACGACGACGCCCGCCGAGATCACCATCTTGATCGCCTGCTCGACCCGGATGGTCGTCTCGATCAGCTCCTCCTCCGGGTAGTAGAGGAGCGGTCCGGTCGTCGGGTTCGGCGGCGTGGGGATGAAGACGCCCTGGAGCTTCTTCCCCGCCGCGTCCTGGAGCACCTGCGGCGGCGGCGACGTGACGAGGCCGATCGTGTAGCTGCCGGGCGACGGGTACGGCACGAGCACGACGCGCTGGAACGCCTGGCGCCGGTCGCTCAGGATCGCCTCCCCGATCTCCTTCAGCGTGGAGTAGAGCCCGCGGAGGAACGGCACCCGGAGGAGCGCCGACTCGAGCATCTTGCCGAGCTGGCGGCCGAGGAAGTTGTTCGCGAGCGCGCCGGTCGCGGTGATCAGGAGGAGCACGGTGACGAAGCCGAAGCCGGGAATGCCGCCCGGGTGGAGGTAGCCGCCGCGGAGCGTGGTCCCGACCAGGTGGTCGGTGAAGAGGAAGAGGCGCCAGATGACGTACGCGGTGATCGCGACCGGCGCGAGGACGAGCAGGCCCGTCAGGAAGTAGGTGCGGAGACGGCTCAACATCGCGCCATGGTACCACTTCCGGGCGTGCCGCCGCCACGTCCGGGGCGGCCGTTCAGCGGGCCAGCGACTCGATCCGGGGACGGAGCGCGCGGAGGAGCCGCGCCTCGAGCGCCGCCATGCGCCGCCGCGCCGCGGGCGACGGATGGTCGTGCCCGAGCAGGTGGAGGAGCCCGTGCACCGTGAGGTGCGCCACCTCGCGCGCGAAGGGCCGCCGGGCCGCCCGCGCCTGCGCCCGCGCGGTCTCGAGCGAGACGTAGATCTCGCCCAGGAAGACCCGCGCGCCGGGGTCGTCGCGCGCCGCGGGATCGGCCAGCGGGAAGGAGAGGACGTCGGTCGCGCGGTCCGACTCGCGGTAGTCGCGGTTCAGCGCGCGGATGGTCCCGTCGTCGGTGAGGACGATCGACGCCGTGGCCCGGGGCCGGCCGAGGAGGCGGAGCGCGTCCCGGACCAAGGCCCTAAGAGTTGTCGACCTTATACCGGCCCCGCTCCCCGTGCTCGCGACCGTCGTCGGCGGGACCGCGACGTCGCTCCTCGAGGACGGCCGGGCTCCCCGGGTAGTGGACGCGCGCGTGGAAGAGCGCCGTGAGGATCGGGATGAAGCTCTCCCGGATCTTCGCGAGGTCTTCGAACGTGATCGGGCTTTCATCGAGCTGTTCGTCCTTCACGCGCGCGTCGAGCATGCGCGTCACGACGCCGCGGATGCGGCTCGGCGTCGGGTCGGTGAGCGACCGCGCCGTCGCCTCGACGGCGTCGGCGAGCATCAAGATGGCGGTCTCCTTCGACCGCGGCTTCGGCCCGGGGTAGCGGAAGTCGCGCTCCTCGGTCTCCGGGTCCTGCCCGAGCGCCTTCTGGTAGAAGAAGCTCATCAGGGTCGTCCCGTGGTGCTCGAGGATCCCGTCGATGATGGCGCGCGGGAGCTTCTCCTTCCGTGCGATCTCGGCGCCCTCGCGCACGTGCGCCTCGACGATGAGGCAGCTCATCGTCGGCGAGAGCTTCTCGTGGCGGCTCCGCGCCCCCGACTGGTTCTCGCCGTAGTACTCCGCCTTCTCGATCTTCCCGATGTCGTGGTAGTACGCGTCCACGCGCGCGAGGAGCGGATTCGCGCCGATCGCCGCGGCGGCCGCCTCGGAGAGGCTCCCCACGACGAGGCTGTGGTGGTACGTCCCCGGCGCCTCGAGCATCAGGCGGCGGAGGATCGGGCGGTTCAGGTCGGCCAGCTCGAGGAGGGTGATGTCGGTCGTGACCGTGAAGAGCCCCTCGAGGAGCGGCAGGAAGATCGTCACGGCCAGCACCGACGCGATGCCCGAGGCGGCGCCCCAGGCCGAGCGGCGGAGCAGCACGTCCCATCGTGCGCCGTCCACGAGCCCCATCGCGCCGATCGCGACGACGTACGCGAGGGCGACCACCAGGAGCGGCCGGTAGAAGTCGCGGCGCCGGCGCACGCCGGTCGCGCTCGCGATCGCGGCGATGCCGGCCAGCGCGCTCCCGGTCAGGAACGGGAGCCCGAGACCGAAGACGACCCCGGCGTAGAGCGAGGCGACCAGCGTCGCCGCGAAGGCGAGCGCGTTCCCGAAGAGGAGCGCGGCCGTCAACGAGAGGACCGTGATCGGGATCAGCATCTCGTAGCCGCGGATCTGGTTCACGACGACCCACCCCACGCCGAGCACGAGCGCGCAGAGCGTCGCGAGCAGGAAGAGCTGGTTCGTGTCGCGGTAGACCTCGCCGTGATGGAGCTTCAGGTACGCGAGGAAGCCGAGCATCAGGAAGGCGAGGAGCGCCACGCGGCCGAGGACTCCCGGGAGGTCGTTCGCGAGCGAGGGCGTCTGGCCGAGACGCGCGCGCCACGCCCTCAGCGACTCGAGCTTCCGGATGTGCTCCGCGGTCGCGATCTCGTGGCTCCCGATGATCTTCTCGTCCTTCCGGACCAGCCCGTCGTACGGGTTCACGGCGTTCCGCGCGTCGGCGCGGAGCCGCTCGGTCGCCGTCGCCTCGTACCGGAGGTTCGGGAGGACCGTGGCGGCGACCAGCTCGGCCAGCGCCTGCGTCGCCTCGGGGCGGCTCGGGAACGCGCGCTGCCCCTCCTCCCACGCGATGTCGCGGAGCGAGAGCACGTCGTGGAGCGATCCCCACGCCGTCGGGTAGCGGAGCCCGTCGCGGTCGATCTGGATCGCCGGGGCGTCCGTCGCGGCGCGCGCGCTCGCGAGGTCGGGGAGGAGCCCCGGATGGTGGGTCTCCTCCTCGATCCGGAGCGCCAGCACCACGATCCGCTTGCCGTCGGGTCCCGCGAGCGTGCGCGCCGCCTCGGCGGAGAGGCCGAGGTCGCGGAGCCGCTCGAGGCCGCGGGCGCCGGAGCCCGCCAGGTCGGACGCGCGGAGCGAGTCGAGGAGCGCGTGCGCCTCCTCGGCCACCGTGGGATCGACCGAATAGACCGGGCTCACGCGGCGCTCCGCGTCGGTCAGCTCCTCGCGCAGGCGGTCCCTGTCCTTGAGGAGGTAGAACTGGAACGGCGCGATCAGGTCCCGCTTCGCGGGGAACCCCTCGCGGAGCGTCATCACCTCGAACGCCGGATCGCGCGGGAAGAGGAGGCACGAGAACGCCAGGAAGCCGGCGAAGAGCGCCGTCCGGCGGAACCGGGGCCCGAAGAGGCGCGCGACGCGGACGGCGAACGGGCGCCGCTCCTTCTTCCGGCGCGGCTCGAGGACCTGGAGCTTCTCAGCGGCCACGGTTGCCCCCCGGCCCGCCCGACCCGCCGCCGTTCGCCGCGCCGTTCCCCTCGGCGCGCACGTGCTCGTCGAACGCGCGGATGATCTCCCGGACGAGGTGATGGCGGACGACGTCGCGCTCGTTCAGGTAGACGAACGCGAGGTCCGGGACCGACTTCAAGATCTTCTGGATCTCGACCAGCCCGGACGGATGCTGGGCGCTCAGGTCGATCTGCGTCACGTCGCCCGTGATGACCGCCTTCGATCCGTATCCGAGGCGGGTCAGGAACATCTTCATCTGCCCGACGGTCGTGTTCTGCGCCTCGTCGAGGATCACGTATGCGTTGTTGAGCGTGCGGCCCCGCATGTACGCGAGCGGCGCCACCTCGATCACGCCGAGCTCGAGGAAGCGGCGGATCTTCTCGTAGGAGAGGAGGTCGTTCAGCGCGTCGTAGAGCGGGCGGAGGTACGGATCGACCTTCTCCTTCATGTCGCCGGGGAGGAACCCGAGGCTCTCCCCCGCCTCGACGGCGGGACGGACCAGGAAGATCCGCTCCACCTGGCGCGCCTTGAGCGCGTTCACGGCGGCGGCCACGGCGAGGTACGTCTTCCCCGTGCCGGCCGGTCCGATCGCGAAGACGATGTCGTGGCGCTGGAGCGCCGCGACGTACCGCGCCTGGCCGAGCGTCTTCACGCGGATCGTCCGTTTGTCGAACGTGAAGAGGACCGGCTTCTCGTAGAGCGAGCGCGACTGCTCGCGGTCCTTCGCGTCGGTCAGGCCGATGAAGTTGTGGACGTCGTGCTCCTCGAGCACGGCCCCGCGCCGGACCAGGTCGGCCAGCGTCGTCAGGATCGCGCTCACCTCGTCCACGGCCGCGGCGTCCCCCTTCACCGAGAGCTTCCCGTCGCGGTACGTGACGTGCACCGGATAGCTCCGCTCGACGAGCCGGAGATTGGAGTCGTTGCGTCCGAACAGCGAGAGCGGATCGACGTCGTCGATCGCCACCTGGCGGACGGTCTCGGTCGGATTCGGATTCATCGTGGTATGCGGATCTCCTGTCCCGGATGGATGAGGTCGGGGTTCCCGATGCGGTCCCGGTTCGCGTCGTAGAGACGCCGCCAGAGATGCCCCGCGCCGTACACGTCGTCCTGCCTGCTGATCCTCCAGAGCGACTCGCCGGGGAGTACCCGGTGCGTCGCGGCCCCCGTCGCGCTCGTCGCGACCGGCGCCGGCGGCGCCGCGGCCACGAGCGCGCTCAGCGAGTCGGCCCGCGCCGCGAGCGAGTCGGCCGCGCGGGCGAGCGGCGCCCGCCTGAGCTCGAGCGCGGCCAGGGCGTCCTTCGCCTCCCGGATCTCGTCCCGGTACGTCGAGTCCTGGAGCGCCAGCTCGTTGCAGTACTCGTCCCGCTGCTCCTGCCTCAACCGCTTGAACTCCTCCGGCGTGTAGTAGTCGCCCAGCGACGCGTCGGCGACGCGGAGGACCGGCTTCCCGCAGCCCGCCGCCGTGATCCCGATCGCCGCCGCGAGGAGCATCGCCGCCCTCCTCATCGGCCCGCGGACCCGGTCCGCGGCCGGTCGAGCGAGTCGAGCGCCGCGGCCGCGGCCGTCGCCCGCGCCAGGGCGGAGTCGCGCCGCGCGGCGAGCGCGCGCATCTCTTCCGCGGCCCGGCCGACCTCGTCCTGGGCGTCCATCGACTCCTCGCGATGCCGGTCGAGATCGGTCGTCGGGGTCGGACACGGAACGTTGGCGTGCCCGCACCCGGCCGCCGCCGCGACGAGGAGCGCCGCGAGGGCGGAGCGCCGGATTCCGGGATGGATGCGCCGGGGGGAGCGGGCGGTTCGTGCCGCGTCGGGCGGCCAATCGCCGCCGGCCAGCCCTCGACCGGCGGTCGCCTGCCCGTCGTCGGTTCGTGCCTCCCGGAGGAGGCGGTGAGGTGGAGCTAAGTGGTTGTAATATTGCAAATTAGTATGTTCGCGGGCCCCACGGAGCCCCGCGGAGCCATTCCGGAGGCTAGGAGGTCCCCGGGGGGAAGTCAATACCCCCGCCCGAACGCTCCTTCCGAAATGCAGATTGGGTGCCAGACCGGGGAGCGGGTGGCCCGCGCCCTCCGCCGGGCCGGCGATCCCGGCCCGGTCAGTCGGCCGTGAAGCGGAGGTGGAGCTCCCGGAGGTCGGCCGGGTCGATCGGGGCCGGCGCCCCGTCCATGAGCGACGTGGCGCTCGCGGTCTTCGGGAACGCGATCGCGTCGCGGATCGAGTCGCCGCCGTGGAAGAGGACGACGAGACGGTCGAGGCCGAGCGCGATCCCGCCGTGCGGCGGCGCGCCGTATTCGAACGACTCGAGGAGGAATCCGAACTTGGCCTTCAGCTCCTCCGGCTCCATCCCGATCACGCGCATGACCCGCTCCTGGATGTCCTTCCGGTGGATCCGGATGCTCCCCGACGCGAGCTCGTTCCCGTTCGCCGCGAGGTCGTAGAGCTGGCCGTGGACGAGGCCCGGATCGCTCTCGATCAGCGCGATGTGCTCGTCGAGCGGCATCGTGAAGATGTGGTGCGCCGGCACCCACGCGTTCCGCTCCTCGTCGCGCTCGAAGAGCGGGAACTGGTGGACCCAGAGGAACCGGAAATCGGCGGGGTCGAGCGTGAACTTCTCCTCGCCGATCACCGTCCGGACGAGCCCGAGCGCGCGCTGGACCGTGGCGCGCTTCCCCGACGCGAGGAGGAGGAGATCGCCGTCGGACGCGCCGGCGGACGCGATCAGCCGTCCCGCGAGATCCCCGGCGAAATGCTTCGCGACGCCGCCGTCGAGGCCGCCCGCCTTCACGCGCGCCCACGCGAGCCCGGCCGCGCCGGCGCCCTTGGCCGCCGCCTCCCAGGCGTCGATCTCCTTCCGGGACGCGGTCGCCTGGCCCGGGACCGCGAGCGCGCCGGTCATGGTGGCCGGTCCGCCCTCCTTCGCCCCGCGGAAGACCTGGAACGCGCTCTCCCCGGCGACGGCCGTGACGTCCTTGATCTCGAACGGGATGCGGAGGTCGGGCTTGTCGCTCCCGTAGCGCTCCATCGACTCGCGGTACGTGATGCGCGGGAAGGGCACCTTGAGCTCCCGTCCCAGGTCGCGGCGGAAGACCGACTCGAGCATCCCCTCCACCACCGCGAAGACGTCGTCCTCGGAGACGAACGACATCTCGAGGTCGATCTGCGTGAACTCGAGCTGCCGGTCGGCCCGCTGGTCCTCGTCACGCAGGCAGCGCGCGATCTGGAAGTACCGGTCGAAGCCCGAGACCATGAGGATCTGCTTGTAGAGCTGCGGCGACTGCGGGAGCGCGTAGAACTTCCCCGGGTGGACGCGCGCCGGCACGACGAAGTCGCGCGCGCCCTCGGGCGTCGGCTTCACCAGGAGCGGGGTCTCGATCTCGAGAAAGCCCTGCTCGGAGAGGTGCTCGCGCACGCTCCGCGTCATCGCGTGCCGGAAGACCAGGTGGTCGCGGAGCGCCGCGCGGCGGAGGTCGAGATACCGGTAGCGGAGGCGCAGGTCCTCGGACGCCGTCGGCACCGCGTCGTCGATCGGGAACGGGGGCGTCTTGCTCGTGTTCAGGATCGCGAGTCCGTCGGCCTCGACCTCGATCCCGCCGGTCGGCAGCTCGTCGTTCTCGCTCCCCTTCGGGCGGCGGAGGACCGTTCCCTCCACGAGGACGACCCACTCGCTCCCGATCGAGCGCGCCTCCTCCATCGTCCGCTCGTTCAGCTTCTCCGGGCGGAAGACGACCTGCGTGACGCCGTAGCGGTCCCGGAGGTCGAGGAAGAGCACGCCGCCGTGGTCCCGGACGCGATGCGCCCAGCCCATGAGGCGCGCGCGGGTCCCCGCCAGCTCGGGACGGAGATCGCCGCAGCGATGGGTGCGCTTCCGGCCGCCGAGCGCTTCGATCATCGCCCCTCCCCCTGGACGCGGCGCTCGAGCAGGAATGCGCGCAGCGCCGCGGCGCCGGCGGCGCGCGGCTCGTCGGCTCCGGCCTCCATGTTCCGGAGCGCGTAGCCGTCGGCGTCGGACGGCACGAAGACGACGTGACGGGCGCCGGTCTTCGACGCCCACTTCATCTGCGCGTTCAGGCTCCGGCCCGTGAGGTCGACGACGACCGTGAGGCGCGCGTCCGGCGGAGCGCCGGCCCCGCCGCGCAGGTCGCGCGCGACGCGGAGCGCCTCGGCGAGCGCCGCCGGCTCCCGCGCGACGACGCAGACGTCGGGCCGGGCGAGCGCGTCGCCGTCCGCCGCGGCGCCGGCCGCCGATGCCGCCATCAGGAGACGGTCGACCCCGATCGAGAACCCGATGGCCGGTGTCGGCGGACCGCCGAACTCCTTCACGAGGTCGTCGTACCGCCCGCCGCCGCCGACGGCGTTCTGCGCGCCGAGCCCGCCCGCGTGCACCTCGAAGACCGTCCGCGTGTAGTAGTCGAGGCCGCGCACGAGACGCGGCGCGATCTCGAACGGGATCGCGAGCGCGGTGAGCGCCGCCTTCACGCCCTCGAAGTGCTCGCGGCAGGAATCGCAGAGGCCGTCGAGCACGCTGGGCGCGCCCGCGATCACCGGCTGGCAGGCCGGGTTCTTGCAGTCGAGGATGCGGAGCGGGTTGGTCCGGAGCCGCTCCGAGCAGTCGCCGCAGAGGCGGTCCGCGTTCGCCTGGAAATAGCTCCGGAGGGCGTCCCGGTACTGCGGCCGGCAGGCTCCGTCGCCCAGCGAGTTGAGGAGGACGGATACCTCGCCGATCCCGGCGTTCTTCAAGATGGCCACGAAAAGATCGATCATCTCCGCGTCCGCGGCGGGACCGCCCGGACCGAAGAGCTCGGCGCCGATCTGCTGGAACTGCCGGTACCGGCCCGCCTGGGGGCGCTCGTAGCGGAACATGGGGCCGATGTAGGCGAACCGCGCGATCGGCTGGCCGTGCCCCAGCGAGTGCTCGAGGTACGCGCGGACGAGCGGCGCCGTCATCTCGGGCCGGAGCGTGATGGAGCGCCCGCCCTTGTCCTCGAAGGTGTAGAGCTCCTTTCGGACGAGGTCGGTCGACGCGCCGACGCCGCGCACGAAGAGGTCGGTCGCCTCGAACATCGGCGTCCGCACCTCGCGGTAGCCGTACCGCGCCATCGTGTCGCGCGCGGAATGCTCGACCGCGGCCCACGCCTCCGACTCCCCCGGCAGGATGTCGCGCGTGCCCTTCGGCGCCTGGAATTTCATCGCGTCTTCGTTTCGTCCTCTCCGCGGGCCGCCTTCGCCCGCGTGATCGACCGCGCGCTGACGATCTGGGTCAGCGCGATCGCCAGCGAGACCGCGAGCACGTCGGTGAGCCAGTCCCGGGGATCGCTGCTCCGCCCCGGGACGCGCTTCTGGTAGAGCTCGTCGAGCGCGGCCACCACGGCGCAGAACGCGAGCGTCGCCCACGCCGCCCGCGCGCGGCGGGTCCCGCCCATGGTGAAGCGGATCGCCCGTCCCGCCAGGAGACCGAAGAGGGAATACTCCAACAAGTGCTCGAGCTTGTCCACGTTCGGGAAGAACGTGGGGATCGAGGATCCGTGGATCGAGGACATCGTGAAGATCAGCCCGATGTAGAGGAACACGGGGAGCCAGTACCAGAGGAAGAGGCCGCGCCCGGCCGGCGCGGGGGGCCGCGCGACGTCCGGGGTCAATCCGGCACCGTGGCCAGCGCCTGATCCAGGTCGGCGATGAGGTCGTCCACGCCCTCGATGCCGACCGACAGACGCACCAGGCCCTCCGAGATGCCGTTCGCCTCGCGCTCCGCCTGCGAGTACGTGGAATGCGTCATCGACGCGGGATGCTCGATGAGCGTGTCGCAGTCGCCGAGGCTCACGGCGAGCGTCAGGAGCTTGACGTGGTCCATGAGGGCGACGCCGGCGGCGTACCCCCCCTTCATCTCGAACGCGATCATGCCGCCGAAGCCGTTCATCTGGCGGAGCGCGATCTCGTGCTGCGGATGCGTGCGGAGCCCCGGATACCAGACCCGCGCCACCTTGGGGTGGAAGTTCAGGAACTGCGCGATCTCGAGCGCGTTGGACGAGTGCCGCTCCATGCGGACCGGGAGGGTCTTGAGGCCCCGGAGGAGGAGCCACGCGTTGAACGGGCTCACGATCCCGCCCATGTCGCGGAGGATCTCGGAGCGCGCGCGCCCGATCAGCTCCTCGTGGCCGACGATCACGCCGGCGACCGTGTCGCCGTGTCCGCCGATGTACTTCGTCGCGCTGTGGATCACGAGGTCGGCGCCCAGCTCGAGCGGGCGCTGGTAGAACGGCGTCGCGAACGTGTTGTCGACGGCGAGGAGGGTTCCGCGCCGCTTCGCGAGCGCCGCCATGGCCCGGAGATCGATGATGTCGAGCGTCGGATTCGCGGGAGTCTCGACGAAGAGGACCCGGGTCCGCTCGTCGATCGCGCGGTCGACCGCGTCGGCGTCGTTCGCGTCCACCTCGCGGACCTCGATGCCGAGCCGCGGGAGCTGTTCCTGGAAGAGCTTGTGCGTCCCGCCGTACAGCGTCCGCGACGCCACGAGGTTGTCGCCGGCGCTGCAGAGGGCGAAGACCACGGTGGCCGTGGCCGCCATCCCGCTCCCCGTGGCGAGGGCCGCCTCGCCGCGCTCGAGGAAGGCCATCTCCCGCTCGAGGGCGGCGACGGTCGGGTTCCCGAGCCGCGTGTAGAAGTAGCCCTGGCGCTTCCCGGCGAAGATGTCGGCGCCTTCCTGGGCGTCGTGGAACGCGAACGTGCTGCTCTGGTAGATCGGAACGGAGACGGCTCCGGTCTGTGGATCGACGCCTCCGGAGCCGTGGACGCAGAGGGTGTTGAAGCTGAGCTTGGAGAGTTCGGTCGGATTCATGGTCGGCCGGCGGCGGGGCCGCCGCGCAAGGCGTCCCCGCCGCGATCGAGCCTAGGGTTCGTCAAATCGGGAGACGCTCCAGATGTTCGTGCCGCGGCGCTCCGTGTCGAAGATCCCGTTCAGACCGTAGCGGTCGGCCCGGTTCGACACGAAGTAGATCTTCGATCCGTCCTCGGAGAACCGGGGATGGGAGTCGTCGGCGGGACCCGACGTGATGCGGACCTCGTCGGCGGGATTGCTCGACCCGGCGTTGATGATCCAGATGTCCCGGTCGCCCGAGATGTCGTTCTTCTTCGCGAAGACGATGTACTGCCCGTCGGCCGACCAGTCAGGCTCCGCGGCGGCCGTGTCCGCCAGGAACGGGAGGGCCGAGGCCGACGCCACGTTCGTCGGGAACTTCCAGAGCCCGGTCGACTGCTGGAACGCGTTGATCCCGAAGAACTGGAATTCGCGCGCGACCACCGAGTCGGGGAACCCGTCCGCGTTCACGTCGGGGCCCCAGGCCGGGTTCGGATAACCGTTGATCGTCAGCGCGCCGGCCTGGATGAGGCCGATCGGCGGCGAGTTGAAGTTCTCGGCGTCCCGGTAGGAGAACTTCGGAAACGGCACCGAAAGCGTGTCCGAGCTGTACAGGATCCGGCTTCCCGAGTGCGCGAACCGGCTGCCCCCCAGGTACGTCTGTCCGGGGTTGCGCGCCGCGATGACGGCCGCGTTGGTCGTGTCGCCGCCCGCCCAGGGGAGCATCCAGATCGAGGGGCCGGCGTCGGACGCATGGACCTTCCCCGCGAACCCGAAGTGCGCCAGGTTGGCCTCCGGCGTCGGCGAGGCGGCCGAGAAGAAGCCGCTCGTCAGCTGCGAGGCGCCGCCCCCGGGCGTGTCGACCCGGTAGACCGCCGAGGCGCCCGTCGCGTTGTCCTCGAACTCGGCGAACAGGATGCCGCCGCCGTTGATCGGCGCCGGATCGAACTGGATCGCCTCGGAGCGGGTCCATCGCTCGTACTCGTTGTCCACGTAGACGTGAAACGTCATCGACTTGAAATAGTGGTTGTCGCCGTCCTGGGCCTGGATCGAGACCGTGACGTCGTACGTGCCGATCGTGTCGGGAGCTGTCCAGGTGGACGTCACGGCGGTCGTGTCGGTCATCGTGCCCGACGCCGCGCTCCAGTGATACGTGATCGGGAGGCCGTCCACGTTGGTCACCTCGACCGTGAGGTGGTTCGGAATCCCGCGCACCGCCGGCTCGTGGTCGATCGCCAGCCCGGTGATCAGCGGGGAATAGGCCCCCTTGACGTTCGTGATGGAATTCTTGTTGGAACAGCCCGCTAGGACCAGGAGGAGGCTGGCCCCCACCCACAAACCTCGCAGCTGCCTCATGGAAGGGAAATGCTCCTTTCTGGGGGACGCGGCGTTGAATCGGCCTGAACGGTACCAAGCGCGTTTCACGGCGTCAACCGGCGGTTCCGGGCGTCCGGAGGGCCTACAGGTACCGCTGTTCCGCGTCGCGGAGGCTGGTCAGGAAGTCCCCGGGGGTCCCGCTCTGCCTCAGGGAAGCCCGGACCGACTCCTCCTTGAGGAGCCGGGAGACGTTCGCCAGGGCCTTCACGTGGGGACCCCGGAGACTCTCGGGTGAGACCAGGAGGATGAACAGGGTGGCCGGCTCTCCGTCCATCGAATCGAAGTCGATTCCGGCCGGGGAGACCCCGCAGGCCGCCACGAGATGGTCGAGGAGGCGGGTCTTGCCGTGCGGGATCGCGACGCCGTTCCCGATGCCGGTCGACATCATCGACTCCCGCTGGAGCACCTTGCTCAGGATCTCGCCCTTGGTGTTGACGCCATGCGCGGCCTCGAGGAGCTGGACCAGCTCCTTGATGCACGACTCCTTGTCTCGTGATTCGAGCGAGAGGCGGACCGCATGCTCGTTGAGCAATTCGGACAGGCGCATGACGACCCCGGATCGCCGGTCGGAACCGGCGGCAAGAGGCGGTTGGAGCGAGAGTTCGGTCGAACGGCGAGCCGCCACGCTACCGTTCGCGCTCGGGGAGCGTCAAGGGGAAACCGCCTCGGCGGGGCGCTCGGTCCGCTCGAAGGAGAGCGTCTCGCCGTCCGGGCCGACCCGCACGCGGACGGCGTCGCCGGGACGGAAGGCGCCGGCGAGGATCTTCTGGGCGAGCGGGTTCTGGATCCGCCGCTCGATCAGCCGGCGGAGCGGCCGCGCGCCGTAGACCGGGTCGTAGCCCTCGCGCGCGAGGAGCGCCTTCACCTTCTCGTCGGCCTCGAGCGCGAGCTCGCGGTCCGCGAGGCGCCGCTCCACCTTCCGGAGCTCGAGCCCGACGATCTCCCGGAGCGCGTCCTGCGTGAGCGGCTCGAAGACGAGGATCTCGTCGATCCGGTTCAGGAGCTCGGGGCGGAAGTGCCCGCGGAGCGCGCCCAAGAGCCGGGCGCGCATCACCTCGCCCCCCTCGCCCTCCGACTCGAGGATCAGGTCGCTCCCGATGTTGCTCGTCATCACGACGAGCGTGTTCTTGAAGTCGACGGTCCGCCCCTGCCCGTCGGTGAGCCGTCCGTCCTCCAGGATCTGGAGGAGCACCTGCGCCACGTCGGGATGCGCCTTCTCGATCTCGTCCAGGAGCACGACCGAGTAGGGCCGGCGGCGCACCGCCTCGGTGAGCTGCCCCCCTTCCTCGTAGCCGACGTAGCCCGGGGGCGAGCCGATCAGCCGGGCGACCGCGTGCTTCTCCATGTATTCGGACATGTCGATCCGGACCATGGCGCGCTCGTCGTCGAACAGGAACTCGGCGAGGGCGCGCACCAGCTCCGTCTTCCCGACCCCGGTCGGGCCGAGGAAGAGGAAGGAGCCGAGCGGGCGGTTCGGGTCCTGGAGCCCGGCGCGCGCGCGGCGCACCGCGTCCGAGACGGCCCGGATCGCCGCGTCCTGCCCCACGACGCGCTCCTGGAGCCGCGCCTCCATGCCGAGGAGCTTCGAGAGCTCGCTCTCGAGGAGCCGCTGCACCGGGATGCCGCTCCACCGCGCCACCACCTCCGCGATGTCCTCGGCGTCCACCTCCTCCTTCAGGATCTTCCGCTCCTTCTGCACGTCGGCCAGCGCCGCGGTCTCCGCCGCGAGCTTCCGCTCGAGGTCGGGGAGGTCGCCGTGGCGGATCCGCGCCACGCGCTCGAGGTCCGACTCGCGCTCGGCCCGCTGCTGCTCGAGCTTCAGGGCTTCGATCCTCTCCTTGATCTCGTGGATCGCGCCGATCCGCGCCCGCTCCTTCTCCCAGTGCGCGGTGAGCTCGCGCAGCTCCGCGTCGGTCTCCTCCATCTCCCGCTCGATCGCGCCGCGCCGCTCCTTCGAGGCGGCGTCCTTCTCGCGCTTGAGCGCGAGCCGCTCGATCTCGAGCTGGCGCTTCTTCCGCGTGAGCTGGTCGATCTCGGCCGGCATGCTGTCGATCTCGATCCTGAGGCGCGACGCCGCCTCGTCCACGAGGTCGATCGCCTTGTCGGGGAGCTGCCGGTCGGTCAGGTACCGGTTCGAGAGGACGGCCGCGGCCACGAGTGCCGCGTCCTGGATCTTCACCTTGTGGAACGTCTCGTACCGCTCGCGTAGCCCGCGGAGGATCGCGATCGTCTGCTCCACGGTCGGCTCGCCGACGAAGACCGGCTGGAATCGCCGCTCGAGCGCCGCGTCCTTCTCGATCCGCTTCCGGTACTCGTCGAGCGTGGTCGCGCCGATGCAGTGGAGCTCGCCGCGCGCGAGCGCGGGCTTGAGGAGGTTCGACGCGTCGAGCGCCCCCTCCGCCGCGCCGGCCCCGACCAAGGTGTGCAGCTCGTCGATGAAGAGGATCACCTGCCCCGACGCCCGCTCCACCTCCTTGAGCACCGACTTGAGCCGTTCCTCGAACTGGCCGCGGAACTGCGCGCCGGCGAGGAGCGCGCCGAGGTCGAGCGCCAGGAGGCGGCGCTCCTTCAGCCCCTCCGGCACGTCGCCGCTCACGATCCGCTGCGCGAGGCCCTCGGCGATCGCGGTCTTCCCGACGCCGGGCTCGCCGATCAGGACCGGATTGTTCTTCGTGCGCCTCGAGAGCACCTGGATCACGCGCCGGATCTCCTCGTCGCGGCCGATCACCGGGTCGAGCTTCCCCTGGCGGGCGGCGTCGGTGAGGTCGCGCGCGTACTTCACGAGCGCCTGGTACTTCTCCTCGGGGTCGGGGCTCGTCACCTGCTCGCCGCCCCGCACTTGGAGGAGGGCGTGGTAGACGCTCTCGCGCGTGGCGCCCGCTTCCGTGAGGAGCGAGCCCGCCTCGGCGGCCAGCTCGGGATCGAGCATCGCGAGGAGCAGGTGCTCGGTGCTCACGTAGGAATCTTGAAGCCGGTCCGCTTCCTGGAGCGACTGGTCGAGCACGCGGCCGAGGAGGGTCGAGATCACGGTCGTGCGCGCGCCCGACACGGTCGGGAAGGACGCGAGCCGCCGCTCGGTCGCGCGCGTGAGCGCGGGGAGCGCGACGCCGGCCGCCCCGAGGATCGCGGGGACGGCGCCCCCCTTCTGCGCGAGGAGCGCGGCGAGGAGGTGCTCGGGGCGCACCTCGGGGTGCCCGGCGCGGTCCGCGCGGGACTCGGCGTCGGCTAGGGCTTCCTGGCTCTTGGTCGTCAGCTTGTCGAATCGCACGGCGGTGGACCCGGGATGGCGGCGCTACGGAATCTGGCTCAGCCGCTCCTTGGCGAGGGAGGCTTCCGGACTCTTCGGGTACTTCTGGATCACCTGGCGGAAGTACTTCTTGGCGTCGTCGTTGTGTCCGAGGCGGGCGTGCGACACGCCGATCTTGAAGAGCGCGGCAGGCACCTTGTCCCCCTTCGGATAGTTCCGCACCACCTTCTCGAACGCCTGGATCGCGCCGTTGAAGTCCCCGGTCGCGTAGTAGCACTCGCCGATCCAGTACTGCGCGTTGTCCGAGACCTCGGTGTCCGGGTAGTGCACGAGGTACTGCTCGAAGGCCTGGCGCGCGAGGTCGTAGCGTCCCGACGCGATGTCGGAGTACGCGGCCTGGTACGCGGCCTCGGGATCGGGGATCCCGGTCGTGTCGCGCGGGGCGAGCCCCATCGCGACGCGCGCGCTGTCGGCGGTCGAGATCTTCTGCTTCACCGTGTCGACCTTCTGCGCCAGCTCGGTGAACCGGACGCCGGAGGCCTCGAGCTGCCCCTGGAGGACGTCCATCCGCTGGGAGAGGTCGCTCAGCCGCGCGTCCTGGTTGGCGCGCGTCGCCTGGACGTTCTGCGTCGTCGCGTCGACCTTGTTCTCGAGCCGGTCGACGCGCCGCATCAGCTCGCCCTGCGTCGTGAGGAGGCTGTCGAGCGAGCTCTGCGTCTGGTTGTAGTAGCCGCCCGGCGCGCATCCCGGCCCGGCCAGCGCGACGAGCGCGCCGGCCGCGGCCAGGAGCGTGACGACGGAGCGGGGGCGGCGGCTTCCGGTCATTTCGAGACGAAGTGCGCCCGGCGGTTCTGCGCCCAGGCCTCCTCCGTGTGACCGGGATCGAACGGCCGCTCCTTCCCGTAGGAGATCGTCGTGAGGCGGTTCGCCGGGATGCCGTACGAGACGAGGTATTCCTTCGCGGCGCGCGCGCGGCGCTCGCCGAGCGCGAGGTTGTACTCGACCGAGCCGCGCTCGTCGCAGTGCCCCTCGATGACGACGTTCGTGTTCGGGTTCTGCTGCAGGAACTTCGCGTCGTTCTCGAGCGCGGTCTTCGCGTCCGCGCGGAGCGACGAGTCGTCGAAATCGAAGAAGGCGTCCTGGAGCGTGATCTTCGGCTGCTCCGGCGGCGGAGGCGGCGGCGTCTCCTGCGGCGGAGGCGTGGTTTCGACCGGAGGCGGCGGTGTCGGCTCCGGGGTCGCGGTGGTCACCTGCTTCCTCGAAGCGCATCCCAGAGCCACCGTCAGCGCGAGGATGGCCCCCGCGAGTACGAGCGTCCCAATCCGTGGCGTTCGGCGCATGGTGCAATCCCCCAATCCAGACAAATTGGTTATGTAACAACGACTTCCCGCTACGACCGAAACCCTAGCACAGGGCCCGGGGGGCGTCAATCCATCGGCAGGTTCCCGGATCCCTCCACCCCGATCTCCTGGCCGGAGGGGCCTCGGCCTATTTCCCGCCGGCCCGGGGCCTCGGCCCCGCCGCCGGGTTGAAGCACTCGTCTCCCTGCGTCAGCTGGACGGGATCGCTCCCGTCCGCGTTCATCATGTAGATCTGCCGCGTCCCGGTCCGGCTGCTCGAGAAGTAGATCTTCCGGCTGTCGGCCGACCAGTGGGGATTCTCGTTGTGGCCGGCGTTCGACGTGATCTGGACCGGGTTCTGCCCGTCCGAGTCCATCACGACGACGTCGAACCACCCGTCGTGCCGTGCCGCGTACGTGATCTTGTCCCCCTTCGGAGACCACCGCGGCGAGTCGTTGTACTTCCCCTCGAGCGTGAGGAGCCGCTGGTTCACCCCGTCGGTGTCCATCACGTAGATCTGCGGCGAGCCGGAGCGGTCCGACGAGAAGACGATCTCGCGCCCCGACGGGTTGAAGCAGGGCGCGGAGTCGATCCTTTGGTTCCGCGTCAGGCGCCGCGCCGTCTGCGCGTCCCGGCTGATCAGGTAGATCTCCGAGTTGCCGTCCCGGTAGAGCGCGCAGGCGATCCACTTGCCGTCGGGCGAGTAGGAGGGCGCGATGTTGGGACCCGGTCGCGTGGAGAACGGATACGACGCGCCGCGCGCGAGGTCGAAGAGGTAGAGGTCGGGGTTCCCGCGCTTGAACGTGGTGAACGCGAGCTCCGTGCCCCACGGCGCCCAGGCCGGCGAGAGCGCGATCGAGCGGTCGTGCGTGAGCTGGTACGGGTTCGCGCCGTCGTAGTCCATGACCCAGAGCTCTTCGATGCGCCCGGTCTTCCGTACGTACGCCACCTTCGTCTCGCAGATCCCGCGCTCGCCGGTCAGCTGCTCGAGCACGTCGTCCACGAACCGGTGCATCGTGATCCGCGTGTCCTGGCGCGCGAACGGATACGTGCGCTTCAGGACCGACTCGGCGGTCGCGAGATCGAAGACCTCGCCCGTGAACTGGAACGTGCCGCCGGGGGCCGGCTCCACCGTCCCCTCCACGCGCACGGAGCCCTGGAGATCGGGCTGCGGCTCGAGCTTCTTCTCGAGCGGATCGACGTCCACGACGGCGAAGACGCCGGAGTAGTCGAAGTCGCGGCGCGCGACCGAGCGCGCGTCCGTGGCGACGCCGGCGGCGGCGCCCGAGGCGCGGAACGTGGCGAGAAAGAGCGGCGACTTGACGCTCCCCGACGCCTTGACGCCGATCCGGACGTTCGTCTGCGCGAAGCCGGGCGTCGCGGCGGCGAGCGCCGCGGAGGCGGCGAGGAGGAGCGCCGCGGCGAGGCGGCGCGCGCTACTGCTGGTAGTCGAAGCCAAAGTGGACCCCCAACCATTCGTCGTTGTACCCCGCCGGCAGGGGCGGGAGCGGCGTCGCGGCCAGGAGGGCCCGCATCGCGGTCTGATCGAAGAACGCGTTGCCCGATGAATTCTCGACCTGGGCCACGGAGATCTGCCCGTCGCGGCCGATCCGGAAGTAGAGCGTGGCGTGCACCATCCTCCCGCGCGCATCCAGTCCCGGAGGAGGAACCCAGCGGGAGCCGATCTTGTTCCGGATCGCGGCGAGGTAGTACGCGAAGCGGAAGTCGCCGTCGGTCCGCACCCCGACGGCGCGCGAGGAGTCGGTGGACCACCACCGCGGCATGAGGTCGGCCTGCGGCGCCGGCGCCACGTCGCGCGAGGCCGCCTTCACGTCGTCGCGCTCGCTCTTCTTCGTCGGCCCGCGCTCCGGCTTCACGACGACCTTCGCGCCGGGAGTGTATCGCTTGATCAGCGCCGGCTTCGGCCGCTCCTTCGGCGGCGCGGCCTCAGGCGCCGCCTCGGCCGCCGGGAACGTCCGGAGAGGCGCCAGGTGCACGAGGCGCACGCGCGGCGCGGCCGGCCCGCTCGAGCCCGGGAGGGCCACGTCGATCGGCGGCTTCCCCCAGGTCACGAAGAAGAGGAGGCCCGCGACGTGCAGGACCGACGCGATCCCGAGGAAGACGAGGCTCGCGCGCTCGCCAGGCGGCGCGGCGCCGCGACGGAGCCTCGATGGCTTGTCCTTGAACTCCATGGCGCTCCCATGACGGGCGCTACGGCTCCTGTTCGAGCTCCAGCGCCTCGTGCAGCGAGCGCACCGCACGCTCCACGTCGGACTGGCGCACGATGCAGGTGATGGTGATCGACGACGTGCTGATCAGCTCGATGTTGACGCCCGCCTTCGCGAGCGCCTCGAACACCTGCCCCGCGGTGCCCGGCGAGGTGGCCAGCCCCTCCCCCACGACGGAGAGGATGGCCACGTCCGGGTCGTAGACGAAGGCCCGGGCTCCCAGCTTCTTCCGCATCTCCTCGACGACCGGCAGCACCTGCTCCGCCTCGTGCGTGCCGACGGCGAACGTGACGTCGTTCTTCCCCGCAGCACCGCTCGCCTGGACGATCATGCGCACGTTCACGCCCTGGCCGCCGACGGCGCGGAAGATCTCGCCCGCGACGCCGGGACGGTCGGGAACGCCCAGGAGCGCGATCTTCGCCACGTCCGGATCGTGCGCGATGCCCCGAATGACCACCTGCTCCATCGAATCTCCCTTCGCGATCCGCGTGCCTTCGTTCCCGTTGAAGCTCGACCGGACGTGCACCGGCACGCCGTACCGCCGGGCGATCTCGACCGACCGGTTGTGGAGCACCTTGGCGCCGAGCGACGCCAGCTCGAGCATCTCGTCGTAGGAGAGCGACTTCAGCTTCCGCGCCGCGGGGACGATCCGCGGATCGGCCGTGTAGACCCCGTCGACGTCGGTGTAGATCTCGCATTCCGCGGCGCCGAGGGCGGCCGCGAGCGCGACCGCGGTCGTATCCGACCCTCCCCGGCCGAGGGTCGTCACCTCGCGCTCCCGGCTCACTCCCTGGAACCCCGCGACGATCACGACGCGCCCGCGTTTCAGCTCCTCGCGGATGCGGTCGGCCCGGACTTCGAGGATCTTGGCGCGCGTGTGCGAGGTGTCGGTCACGATGCCGCTCTGCGACCCGGTGAAGGAGACCGCCTCCTGGCCGAGGTCGTTCACGGCCATCGAGACGAGCGCCATCGAGATCCGCTCGCCCGCGGTGAGGAGCATGTCCATCTCGCGGGGGTGGTTCCGGGACGACACCTTCCGCGCCAGCGACGCCAGGTCGTCCGTCGCGTCGCCCATGGCGGAGACGACCACGACGAGGTCCTTGCCGGAGCGCCGCGTGCGCACGATGCGGTCGGCGACGGCCTGGATGCGCTCGGGCGAACCGACGGAGGTGCCGCCGTACTTCTGGACGAGCAGGGTCAAGCGGGTGCCGGTCTCCTTACCGTAGAGTGCGGGCGCGCGCGCCGCGCGCGTCGATCCTTCCCGGGATCGCGCGGGCCGGCACGCGGGCGCGCGCGAACGCGCGGACCATGGCGGCGCCGATCCGGGCGCCCGCCCCCGGCGCGTGGAACGCGAGCACCGTGGGTCCGCTGCCGCTCACCGTGACGCCGTACGCGCCGGCGCGCCGGCCCGCCTCCGCCACGCGCGCGTACGCGGGGATGAGGCGGGCGCGACGCGGCACATGGTACACGTCCTCGAGCGCGTCGGCCAAGAGATCGAAACGGCGCGCGCGGAAGACGTGGAGGAGCGCGAGCGCGCGGGCGGTGTTCGCGGCCGCGTCGGCGAGCGGCACCGACTTCGGGAGGAGCGCGCGGGCCTGCTCCGTCGAGACCCGCACCTCCGGCACGACGAACACGATGCCGAGGCCGCGGGGCGGGGGGAGCCCGAGCGACGTCACGCTCCCGTCGCGACGCGGCAGGGAGAGCGTGAGGCCGCCGAGGAGCGAGGCCGACACGTTGTCCGGGTGCCCCTCGAGCGCCACGGCCTCGGCCAGGAGCGCGTCCCGGTCGAAGCGGCCGCGCATCCAGTGGTTCGCGAGCACGAGCCCGGCCACGATCGCCGCCGCGCTCGAGCCGAGGCCGCGCGCCACGGGGATCGCGGAGCGGATCGAGAGCGCCACGGTCGGCACCGGCCGCCCGGCTACGCGGAAGAGGCGGCGGTACGCGGAGAGGAGGAGGTCGCGATGCGGATCGATCGCGAGGTCCGCCCCCTCGCCGCGGCGCTCGATCCGGAAGCCTTCCGGGACCCGCGTCGCCGTGACGGTGAGCGGCATCCGGAGCGCCAGGCCGAGGCAGTCGAAGCCGGGCCCCAGGTTCGAGGTCGAGGCGGGGGCCGTGGCGCTCCAGCGGATCACGCGAGGAGCATCCGCCGGAGCGCCGCCTCGTCCACCTCGGCGGTCGCCACCTCGGGCGAAACGGCGACGGCGCGCTCGGGGTCCTTGAGCCCGTGGCCGGTCACCGTGGCGACCGCGAGCCCGACGCCCCGGAGCCCGCCCGCGGCGCCGAGCTTCAGGAGCCCCGCGATCCCCGCGGCGGAGGCCGGCTCGACGAAGACCCCCTCCTCCTCGGCGAGGAGCCGGTACGCCGCCACGATCTCGTCGTCGGTCACCATGTCGATCCGCCCGCCCGACTCGTCGCGGGCGCGGAGCGCCCCCTCCCACGACGCGGGGTTCCCGATCTTGATCGCGGTCGCGATCGTCTTCGGCTCGCGGACCCGCTCGCCCCGGACGATCGGGGCCGCCCCCTCCGCCTGGAAGCCGAGCATCCGCGGGCGCCCGCCGCCGTGCGTCCCGTCCCGCTCCACGTACCCCTTCCACGTCGCCGTGATGTTCCCGGCGTTCCCGACCGGGAGCGCGTGGACGTCGGGGACGCGGCCGTCGAGCGCGGCGACGATCTCGTACGCGATCGTCTTCTGCCCCTCGATCCGGTCGGGGTTGATGGAGTTCACGACCGCGACGCGCCCCTCGTCGGCGAGCGCGCGCACCATCTCGAGCGCGTGGTCGAAATTCCCGTTCACCGCCACGACGCGGGCGCCGTGGATCATCGCCTGCGCGAGCTTCCCGAGGGCGATCTGCCCTCCGGGGATCACGACCAGGCAGCGGAGGCCGCGCCGGGCCGCGTACGCGGCGGCCGACGCCGACGTGTTGCCGGTCGAGGCGCAGACGACGGTCGTCGCGCCGGCCGCCACGGCGCGCGACACGGCGACCGTCATCCCCCGGTCCTTGAACGAGCCGGTCGGGTTCATCCCCTCGACCTTGAGCCGGAGATCGAGCCCCGGCGCGACGCGCGCGGCGAGGCGCGGCGCCGGGACGAGGGGGGTGTTCCCCTCCAGCAGCGTGACGATCGCGTCGTCGGGAATCGGCGGGAGGATCTCCCGGAACTCGCGGACGACCCCGCGCCAGGGAGCGGTCGCGCGCCCGGTCATACGTCGAAGATCCGGATCGCGCGCGGGGCCTTCCGGATCGCCGGGAGCGCGGCGATCGCCTCCACGGCGTCGCGCACGGCGCGGTCCTCGGCCTCGTGCGTGAGGATCGTGATCGACGCCTCGCCCCGCACGCCCGGCGCCTGGAACATCTGGGCCACGGAGACGTGGGCGGCGCCGAGGCGCTGCGCGATCTGGGCGAGCACGCCCGGCTGGTCCTCGACCAGGAGGCGGAGGTAGACCTTCGTCCGGACGAGGTCGAGCGGGAGCCGCTCGTCCTCCGGCTTGTCGTCCCGGCGCGCGGGCGGCGGCGCCGACGGGGCCGGCCCGCCGTCCCCCCGGAGCGCCCGCTCCCGGGCCGAGGCGATCACGTCGCCGAGCACCGCCTGCGCGGTCGGGAGCGCGCCCGCCCCCTTCCCGTAGAGGAGCATCGAGCCGGAGGCGTCGCCCCGGAGGTAGACGCCGTTGAACTCGTCGCGCACCGACGCGAGGAGGTAGCGCTTCGGGATGAACGCCGGATGGACCCGGAGGTCGAGGCCGTCGGGCGTCCTGAGACCGATGCCGAGCAGCTTCACGACGTAGCCGAAGCGGTCGGCCTGGCGCAGGTCCTCGAGCTCCATCCCGACGATCCCCTCGGTCGGGATCGAGCCGTGCGGCACCGGCGCGCGGAACGCGCGGCGCGCGAGGATCGTCAGCTTCTGCGCGGTGTCGCCGCCGGAGAGATCGAGCGTCGGGTCGGCCTCGGCGAAGCCGAGGTCCCGCGCCGCGGCGAGCGCCTCGGCGAAGTCCCGCCCCTCCCGCTCCATCGTCGAGAGGATGTAGTTGCTCGTGCCGTTCAGGATGCCGACGAGGAGCGAGAAGCGCTCGGTGCGGAGCCCGTGGTCGAGCGCCTGGAGCACCGGGATCACGCCGCCCACCGACGCCTCGTACCGGAACGGCGCGCCCGACGCGCGGGCGGCGTCCTCGAGCTCGGCGCCGTGGAGCGAGACGAGGAGCTTGTTGGCGCTCACGACCGGAGCGCCGCGCTCGAGCGCGCGCAGGACCGCGGGGCGGGCCGCGTCGACGCCGCCCATCAGCTCGACGAGGAGGTCGACGTCCGCGGCCCCCGCCACCTCCAGCGGATCGCCCGTGACCGCGATCCCGTCGAGGTCGAGGTCGCGCGGCTTCCTCGGATCGCGGACGGCGAGGCGGACGACGCGGACCGGCGCCCCGACGGCGTCCTCGACCGCGCGCGTGCGCGCTTCGATCAGGCGGAGGAATCCGGCGCCGACGACGCCGCAGCCGAGGAGGCCGATGCGAACGGGGGACGGCATGAGGCGGCCCACGCTACCGGACGGCGCGCGCGAGCGTCAACCGCGGCGCGGCGAGCCCCACTTCTCGCGGAACGTCCGGAGCGAGAACTCGGGGTCGATGCGGCGGAGCTCCCTCGCGGCGCGCATCATGCGCCGCCGCGCGTCGGCGGCGTGCGACTTCTGCCAGTCCACGTACGCGTCGAGCAGCTCGTCCCACGTGTGCGTCCGGTGGGCGGCCTCGTAACGGGATTGGGCGTCCCGCTCGACGTGGAAGACCTCCCCCTCGCTCATGCGGCGGACGAGGTTCAGGTACTCGGCGCTCATCCACGACATCACCTTCGTGTACGCCTCGAAGTTCCGGGAGAGCTTCCCCATCACCTCGGCGATCCCGGCCCGCGATCCGTAGAGGCGCTCCGCGTAGGCCGAGGCGAAGTGGTAGTAGGACTTGCCGCGACCGGCGAGACGCTGCGCGTCCCCGTCGACGGGGGCCGCGGAATCGCCCGGGGCGACGCCGTCGGAGAAGACGCCCAGCGACACGTACAGGAAATCGGCGTTCGCCTTGTAGACCCGGTAGCGGAGCCGCCGGTCCTTGCTCTCCTGGATGCGGGCGAAGACGTCGGCGTCGCGCGTGGAGACGAGGTCGGCCCGGAGCAGGTCCTCCCGACCGGAGACGACGCCCGCCAGGAGCGACGCGGTGTAGACGTTCACGTCCTCGTCGAACTCGGCGAGGTCCGACGGGAGGTCGGAGTCGATGCGGGAGAGGAGGAACGAGTTGATGAAGAAGTAGCCGACGTCCTCCCGCGTCACGGGGCCGCCGGCGCCCGGTTCGACGGTCAGCCTCAGGTACGACTTGCCGTTCGACTCGCTCATGGTGCCCTCCTTGCCACGTCCCTGGGACGTTCTTCGGCACCCCCTGCCCCGTCCTTTCGCACCGAGCGTGCCAGCGCGAGGGCGCCCGTACGGGCCCGGAGCGGAGCTCGATCGACATGGCATAACCGTTTTTTTTGCAATCGATTGCGGCGATCGGCGGGAAGCGGCGCCGGAGTGGGGGATTGGGCGCAGCCAGGAGATCGGCCGGCCGATCGCGCACCGCGCGTCGGCCCCGTCTCACTGTGGATTTGGATGCCCTCGGGGGCCGCTTGGTGCGCCGCCCGTCAGGCCGGCGGGTGGATCGGCAGGAGCATGTAGAGGAAGCTCCGGATCACCACCGTGGCGTAGACCGCGAAGACGGTCAGCACGGCGCCGTACATCCAGCGCACCCGGCGGCGGAACTTCCAGAGGAGGAAGCACCCGAGCGACGGGATCAGCGTCTTGTAGAGCCAGAAGACGTAGGGGCTGTGATCGAGGAGGAACGCCATGAACCGGTTCGCCTCGACCATCAGCTTCACGTTGAGCAGGTAGACCGTCTGGCCGGCGTCGAGGTAGTTCATCACGCCGACGCCCCAGAGCATCCAGAAGAGCTGCCGCTCCATGCGGCCCTCCGCCCGCCGATCCCGCCGCCGCCGCTGAAGCGCACGCCGTTCCGCCGCCGGTTTGCCCATCCTTCGTCCTCCCTGGCCGAACCGGGTCGACCCCGGCCTCGTCGCCATTATCGGCCGCTGGGAACGGAACTTGCGCGGAATTTGACACCCCCCGGGGCGGGTGCTAGAGTGCGGCCAGATTCCTACCGGAGGCGCCACCAACGCCATGGAAGTCCTGATCAGCGCAGCGGACATTCAGCGGAGGGTCTGCGAGCTGGGTAACCAGATCGCGCGCGACCATCCCGATTCCACCCCGCTCCTGGTCGGCGTGCTGAACGGCTGCATCCTCTTCATCGCCGACCTCATGAAGGCCATTCCGGTGCCCCACGAGATCGACTTCGTGAGCGTCTCCTCGTACCGGGACGCCTCGGAATCGAACCGCAAGCCGCGCCTCCTCAAGGACCTCGAGAAGGAGATCCGCGGGCGCGACGTCGTGCTGGTCGAGGACATCGTGGACAGCGGGCACACGCTCGCGTTCCTCCGCGAGGCGCTCCTCGCGCGGGGGCCCCGGCGCGTCCGGATCGTGAGCCTCCTCGACAAGCGCTCGCGCCGCGAGCGCGAAGTGCCGCTCGACTACGTCGGCTTCCCGGTGCCCGACCGCTTCGTCGTCGGGTACGGCCTCGACTACGCCGAGCGGTTCCGCCACCTCCCCTACATCGCCGCGCTGTCCGAGGCCGAGATCGCCGCCGAGGGCGCGGCGCGCAAGGCGGGCGCCGCCTGACGATGTCGCACGGGCGGAGCGGCATCCTCATCGGCATCGCCGGCGGGACGGGCGCGGGGAAGACGCTCGTCGCCCAGTCGATCGCGGAGGACCTGGGGGGCGAGGAGGTCCTCTTGATCGAGCAGGACTTCTACTACAAGGACCTCCAGGCGATCCCGCTCGGCGAGCGGGAGAACCGGAACTTCGATCATCCCGACGCGTTCGACCGCGATCTCCTCCGCGCGCAGCTCGAGACGCTCCTCGACGGCGGCTCGGTCGCGATGCCGGTCTACGACATGCGCACGCACACGCGACTCGCCGAGGGGCGGCGCGTGACCGGCCGGCGCGTGATCATCCTCGACGGGCTCCTGATCCTCGAGGACCCGGCGCTCCGCCAGCTGAT
Organism: Hyphomicrobiales bacterium; assembly: GCA_050257555.1. GTDB lineage: Bacteria > Eisenbacteria > RBG-16-71-46 > SZUA-252 > SZUA-252 > DASQJL01. Next base: position 1,092 of record JBLMXB010000002.1, on the reverse strand, counting down.
GGACATCAAGCTCTACGTGGACGCCGATCCCGACGTCCGCTTCATCCGCCGGCTGAAGCGCGACCTGACCGAGCGGGGCCGGAGCCTCGACTCGATCATCCGGCAGTACGAGTCGAGCGTGCGGCCGATGCACCTCCAGTTCGTCGAGCCGTCCAAGCGCTATGCCGACCTGATCATCCCCGAGGGCGGCTACAACTTCGTCGCGATCGACCTCTTGAAGACGAAGATCCGCTCCCTGCTCGCCGAGCCGCGATGACGGCCGCGTCCTGGGGAGGCTTCGACTGGACGCCGCTCCTCCACTTCCCCTCCGAGTGGGCCGCGCTCGGTCTCCTGGTGGCCGGCTGCCTCTACTGGGAGCGGGCCGGGTTCTCGGGGCTCGGCGTCGAGGGGTGCGTCGCCTCCGCGATGCTGGGGCTGATCGCCGGATACGAGGGGACCGGGAGCTACCCGGCGGCGATCGCGATCGCCGCGGGCGCCGCCGTCGCCTTCGCGCTCGCGGCCGGCGGGCTGCTCCAGCTCTTCCGGGCCGACATGGCCGTCGGGTCCTTCTGCCTGAGCCTCGTCCCCGCCTGCGCGCTCGGCCTCGTGACGCGCGCCGGCCCGTTCGCGATCTTCACCGAGAACCCGGCGCCGGGGCTGATCCGCGGCACGATCTTCGACGGCACGCTCGCCGAGGATCTGGTGGCGAATCCCGCGCTCTGGGCAGCGCCGATCCTGATCGCGCTCGCCGCCTGGCTCCTCTGGCAGTCGCCGTTCGGCCTCAGGCTCCGCGCGTTCGGCGAGTCCCCGGGGCTCCGCGTGCCCGGCGTGAGCGGCGCCTTCCACCGGTTCCTCGGCATCGCGCTCGGCGCGCTCTGGACGGTGCCGGCCGCGGCGCTCCTCGTCCGCGAATCGCAGAGCAACCCGCCCGCCGCGCTCGGCTTCCTCGCGCTCGCGTGCGTCGTCGCCGGGCGCTGGTCGTTCGCGGCCGCGCTGCTCCTCGCCGCGGGGCCGGCGCTCCTCCGGACGGCGCGCCCGTACGCCGAGGGCCTCGGCGGCTGGTCGATCGCGGGCGAGATGGCGCCCTTCCTCCTCGGCTTCCTCTACCTGCTC
>JBLMXB010000001.1:0-59409 GCA_050257555.1 Hyphomicrobiales bacterium | reverse complement strand
TTCACGCCGTCGGCCGCCTTCGGATAGACGATCCAGACGCGCGAAGAGTCGCCGCACGTGAGCACCGGCTCGGTCGCCGCGTTCAGCGAGTCGTAGGGCGAGACCTGGATCTCCGGGCCGAAGCCGACGCCCCCCTGCGACTGGTACGTGCGGAAGAAGACCGTGTACGACTTCGGCTCTCCGGCCGCGGGGATCGAGAAGAGGCGCGAATCCTGCCACGTGAGATAGACCCGACCGCTGTCGTTCACCGTCGCCGCGTCGCCGTTCCCCCAGTTCCGGATCGCGATCGACGGATAGCGCGACGGGTTCGGCGCGTTCGTCACCCGCGTGATGCCCGGGGACCCGAAGTTGTAGATGAACTTCCGGAAGTAGATCTCGAAGTTGTTGTTCGACCCCGATTTGTTCCGGTTGTCGAAGAACGTGATGTACAGGTTGTTGCTGTCGTCGCACGCGGCGAAGCGCTGGTTGCTCAGCGACGTGTACGTTTCGTTCACGTCGCCCTCCGAGATGTCGTAGTCGGGAGACCAGAACGGGGCGGCGACGGCGGCCGCGGCCGCGAGGCACATGACGACGAACAGCGCGAACGAGACGAGCCAGCGCTCCATGCGGGGGGAGGACGCCATGGAGAACCTCCGGGAAGTCGGGGCGCCGTCGTGGACGGCGTCGGAGTATGGAACGGGAGCGGCGCGATGGAGCGGCGAACGCCGCTTCCGAGCTGCGTGGGTTCGGTTCAAGCGCCCTCGATGCGATCGCAAGATGTCAGGTGTCGAGACACCGGGGCCGAGACGTGCGCCCGGTGTCGGGTCGGAACCGTATCGTCAGTCATTATAGTCCCTTGCGCGGCTCTTTACAACCACAATCCCCAGCGGATGCTCCCGGGCCGCCGGGCCACGCCTCGAAAAAGGCAAGGCGGGGAGCCCGAGGGCCCCCCGCCCAGCCGAAACCGCCGCCGGCGCCCATGGCGCCGGCGTTCGATGCGTTACTTCAGGAGCGAGAGCTTGAAGACCGCGCTCTGGCCGGCCGACTCCGTCTTCACGAAGTAGACGCCGGACGGAACCGCGTGACCCGCGTTGTCCGTGCCGTTCCAGCGGACTTCGTGCGCACCCGCCGACGTGAACTCGTCGCGGAGCGTCTTCACGAGACGACCCTCGAGCGAGTAGATCCGGATGGCCACCCGGCCGCTGTTCTGGACCGAGTAGGAGATCGCCGTCTCCGGGTTGAACGGATTCGGCGACGCGAAGGCCGACACCGGAGCGCCGGCGCCCGTGTTCTGGATCTTGACGTTGACCGAGCCGATCACCGGGATCGAGCCCGTCGCCGCCGACGTGGTCGCGAACACGTTCAGCGTGACCACCGTGCCGTTCGGGACGTTCCCGAGCAGATCGTTGATCTGCGCGCGGGTGAACGCCACGTCGAGCTCGGGGATGCCGTCGTGATCGATGTCGCCGATGGAGGCCGTCTTCGGGTCCGGCATGATGCTGGACACCGTGCCGGCGCCGGCGTACGTCGTGCTCATCGTGATCGTGTTCGGATCGATGTCGCTCGGCGTCTGCGACGTCGTCGTGATCTCGATGCCGATCGTCTGCGTGCCACCGCCGCGGACCTTGAGCTTGCCGCCCGCGAGCTTGATCGCGATGTTCGCCGGGATCGAATTGAGGATCGTGACGCTGGCGTTGTCCGTCGCGCTGAGCGGCGGGATGCCGTCGTCCGTCACCGTGAGGGTCGCGATGTAGTTGTTCGCGATCGCGTACGTGTGGCTCGGGGTGGCGCCGGTGCCGCTGTTGCCGTCACCGAAGTCCCACGCGTAGGTCAGGGCGTTGCCGTCCGGATCGGACGAGCCCGAACCGTTGAACTGGACCGGCTGGCCCGCGGCGCCCGAGTACGGGCCGCCCGCGACCGCCACCGGCGGGTTGTTGTTCGCCTCGACCGTGATCGTGATGTTCTGGCAGTCGGACAGACCGTACTGGTCGACGGCGCAGACCGTCAGAGAGTACACGCCCGCGTCCGACGGACCGGGCGTCCAGTTGAAGGCACCCGTGTTCATGTCGAACGTCGCGCCCGGAGGAAGCGGCGAGGCCGAGAACGTGACGATGTCGTCGATCATGTCGGCGTTATCGGTCGCGGAGGCCATGAAGCTGAACGGAACGAACGCCGCCGCCGTGTACGGGCCGGCCGGCGTGAGGGTCAGCGTCGGAGCCGCGTTGCCCATGCCCGAGACGTTGACCGAGAACGGACCGCCGTCGCTCGACACCATGACCGCACCGGACGAGTTCGTGCCCGCCGCCGGAGCGTACGTGACCGTCATGGACGTGGATCCGCCCGGCGAGACCATCATCGCCCCGAACGACACGGAGAAGTCGGCCGGAGCCGTGGCGCCGCTGATGTTGAGGTCCGCGGTGCCGGTGTTGCTGACCGTGAAGCCGAACGACGAGCTCGACCCGACGTTCACGACGCCGAAGTCGTTCGCGAGCGGGCTGATGCTGATCACCGGCCCGCTGACGGCCGTGGCGCGAGCCGCGGCGTCGGAAGCCAGCGCGATCTCCATCGAGCTATGTCCCTGGCCGGCCGCGGCGGCGATGCCGGGCGCGAGCGCGAAGGTCAAGATCCCGAGGAGAGCGACGAGTAGATAAGCTCGGTTGCGCATTTCTTGTCCTCCCTCAAACGAACCACAAATCTGATACGCGGGTACGTGCCTTAGGAATCAGCGTTGATCACAACCGTTGACGACCGGCTGCTCACCTCCTCTCGATCTCAATCCGTGATTGATGTTGGTCTCCAGTGTCCTAATTCAAAGAGTCGGTTCCTGACGTCGTCGTTGCGCCGCGCGGCGCCCCCCGGGCTCAGCGCGCGGTGGTTCCCTCCACTTCATCGCGCATGGCGCGGGCCCGCCCGGAAGCGGGATTCCGCCGGAGCGCTTCGTCGATCCACCGCGCGGCTTCCGCGCGATCGCCGCGCTCGACCGAGAGCGCCGCGAGATTGAGGAGCGGGTCGACGAAGTCGCGCCGCCCATCGGCCGCCTTCCGGAACGCTTCGACCGCGCCCGCCCGGTCGCCCGACCGGAGGAGCGCCACGCCGAGGTCGTTCCGCATCTCGGCGTAGTACGGGTTCTGCGCGAGCCCCGCCCGGAGCGCGGCCACGGCGCGCTCGAGACCGTCCGACCCGAAGACGTCCGGGTGGGACAGGTAGAGACGGGCGAGCTCGTGCCGCGTCACCGGATCGCTCGGGTTCGCCGCGATCGCCGCGCGGTAGTCGGCGGCGGCGCGCGTCAGGCGCGCGTTCCGATCGCCGAGCGCGGCGGCCGCGGTGGACGCCTTGGCGGCGCCGATCGCGTACCGGTCGTCCCAGGGCGCGAGACGCGAGGCGGCGGCGTAGTCGCTCGCCGCGGCGACGACGACGCCGGCACGGGCCTCGCGCTCGGCGCGGAGCGCCGTCGCGCCCGCGCGCGCGCTCGAGACCGACACGAGGAGGCCGACGGCCACGGCGGCGACGCCGAGGAATCCGAACCCGCGCGCGGCGCGGCCCGCCGCCCGCTTCGGGCCGGGGGCCATGCCCGCCAGGAGCCCCGCGTTCGTCGCGAAGAGGACGCCGTGCGGGAGGAACGAGAGATTGTCCTCGAACAGCGCGTGGACCAGGAGCGCGAGGAGCGACGCCATGAACCCGGCCGAGAGGAGTCGGGCTTCGGTCGGCGCGCCCGTTCCGAACACCGCGAATCCCCCGGCCAGGACAACGCCCGCGAACAACGCGAAGGCGAGGAGCCCGACGGCCCCCCGCTCGGTCAGCGTCTCGAGGTAGAAGCCGTGCGCCTGGTCGGCGGTGCGGCCCCCTTCCGCCTCGAGTCGTTTCATGGTCGCGTCCTTCGAGCGGTCGAAGGCCTCGCGGAAGGCGCCGACGCCCCAGCCGAAGAGCGGCCGGGCTTCGACGGCGGACAGCGCGCCGGACCAGATCGCGCGCCGCATCGACGCGCTCCCGCCCCGCTCGGGATCGAACGGCAGCTCGCCGGCGGCGTGCGCGGCGGACGGCTTGGCGGTGAGGCGGGTGGCGATGGAGGGAATGCTGACGAGGATCGGAAGCACGATCGCCGCGAGGGCGGCGGCGAGGACGAGCGGCTCGGGCCGCAGTTGCGGCCAGCGGACGAGCGCGATGCCGAGCGCGGCCAGGCCGGCCGCGAGGCCGATCCACGCGCCGCGCGAGTACGTGTAGACGAGGCAGAAGGTGAGTCCGAGGGCGGCGACGAGGAGCGCCGCGCGGAGGCCCTTCCCCTGCGCGAGGAGGACGAAGGCGAGGGCGAGCGGGATGATGGCGATCAGGTACCCGCCGAGTCGGTTCGGCTGCCCGAGCGGGCCGAGCGCGCGGCCCGGGTAGCTCGAGTCGGCGGGAACGAGGTCGGGACGGACGTGCTGCGCGATGCCGAGCGCGGCGACCGGGATCGCCGTCAGGATCTCGGCCAGCGCGAGGCCGCGGAGCGCGCGCGCGCCGCGGAGCAGCAACGCTGCCGCGAGGAAGAGTCCAAGGATGGCGAACACGTTGAGCATGGCTTCGAGACTCTTGCCTCTGTGAACGGATACGGCGGCGGAAACGATCCCGGTCAGCGACACGAGCATCACCGCTCCTGTCGCGCGGGCGGTCCAGCCGCTAACGAGCACGGCGCCCCGCATCGTTTGAATCGAGACGACTGCGAGCGCCGCCAGACCCAAACCACGAATCGCCAGCAGGGTCCATGGTGTGCCCGGCGTGACGATCCATGGCGTGAAACCCAACGCCGCGACGAGGGTACAAATCGCGTACAGGCTCGAGCCGCCGCCGCCGACAACGAATCGCGCTTTTCGGTCGGACGACTCCATCCTCCCTCCCGTGCGGAAGTTGCCGGCGCTAAGTGCCCTCTGAGCGCGGATTTATTGCACGAACCAGTATAGCAATGGAGGGGGGCCGAGTCAACTAAAAAAGCTTTACACCCAATATGTTGTCACGAGTTGAGGCGTCACTGTCGCCAGTTTTTTCAGTTCCCGCCGCCTAGCCCTGCTCCTGCCCCCCCAAGACCTCCGGGCCGACACGCGTCCGGGCCGCGAACCACGTTCCCAGGACCGCAAGAGGGAGCAGCTGGCTGGCGTGATAGAGGATACCGAAGGCGAGCCCCTCGGCCCCCCCCACCCCGAGCAGGCCGAGCCCCACGACACAGGCGCCCTCCAGAACCCCCACGAAGCCCGGGGAGCTCGGAACCATGATCCCGATGCTCACCACGAACGCGAGGAGAAGGGGCGACCAGAGCGGAATCTTCATGCCCAGGCTCCATGCCACGAACAGGAAGACGATCCCCTGGGCGAACCAGACCCCGCCGGAGCCGAGCGCGGCCCGGACCAGTACACGGGGCCGCTGGAGCGCTCGTAATCCCAACGCGAACGCCGGGATGGCCGTGGCCAGCGCCCGCCGCGGCCGGGGCGGGAGCCACCGGAGCAGCATCCCCTCCTCCTCGGCCCAGCTGATCCCCGCGAATCGGTGGAGGGCCCAGAGCGTGCCGAGGATCACCACCCCCAGGAGCAGCGTCACGTACCCGCTCATCCGGAACCACTCGGGATAGGGAGCAAAGAGAAGCGACAGCGACCAGAATATGCCCAGCGCCCCGAGATCGAGGATGCGCTCGACCGCGACCGACCCGAGGACCGTCGCCGTCGGGATCCGCTCGGTCCGCGCGAGCGTGTACGCCCGGACCAACTCCCCGATCCGGGCCGGGAGGGTATTGATGGCCAGGAAGCCGATCATCGTGGCCGAGAAGAGGCGCCCCGCCGGAGGCCGGCCGTGCGGCGAGAGGATCTCCCCCCAGCGCTGGGACCGGAACGCGTAGGCCGCGACGGTGGCGAGCGACGCGGCCGTGAACCACCCCCAGCGGGTCGTCGCGAGGTGCCGGGCGGCGTCCGAGGCGTCGATCGAGCGGAGGAGCGCGACGACGGCGATCGCGCTCAGCCCGAGGCCGAGCGCGGTCAGCCAGAGGCGCGACCGCGTCATCGGTCGAGGCGGGGCGCGCGTCCGAGATAGAGCGCCGCGAGGAGCGGGATCCAGATCTCGTGGGGCCCGACGAACGCCATCCCCTTCCCGCCGGCGCGGAGCGGCCGCTCGAGCACGTTCTTCTCCGGCCGGTAGTGGCGGATCTGGTCGAACGACGCGGCGGTGAAGCGGTTCGCGGTGTATCCGAGGTTCCGCACCGTGGAGAGCGCCTTCAGGAACACCTCCGGCATCACCACGGCGGAGCCGAAGTTGAGCACGACGCCCCCCTCGAGCTCCCGGAGCGCGGCCGCGAAGACCGTGAAGTCGCGGTGCGTCGCGAGCCCGGTCGCCGCGCCGTCGAACGACGGGTGCTGGTGGACCGTGTCGGTGCCGATCGCCACGTGCACGGTGAGCGGCACGCCGCGCGCGGCGGCCTGCGCGAGGAGGCTGACCGACGCGTGCGGCGCGTCGGCGTCGAGGAGGAACCTGCCGAGCGACTCGCCCATGCCGAGCCCCTCCTTCGCCCCTTCGTTCACCGCCTGGTTGAAGAGCACCGGCGTCTCCTCGACGAGGCCGAACTGCCCGGTCATGAGCGTCTCCTCGACCGGCTCGGACGTGTTGCCGAAGAGCGCGATCTCGAAGTCGTGGATCGCGGCGGCGCCGTTCATCGCGAGCACGGTGAAGGCGCCCGCGTCGAGGAGCGAGAGGAGCGGGCGCTGCACGCCCGTCTTCACGACGTGTCCCCCCATCATCGCCGCGACCGGCCGCCCCCCGGTGCGCGCGAGGATCCAGGCCTCGAGCAGCGCGCGCAGCGAGGCGCCAGTCAGGAGGTCGGGGAGGAACTGCTCGAACGTCGCGATCGCGGCACCCGGGTCGGGCGCGGGCGCGAACTGCTCGATCCGCACCTTCGTCGGCCGCTTGGAGACCGACACGGTGCGGACGCCCGAGAGGTCGATCCGGTCGTGGCCGCTCATCGGCGTGGCGTGAAGGCGAGGCGCAGGTCGGTCAGGCTGACCGAGATCGACCCGATCGGGATCTTGCTCCGCACCAGGACCGGAATCCGGCGCTCGTCGTCGCTCAGCCAGACCATGAGCCCCCCCTTCGACTTGAAGACGCCCTCCGATTGGAGCACCGGCTCCACCTTCACGCAATCGAACTTCCCGGCGGGCACCTCGATCCGCTCGCGGCCGCGCACGTGGACCTCCATGTCGTAGGACGTCTTGTTGTCGTGCGTCGGGACCCGGATGACCGCGCCGTCCGGGAGCGGCCGCGTCCGCACATAGTAGAACGCGGAGAGCACGTCGTGCACGGCCGCCGGCACGTCCACCGTGTCGCCGTCGGCGTAGACCGCCTTGTGGTCCTCCTGGTCGAAGCGGACGTCGAGGTCCTTCTTGTAGCCGCCCTCCCGCAGGTGCTTGATGAACCGGCGCGTGGTGAGCGACTCGGCGTCGATGTACGACTCGGCGCGGTCGCGAACCTTGTAGAACTTCGAGACGAACGAGTTCGACTCGGTCTTCGTGACGATCCGGTAGACGCGGTGCCCGTCCACCATCGTGAGGTTCTGGACCTGCATGAGGCTCGAGCCGCCGTTCAGGCCGTTCCAGTCGATCGAGAACTGGAAGTACTCGCCGAGCCGCCACGGGACCTTCGCGAAGCGACGCGCCTCGTCGGGATCGACCCACGGCGTGAACGCGCCGGCGTTCGGCGTGTCGGCCGAGTCGGAGACGGCGGCGCGGGCCGGCGGCGCGGGCGCCGCGGCCGTGGAGCCCGCCGCCGCGGTCGCGGCCGTCGTGTCGGCGCGGCCCGGCGACGGCGCGGCGCGGCCGAGGAGCGCGGGCGCCGCGGCGGCCGCGAGCGCGAGGAGGAGCGCGGGGAGCGCCCGGCGCGCTTGCTCACGCATGGCGCGACCCCCGCGCGGCGAGCGCCGCGAGGACGACGGCGCCGCCGGCCGCGGTCAGCGCGTCGCGCAGCGCGCGGAGGGGCGCGGCCGCCCAGGGTCCGGTGGCGCGAAACACGCCGGGGATCTGATCGGGCGCGTAGACGGCGGTGCGCGGCAGCGCGAGCGCGCGGAGCTCCTCGGGGAGCCCGCGCGGCGGGCGGAGGGCGAAGCCGAGCCGGTAGCCGGCGCGGGCGGCGGCGCGCGCCACGCGCGCGTCGACGCGGCCCCACGGGTAGGAGACGGCGTCGACCGGGCGGCCGGCCAGCTCCGCGAGGCGGGCGCGCGATTCGTCGAGCGTCGCCTCGAGCGCCCGGTCGTCGAGCCGCGTGAAATCCCGATGCTCCAGCCCGTGCGATCCGATCGTCACTCCCTCCGCCGCGAGCGCGCGCACGTCCTCCGCCGAGAGGTGCCGCTCGCGGTGCCCCACCCAGCCCAGATCCCAGCGATTGGACCGGCCCAGGGTCCGTACCAGTACGAACACGGTCCAGGGCACCCCGAGTTCCCTCAGAAGCGGCGCCAGGCAGAGAATGTTGCTGGCGTAACCGTCATCCACGGTGAGGGTTGCCGATCCGGGCGGCGGACCGTCGGGACCGACGGCCGAGAGCGGGACGAAGCGGCGGCCCGCGGCGGCCGAGGCGCGGAGGACCCGGCGCACGCCGGCGATGCCGACCGCCATCGGCGCCGCGGTCGGACCCGACGGCGTCTGGTGCAGGGCGAGCGCAAACGGCGCGACCGTCCTCATCGGCCGGTGTGCCCGAATCCTCCCTCGCCGCGGGCGGTGGCGGAGAGCGTCTCGGAGACGGCGAGGCGCGCCCGGGCGACCGGGGCGATGACGAGCTGCGCGATCCGGTCTCCGCGGTGGACGCGGTACGGCTCGAGCCCCCAGTTGATGAGGAGCACGGTCACCTCGCCCCGATAGTCGGCGTCGATCGTGCCGGGCGCGTTCGGGAGTCCGATCGCGTGACGGCTCGCGAGGCCGCTCCGGCCGCGGACCTGTCCCTCGTACCCGGGCGGGATCTCGATCTGGATGCCGGTCGGGATCGGGACGACCCGGTTCGGCTCGAGGACGACCTCGTCCTCGATCGCGGCGGTCAGGTCGAGGCCGGCCGCGTGCTCGGTCTGGTACGTCGGCGGCGCCACCGCGTGCGGCAGGAGGGTGATCCGCACGTCGAGCCCGCCCCCGCTCACGCCGTCACCTCGCTCGCGAGGTCGGCCATGCCGAACGCGCCGCCCTCCGGCGCGGGGCCGAGCGCGACCAGGGAGAGCTGCTCGGGATCCAGGATCCGCCGCGCCATCGCGCGCACCTCCTCCGCCGTGATCCGATCGATCGTCCGCACCAGCTCGTCCACCGGAACGAAGCGGCGCGCGTAGATCATGGAGCGCGCGATCCGATGCATCCGGTTCGACGTGCTCTCGAGGCCCAAGAGGAGGTTCCCCTTGAGCTGCGCCTTGTTCGACTCGAGCTCCTCCTGCGGGACCGGCTCGTTCCGGATCCGGTCGAACTCGGCGAGCGTGAGGCGGACGGCCTTCCGTCCCTGCGACGGATGGACGTTCATCGCCGCGCAGAAGATACCCGCATCCTCGTACGAATCGGAATAGGTATAGACGGAGTACGCGAGCCCCTCCTCCTCGCGCACCTTCTGGAAGAGGCGCGACGACATCCCGCCGCCCAGGATCGCGGAGAGGAGGACGAGCGTGTAGCGGTCGGGATCCTCCTGCCGGAGGCCGGGCCCGCCGAGGCAGAGGTACTGCTGCGCGAGGTCGCGCACGTGGTGGACCACCTCGTGCCGCGTGGCCGGCGGCGGGACCGACGGCCTCGGCTCCGCCTCGCCGGCGCCGGCGGGGCCGAAGTGGCGCGACACGAAGTCGACGACCGCGTCCCACTCGAAGCTCCCCGCGACGGCGACGACCAGGTTCGGCGCGCGGTACCGGCGCGCGTGGTACGCCGCGATCTGCTCCGGCGTGAACGCGGTGATCGACGCCTCGGTGCCGAGGATCCGGTTCCCGAGCGGGTGCCCGTTCCAGACGACGTCGGCGAAGAGGTCGTGCACGCAGTCGTCGGGCGTGTCCTCGTAGTTGTGGATCTCCTCCGCGATGACCTGCTTCTCCTTCGCCACGTCGGCGGGATCGATCCGGGGGGCGAGCGCGAGGTCGGAGAGGACGTCGACCGCGAGCCCGAGGTGCTCCTCGAGGACGCGCGCGTAGAAGCAGGTCGCCTCGCGCCCGGTGAAGGCGTCGAGGTGCCCGCCGACCGACTCGAGCGAGAGCGCGATCTGGTACGCGTCGCGCCGCCGGGTCCCCTTGAAGACCATGTGCTCGAGGAAGTGCGACATCCCCGCCTCGGGGGCCGACTCCTGGCGGGCGCCGATCGTGACCCACGCGCCGATCGCCAGTGAGCGGACGGAGTCGACCGCCTCGCCGATCAGCGTGAGGCCGCCGGGGAGATCCGTCCGGTGGAACCGCCCCGCCTCCCTCATCGCGCCTCCCGCGGCGCCGCGGAGCCCGCGCGCCGCCCGAAACGGAGACGGAGGCCGAAGCCTCCGTCCCGTGATTCCTGGTCGCCGATGGCGCGCCGGATCAACGGCGCGACGGCTCCGGCCGGCGGCCCCGGCTTCCGCCGCGGTCCCCGCCCCGGCCCCGGTCGCGGCGTCCGTCGCCGCCCCGGTCCCCGCCGCCGTCGTCCTCGCTCGGCACGTAGCCGGGCAGCGCCTGCTTCCGGCTCAGCTTGATCTTCCCTTCGCGGTCGATGCCGATGACCTTCACGAGGACGGTGTCCCCCTCGTTGATCACGTCCTCGACCCGTTCGACCCGCTTCGGCTCGAGCTCCGAGATGTGCACCAGGCCGTCCTTGCCGGGCGAGATCTCGACGAACGCTCCGAACGGCACGACGCGCCGCACGGTGCCCGAATAGACGCGGCCGATCTCCGGATCCTCGGTGATCCCGCGGATGATGTCGCGCGCGCGGTCGCCGTCGGCGCCGCTGAAGGCCGCGATCCGCACCTCGCCGGTGTCCTCGATGTCGATCTGGGTGCCGGTCTCGGCGCTGATCTTCTTGATCATCTTGCCGCCCGGTCCGATCACGTCGCGGATCTTGTCCGGGTCGATCATCATGATGTAGATGCGCGGCGCGTACGGCGAGAGCTCCGGCCGCGGCTGCGTGATCGCCCCCTCCATCTTTCCGAGCACGAACATCCGCGCCTTCTTCGCCTTCTCGAGCGCCTCCGCCATCAGCGCGTAGGAGACGCCGGAGATCTTGATGTCCATCTGGAGGGCGGTGATCCCGTCGCGGGTCCCGGCCACCTTGAAGTCCATGTCGCCGAGATGGTCCTCGACGCCCTGGATGTCGGTCAGGATCGCGAACTGGTCGCCGTCCTGGACGAGGCCCATCGCCACGCCCGCGACGTGCGTCTTGATCGGCACGCCGGCGTCCATCATGGAGAGGCTCCCGCCGCAGACCGTCGCCATCGACGACGAGCCGTTCGACTCGAGGATGTCGGAGACGATGCGGATCGTGTACGGGAAGTCGACGTCGCTCGGGATCAGAGGCTCGAGCGCGCGCTCCGCGAGGGCGCCGTGGCCGATCTCGCGGCGGCCCGGCCCGCGGAACGGACGGACCTCGCCGACCGAGTAGGGCGGGAAGTTGTAGTGGAGCATGAAGCTCTTCCACGACTGGCCTTCCAGCTCCTCGACCCGCTGCTCGTCCACCTTCGTGCCGAGGGTGGCCACGACCAGCGCCTGCGTCTGCCCGCGCGTGAAGAGCGCGGAGCCGTGCGTGCGCGGCAGCGAGCCGACCTCGCAGTCGATCGTCCGGATGTCGTCGAAGCCGCGGCCGTCGGGCCGCTTGTGCTCCTTCACGATCATCAGCCGGACGTCGCGCTCCTCGAGCTCGGCCACGACCTGCTTCGCGAGCTTCGCCGAGCCGGGGTGCGACGCCTCGAACTGGGCGGCCGCCTCGGCCGACGCCGCGTCGAGCGCCGCCTGGCGCGCGTGCTTCTCGGGCGTGCGGTTCGCCTGCCTCACCTTCTCCGCGTACGCCGCGGCGATCTGCTTCGCCAGGTCCTCGTCACGCGCCGGCAGCGGGAACGTGCGCTTCGGCTTCCCGACGCGCGCGCGGAGGTCGTGCTGGAGCTTGTTCAGCTGGCGGATCGCCTGGTGCGCGAACTCGAGCGCCTCGACGATCGTCTTCTCGGAGACCTCGCGGGCGCCCGCCTCCACCATCACGATGCTCGAGTCGGTGCCGGCGACCACGAGGTCGAGGTCCGACTCGTCCAGCTCGGCGAACGTCGGGTTCAGCACGAGCTTCCCCTCGATCTGGCCGACGCGCACCGCCGAGACCGGCTCGGGGAACGGGACGTCGGAGACCATGAGCGCCGCGGAGGCGCCGGTCACGCCGAGGATGTCGGAGTCGTTCTGCTGGTCCGAGGAGAGGACCGTGCACATGATCTGGATCTCGTTCCGGTACCCGTCCGGGAAGAGCGGGCGGAGCGGCCGGTCGATCAGCCGGCTCGAGAGGATCTCCTTCTCGGTGGGCCGGCCCTCGCGCTTGAAGAACCCGCCGGGGATGCGGCCCGCGGCGTACGTCTTCTCGCGGTACTCGACGCTGAGCGGGAAGAAGTCCTTCTCGATCGGGTCCTTGCTGGCGACCACCGCGTTCAGGATCACGGTCTCGCCGTACTGGACCCAGGTGGCACCCGAGGCCTGCTTGGCGACCTTCCCCACTTCGATGCGGTAGGTGCGGCCGCCCAGCTCGAGGCTTACGGATTCGGGCATTCTCTTCTCCTTTGTTGAATCTCTGTGATTCGCCTGACTCTTCACGCTGAGGCGAGCGCCCCGATCCGGCGAGCCATGGGGCCGGAGCGAGGCGCAGAGGAGTGTCGAAGGGAGGATTGCGGGGGTCCCGCTCGCGCGGGGGCGCGGAGCCTACTTGCGGAGGCCGAGCTCCTTGACCACAGTCCGGTAGCGCTCGATCTTCGTCGCCTTCAGGTAATCGAGCAGCCGTCGCCTTTGACCGACCATGCGGAGCAGGCCCCGGCGACTGTGATGGTCGCGCTTGTGGACCTTGAAGTGCTCCGTCAGGTACTTGATGCGTTCGGTGAGGAGCGCGATCTGGACCTCTGCGGATCCCGAATCGGTATCGTGAATCTTGAACTGTCCGATTACTTCGCGCTTTCTCTCAGGCGTCAACGGCACCGGAACCACCTCCTTGACTTTCCCTCTCTCTCTGGAGCGGGAATGTAGCATACGGCCCCGTAGTTGCAAGGGCCAATTCGAGCGCGTCCTTATGCGTCGTTTCGGGCCTCCGCCGGGGCGGCGAAGTACGCTCTGGCGCGGGCCAGATCGTCGTCCATGGCGCGAACCAGCTCCTCGGCGGAGCCGAAGACCCTATCGGCCCGGAGCCGTCCGATCAGCAGCGTTTTCAGGCTCTTCCCCCGAAGGCTCCCGGCCCAGTCGATGAGGTGCACTTCGACCCGGACCGGGCCCGGGCCGAACGTCCCGGCCCTCCCGACGTACGTGAGGCCGCCGTAGCGACGTCCATCCAATTCGTTGTACGACAAATAGATACCGGCGTCGGGCAGGAGCTTCTGCGGTTGCACCTCGAGGTTCGCCGTGGGGTAGCCGAGCCCGGTCCCGCGCCCGGCGCCGCTCCCGACGGGACCCTGGATCGCGTACGGGCGCCCCATGATGGCCGCGGCCTCCTCCAGGTGCCCCGCCTCGAGCTCCGCGCGGAGCCGCGTGCTCGAGAGCTTGCTCCCGTTCCCGGTCAGGAACGGCACCTCGCGCACCGCGAACCCGCGGCGTGCGCCGAGCGCCTCGAGGTACGCGCGATCGCCCACCCGCCCCTTCCCCATGTGGAAATCGGGGCCGAGGACCAGCGTCCGGAGCGGCGCTCCGGCGCCGAGCACCCGGTCGAGGAACGCTTCGGGCGCGAGACCCATCATCTCGCGGTCGAAGCGCATCACCTCGACGCGGTCGACGCCCATCGCGTGGAGGAGCGCCACGCGTTCCTCCGGCGGCGTGATCCATGGCCGGGGGGCGCTCCCCCGCACCACGGTGTCGGGATGGGGATCGAACGTGGCCACCCAGGCCGCGCCCTCGAGCGAGCGCGCGGCCTCGATCGTCGCGTCGATCACGGCGCGGTGTCCGCGGTGGAGTCCGTCGAAGACGCCGATCGTGAGCGCGATCGGGCGCGCCGCGCTCACGCCGCGACCACCCGGAGGAGGGAGGCGCGCTCCCCCTCGATCTGCGCCTCCCACGGCCGCGCCACCGCGAGGAGGGAGCCCCGCGGATCGATCAGCGCGAGCGGCCAGCCCGGCTCGCCGGGCGGGAGCGGCGCCTCCGCGCCGGGCCGCTCGACCCGCGCCGCGGTCAGGACCGGGGCCTGGCCGTGGCGGAGGCGGTCGGCCTCCGGTCCGTCGAGACGGACGCGCGGGAGGAACGCGAGCGCGCGCTCGGGCGGGACCGCACGCGCCCGGAACGCGGTCCGGTCGGCGCCCCCCTCGCGGTCGGGCGAGAGCGCGTCCTCGACGCGGAAGTCGCCGATCGAGACGCGGCGGAGCGCGGTCAGGTGCGCCCCGCACCCGAGCGCAAGGCCGAGGTCGTGCGCCAGCGCGCGGACGTACGTGCCGCGGCTCACGGTCACGTCGAGCGTGATCTCCGGGAGCGCCGCCTCGGCGAGCGCGATCGCGTAGACGTGGACCGGGCGCGCGGCGCGCTCCACGGTCTCGCCGCGGCGCGCCGCCTTGTAGAGCCGCTCGCCGCGCACCTTCACGGCCGAGTAGAGGGGCGGCACCTGGCGGAGCGCTCCCTGGAACCGCGCCACCGCCGCGCGCACCGCCGCCTCGTCGGGGATCGCGGCGGAGGTTAGGGTCGGCGTCCCGGTCCGGTCGTGCGTGTCGGTCGCGACGCCGAGGCGGACGCGGGCGCGATAGCGCTTCGGGAGGAGCGTGAGGCAGGCGAGGAGCGCGGTCGCGCGCCCCTCCCCGACCAGGAGGAGCCCGCTCGCGAAGGGATCGAGCGTGCCGGCGTGGCCGATCCGCCGGGTGCCGAGGATCGTCCGGAGCCGGGCCACCGCGTCGTGCGACGTCCAGCCCTCGGGCTTATCCACGAGGTGCAGGCTGTCCGCCATTCACCGCTTCCTCGAGGGAACGAAGGATCGTCTCGCGCACGTCCGCGATCGGGCCCGAGACGCGCGCGCCCGCGGCCACCTTGTGCCCGCCGCCACCGAACCGCGCCGCGACCTGGTTCACGTCGACCGAGCCGTCCGACCGGAAGGAGATCCGCACCTCGCCCGGCGCCGTCTCCTGCAGGAGGACGCCGACGCGCGAGCCGAGCAGCGACTTCGCGTACTGGACGATGCCGTCCGCGTCCTCCGGCGTCGCGCGCGCCCGGTCGAACATCTCCCGCGTGATCGTGAGCGCCGCGACCGTCCCCGAGGCGCGCGCCTCGAGCGAGGCCAGGGCGAGCCCCAGGATCCGGAGGCTCGACGCCGACTTCCGCGCGTAGAGCGCCTCGGCGGTCGCCGCCGCGTCGGCGCCCCGCTCGACCAGCCGCGCCGCGATCCGGAGGACGCGCGGCGTCGTGTTCAGGTACCGGAACGCGCCGGTGTCGGACGCGATCCCCGTATAGAGGGCGGCCGCGATCTCCGGCGTGATCGGCACGCCGAGCGCCTCGACCAGGTCGTACACCAGCTCGGCGGTCGCCGCCGCCGCGACGACCACGAACCGCGGATCGCCGAACCCCTCGTTCCCGGCGTGGTGGTCGATGCAGGCGATCGTCGCGTCCGGCGCGACGAGCGCCGCGGTCCTCGGGCCGACGCGGTCGAGCGAGGAGCAGTCGAGGACGAAGACCGCGCGGTACGGGCCCGGCGCCCGGGACGGGAGCAGGATGCCGTCCGTGCCCGGAAGGAAGCGGAGGTTCTCGGGGACCGCGTCCTCGCTCACGACCGTCGCCCGCTTCCCCCGCGCGAGGAGGGCGCCCTGGAGGCCGAGGCAGCTCCCCACGGCGTCGCCGTCGGGATCGACGTGGGCGACGATCAGGAAGTCGTCGTGATGCTCGATGAAGGCGCGGAAGCGGTCGAACGGCATCGCGGTCATCCGTCCCCGCCGTCCGGCCCGCTCCCGCCCTTCGCGTCGTCCGGGTCCTCCGCGTCGTGGATCTCCCGGAGGAGCTCCTCGATGCGCGCGCCGGCCTCGAGCGTCCGGTCGATCTCGAAGCGGAGCGTCGGGACGACGCGGAGCCCGAGCCGCGGGGCGAGGAGCGTGCGGAAGTAGGGCGTGGCGTGCTCGAGCGCCTCGATGACGGGACGCTCCTCCTCGGGGCGGAGCCGCCCGCTCACCCAGACGCGCGCCGCGGAGAGATCGCGCGAGACGCGCGCGGCCGTGATCGTGAGCGCGCGGAGGCGCGGATCCTCGGTGTCGCGGGCCAGGATCTCCGCCAGCTCGACCAGGATGCGGTCGGCGACGCGGCGGGTGCGGGGGCTCTCGGAACGGGCGGGCATGATCGGTCGCTCAGTCGATTCGGATCTGGTAGTCGAGCACGGCCAGCCGGTCCTCCCGCTCGACGACGGCGAGGATCTCGTGGAGGACGCGGTCGAGGACGCCCTCGGCCTCGCCCACGACGGCGACGCCGAGCGCGGCCCGCTGCCATAGGTCCTGGTGGTCCACTTCCGAGATCGCCGCGTTGAACCGGGAGCGGACGCGCTCCTTCACGTGATTCACGACCGAGCGCTTCGCCTTGAGGGAGTGGGCGGCCGGAATGTGGAGGTCGAGCCGAAGCCTGCCGACGAGCATGTCACGCCAGCTTGCGGGCGAACTCCTCGAGCACGTAGGCCTCGATGACGTCCTGCTCCTTGATGTCGTCGCGCTCCTCGAGGCCGATCCCGCACTCGTAGCCGCTCGCGACCTCGCGGACGTCGTCCTTGAAGCGCTTGAGCGAGGAGATCTTCCCCTCCCAGACCCGCTCGCCTTCGCGGAGCAGGCGGGCGCGGGCGTTCCGCGTCATCGTGCCGGTCAGGACCATGCAGCCCGCGATCGTGCCCGACTTCGTGGTGCGGAAGATCTTCCGGACCTCGGCGGTGCCGACCACGCTCTCCCGGATCTCGGGGGCGAGGAGGCCCGACATGGCGTCCTTCACGTTCTCCACGGCCTCGTAGATGATGTCGTAGAGGCGGATGTCGACCTTCTCCTTGAGCGCGAGCTCGGCGGCGCGCGGATCGGGCTTCACGTGGAAGCCGATCACGACCGCGTTCGACGCCGCGGCGAGGAGGACGTCCGACTCGGTGATCTGGCCGACGCCGCGGTGGATCACCCGGAGCTGCACCTCGTCGGTGGAGAGCTTCGTCATGGAGTCCTGGAGCGCCTCGACGGAGCCGTCGACGTCGCCCTTCAGGACCACGGCGAGGTCGCTCACCTTCCCCGCCTGGATCTGGCTGTAGAGGTCGGTCAGCGTGACGTGCTTGTGGAGGCGGAACTCCTGCTCCCTGAGGAGCTGGCTCCGCTTCCCCGCGAGCTCGCGCGCCTCGCGCTCGTCCTCCATCGCGGCGAACGTGTCGCCCGCCTGCGGCGCCGCGCTCCAGCCGAGCACCTCGGCGGGCGTCGACGGCCCGGCCTCGGCGATCCGCTGTCCGCGCTCGTTCAGGAGCGCCCGGACCTTGCCGCTCGTGGCGCCCGCGACGAACGCGTCGCCGACCCGGAGCGTCCCCTTCTGCACCAGCACGGTGGCGACGATGCCGCGCCCCTGCTCCACGCGCGATTCGATCACGACGCCGCGCGCGTGCTTCGTGGGGTCGGCCTTGAGCTCGAGGAGCTCCGCCTGGAGGAGGATCATCTCGAGCAGCTTGTCGACGCCGGTCCCCTTCTTGGCCGAGATCGGCACGGCGATCGTCTTCCCGCCCCACTCCTCGACGAGCAGGTTGTGCTGCGCGAGGTCCTGGCGGACCAGGTCGACGTTCGCGGCGGGGAGATCGATCTTGTTGATCGCGACGAGGATCGGGACCTGCGCGGCGCGCGCGTGGTCGATCGCCTCGACGGTCTGCGGCATGACCCGGTCGTCGGCGGCGACCACGAGCACGACGATGTCGGTCACCTGCGCGCCGCGGGCGCGCATGGCCGTGAACGCCTCGTGGCCCGGCGTGTCGAGGAACGTGATGCGCTGCCCGTCGCCGGCCGCGACCTCGTAGGCGCCGATGTGCTGCGTGATGCCGCCGGCCTCGCCGGCGATCACGTTCGCCTTTCGGATGTAGTCGAGGAGCGACGTCTTGCCGTGGTCGACGTGTCCCATGATCGTGACGACCGGGGCGCGCGGGACCAGCTGCTCGGTCTCGACGGTCTCGACCTCCTCCTCCTCGCCCAGCTCGTCGACGATCTCCACGCCGAACCCGAACTCGTCGGCCACCGCCATGATCGAGTCCTTGTCGAGGCGGCGGTTGATGTTCGCCATGATGCCGAGGCGCATGCAGGCCGCGATCACCTCCTGCGGCTTCGCCTCGAGCTGCGCCGCGAGCTCCGCGACCGAGATGAACTCGCTCACGCGGATGACGCGGGGCTCCGTCTCGACGCCGACGGCGACGTCCTCCTCCCGTTCCCGGCGGTGGTGGCGGCGCTTCGAGCCCTCCATCTGGGCGAGCGTCCGGCGCACCGACGCCCGGACCAGCTTCTCGTCCACCGCGCGCTTCTTCTTCTTCGGCCCCTTGCCGGGGCGGGGCGCGCCGCCGGCCGGCCCGGCGCGGCGCTGCGCCTCCGCGGCGGCCTTCGCGGCCTGGACGGCCTTCTCCTTGCGGCGGGCCTCCTCCTCCTTCACGGCCTCCTTCTCGCGGTCGATCTTGAGCCGCACCTTCTCGACGACGTCCTCGCCGATCGAGCTCATGTGGCTCTTCACGTCGACCGACATGGACTTGAGGATCGAGACGAGCGCCTCGCTCGACATCCCCATCTCCTTGGCCGCTTCGTAGACCCGCTTCTTCGCTCCTGCCATCGCTCCTCGATTCTCGCGCTACGCCTCGGGCGCGGTCTCCTGGGACGTTCGTTCGGGTTCGGTCGTCTCCTCCTCGGGCGGCGCCATCACGGCGGTCTCGTCGTCGCTCCCGGCCGGGGCCGAAGCCTCGTCGCCCGCCGCCGCGGCCGCGTCGGGCTCCGGCTCCGGCTCGGCCGTCTCCGCCTCGGGCTCGCTCGCCGCCGCCTCGGCCTCCTCCGCCTCCGCGGCTTCCGCCTCGCGCGCGGCGGCCTCGGCCTCCTCCGCCTCCGCGGCGGAGCGCGCGTTCTCGTCCTCGATCTCCCGGCTCCGGCGCTCGAGCAGCGCCTGGGCCTCCTCGAGGAGCTTCTCGGCGGTCTTCTCGCCGACGCCCTGGATCGCGAGGATCTCCTCGAGCGGCGCCTTGAGGAGGTCCTGCACCGTCTCGATGCCCTCGCGCACGAGCTTCTCGCGGAGCTTGGGCCCGGCGCCCTCCAGCTCCTCGATGTCGATCCGGGAGCGCTTCTCGAACTCCTTCTGCCGCTCCCGCTCGCTCTTCGAGATGAGGTCGATCTTCCAGCCGGTCAGCTTCGCGGCGAGGCGCGCGTTCTGGCCGCCTTTGCCGATCGCGAGCGAGAGCTGGTCGTCCGCCACCGTGACGAGGATCTTCGGCTCGCCCTCGACGACCTGCGCCTCGAGCACCTTGGCCGGGCTCAGGGAGCGCGTCACGAACACGACCGGGTCGATGCTCCACGGCACGATGTCGATCTTCTCGCCGCCCAGCTCGCGGACGATCGCCTGCACGCGCGACCCCTTGATGCCGACGCACGCGCCGACCGCGTCGATCTTGTCGTCGTTCGACACGACGGAGACCTTCGCGCGGGAGCCCGGCTCGCGGGCGATCCCCTTGATCTCGATGATCTTCTCCGCGACCTCGGGGACCTCGGCCTCGAAGAGCCGCCGGAGGAACTCGGGGTGCGTGCGCGAGAGGATCACCTGCGGCCCCCGCGCCAGCTTGTCGACGGCGATGATGTACGCCTTGATGTGGTCGCCCTGGTGGAACCGGTCGCGCGCGATCTGCTCGCGCGGCGGCAGGATCGCCTCCGAGCGGTCGAGCTTCACGTAGATGTTGCCGCGGTCGACCTGCTGCACGGTGCCGCGCACCATCTCGCCGACGCGGTCGTGGTAGTCCTCGTAGATCCGCTCGCGCTCGGCCTCGCGCACGCGCTGGACGAGCACCTGCTTGGCGGCAGCGATCGCGTTCCGCCCCAGGTCCTCGAGCGACAGCTCCTGCACCAGCTCCTGCCCGATCTTGGCGTCGGGATCGATCGTGAGCGCCTCGGCGAGGTCCACCTCGCGCTCGAGGTCGTCGGCCTCCTCGGCCACCATCCGCTTCAGGGTCATGACGATCCGGCCGCTCTGCTCGTCGAACTTCACCTCGACGTTCGCCTCGGCGCCGAAGCGCTTCTTCCCCGCGGACTGGAGCCCGGCCACGAGCGTCTCGATCAGGATGGCCTTGTCCACGCTCTTCTCGCGCGCGATCTGGGCCATCGCGTCCATCAGCTCGTAGTTCATGTTCTTCACCTGAGGCTCCCGCGCCACGTCACGATCCCTTTCGATGGCGGTCCTTGCCGCGCATGCCTTCCCACGGGTCGGCGATCACGTGCGACTTGCGGATCGCCGCGATCGGAAGCGAGACGACGCCCGCCTCCTCGTCCTCGACCACGATCGACTCCGCTCCGGCCGCCCGGAGCTCGCCGCGAAACGTCCTCCGGCCGTCCTTCAAATCGTGGAGGCGCACCTCCACGCGGCTCCCGACGTACCGAGCGAAGTGCTCGGGACGCCGGAGCGCCCGCTCGATCCCCGGCGAGCCGACTTCCAGGACGTACGGTCCCGGCATCACGTTCTCGGCTTCCAGGTACCGCCCGATCTTCCGATTCCAGGTGGCGCAGTCGTCGAGGGTCACCCCGGCCGGCCGGTCCACGTCGATCCGGACGACCGTTCGGCCCGACTGGGAGGTCAGCTCCAGATCCCAGAGGTCGAACGCCTCTTCTTCCAATAGGTTCCGGAGGCGCCGGGCGAGTTCGTCCTGCAGCTCTCGTCGGTCCATCGGATCGTCCTCCTTCGCCTCCCGGACCCGCGCCGGGGCCGAAAAAGGAAGAGTGGACGCCGGGTCCACTCGGACCCCTAAACCTAGAGAGCGTCGCCCCTTCGGTCAAGGGGAGACTTCAGTTGCTTACGTAATCGGTATCCATGACGAGGCTTACGAGGACCCGCCCGACGTCTTCGAGGGGCTCTGGGGAGAGGATGGAGAGGTCGTCCTTGTGGGTGTGCCATTCGGGGAACGCGAAATCGATCACGTCGATGGCCGGGATCCCCGCGTTCAGGAACGCGACGTGGTCGTCGTAGACGGTGGCCTTGACCCCGGGGAGGAACCGCCGGATCCCGAGCGAGCGAGCGCGGTCCCAGACGAGGGAGACGATGTTCGAGGCCTTGTCCTCGGAGAGCCCCTCCCAGTAGAAGTTCGCGCCCCGGCGGCCGACCATGTCGACCAGGATCACGAAGAGGGGCGGCGGCTCCGCGGCGTGTTCCGCGACGTAGCGGATGCTGCCGCGGAAGTACCCGCTCGGGTTCGTCTCGGTCCCGAGGTCCTCCCCGTCGAAGAGCGCGATGTCCACGCCGAGGGCGGGCCCCCGGGCCTTCAGCATCCGCGCCACCTCGAGCAGCACCGCCACGCCGGAGGCGCCGTCGTTCGCGCCGAGGATCGGCTGGCCCCGCCGGGCCGGGTCGGGGTCGCGATCGGCCCAGGGCCGCGTGTCCCAGTGCGCCGCGAGGAGGACGCGCTGCTTCGACTCGGGCCGGAACCGGGCGCGGACGTTCATCAGGCGGACCGTCTTCTTCAGCTCGGGCACGGTGTACGAGAACGTGTCGGCCTCCACGTCTGGGGTCGTGCCGCGGAGCGTCTCGAGGAGGAACGCGAAGCAGGAGTCGTGCGCCGCGGTGCCGGGCACGCGCGGCCCGAACGCGACCTGCTTCTCGGCCCACGTCATCGCGGCCTTGCCGTCGAACGCGACGGCGGGAGGCGTCTTCGAGCAGGAGCCGAGCGCGAGCAGGAGGCCGACGAGCGGA
The DNA here is from genome assembly GCA_050257555.1 of Hyphomicrobiales bacterium. Taxonomy (GTDB): domain Bacteria; phylum Eisenbacteria; class RBG-16-71-46; order SZUA-252; family SZUA-252; genus DASQJL01. The sequence continues at coordinate 37,415 of JBLMXB010000001.1, read as the reverse complement.
AGCGCTATGGGAAGGGCGCGGCGCGGCGCGGCGAGCCGCGGGCGGCGAGGGTCAGAACCGGAACGTCGCGTTGAACGCAATGGTGATCCCGCGTCGGGTGATCTTGGTGCGATTGTCGACGTACTGCCGGAAGCCGAGATTGAAGCCGCCCGAGATGGATTGGCTGAAATTGTAGTTCGTGGAGCTCTGCACGTTCAAGTTCCGCGAGTCCTGCTCCGGGTACTCCTGGCCGTTCTGCGCGAAGAGCGATTGGCGGTCGGACGAGAGGTTGACGGTCGCGCCGAGGTTCAGGTCGTTCGGGAGGCGGATCCGGTTCTTGCTCCAGGGGAGCTTGATCCCCTTCGACGCCGGGAACACCTTGTTCAGCTGGATCAGCGACGAGACCGACTGGCGGAGCCGGCGCAATCCCGTCGGCCGGTCGTCGGACGTCTCGGTCTTCGTGAAGCTCGTGCTGATCGACGCGCGCACGCCGTTCCGGAACGACGCCTCCCATCCGAGGAGCGGCCCGAACGTGGTGGTGATCGTGCGCTGGTCGACGACGCCGCCGACCGGCCCCTGCTCGTCCTTCTTCACCTGGTACGACGAGTTGAGCGCCAGGGACGACAACGCGGACTGGAGCCCGAGGAGCCGCTGGACGTCGGACCAGCGCGCCTTCACGTCGGGCCAGGAGACCGTGAGGCTCCGGCGCGCGCCGTAGACCTGGTCGGTGTACGCGAGCTGGTGGTCGGCCCGGAAGTCGAAGTTCAGCGTCTGGATCGGGCGGAACGACGTGTTCGCCCGGCTCGAGTAGCGCCGCGACGTCTGGACCGTCGAGTTCGAGAGCTGCTCCAGGTCGCCCCGGATGACCTGCGTGAACCCCGTCTTGAACGCGAAGCCGGGATCGCCGAAGACGCGGCTGATCGTCGAGCCCCGCGTGAAGTCGAAGCCGGCCGAGACGTCCTGCAGCTTCCCGAGGACGAAGCGGAGCGGCACGAGGAACGGGGAGACGCCCGACGTGTCGCGCCCCGCGCTCCGGCGCGCGCCCTGCCCGATCCGCGAGATCGGGATCGTGAAGTTGGTCTGCGCCGTTCCCGAGTTCTGGATCGTCTTCGTGCCGAGCTGATCGGTGAGCAGGATGCGCCGGTCGGGAGACGCGTCCTCCGTGTAGCCGCCGTGGAGCTGGATCGTCGGGGAGAGGAACGAGAGCCAGCGCGGCCGGTAGTTCAGGTCGAGCCCCTGCTCGTGGCGCACCTCGGTCCCCTTGTTCCAGCCGAACGGGCCCTGGTCGTGGAGGAGCATGTCGCGCTGCGAGCGGAGCGAGTACGTGGTGCGCACGCCCGAGAGCGGGACGTACGCCACGTTCGCGTTCATGTCGAGGAGCCGCTGCTTCACGTCGGACCGGTAGTCGCGCACGTCCGACGTGTCGGTCAGCGTCCGCGAGTAGGAGACGGTCCGCGACGAGATCCAGTTCGCGCCGACACGGAACGTCTCCGGCAACAGATTCACCTTCATCCGCCGGCCGATCGAGAAGCCGCCGCCGCCGATCGGCAGGTTGTAGCCGGCGTTCGTGTTGAACGACCACGTCGAGTCGGCCGACTGCGGATTGATCGACCCCTGCCGACTGTACGACATGCTGGTCGTGATCGCGTCGAGCGTGTAGCGCGTGATCCCCTTCCGCGGGCCGGCCCGCGAGTACGAGAGATCGACCGACTGGCGGTCGAACCGGCGCGTCTCCACGTCGGACCGCGCGGCGCCGAGCACGACGTCGGACCCGGACCGGAACTTCGGCACGTCGGTCGAGTGCTGCATCGTGAACCGGACCGGCAGCTGGACGCCGCTCGTGGCGATGAACCGGTCGAGGTTCAGCGTGCTCGAGAACCCGATCGCCTTGTGGTCGAGGCCCGTGCCCTGGTTCGCCCCCTGCCCGACGCGGAAGTAGTCCTGGTTCTGCGTCTGGTAGGAGACGTTCATGGCCAGGAGGTCGGCGAAGTTCGCCTGCACCGAGACGTTCGACGCGAAGCCCTTGTCCTTGCGGACGTCGGAGAGCCGCAGGTCGTCGTACCAGACCTCCCCCGCCGGGCCGGGGGAGACGGTCCCGCCGAGCGCGACCACGCCGAAGGAGACGCGCGTGATGCGGGTGAAGCTCGGATTGCCGACGACCGTGTAGATCTCGCCCGATCCCGCGGCCGTCGTGCTGTCCACCACGACGTTCTGGCCCCGCCGCGACTCCTTGAGGCTCGAGAGCCGCTGCATCGGGATCACGACGTTCTGCCAGCCGGTCCGGAGCGGGATGCTGTACTCGTAGTAGTTCACGGTGTCGGGGCCGAAGCGCGCGACCGCGCGCAGGTTCTCGGCCTCGACGCCGCCCTGGCCGTGGACGTAGAAGCGGAGCTCCTGGTACTGCGCCCAGCCGAGCGCGGTCCCGGGATCGCCGTACGACTTGAACGCGAAGAGCGTGTCGCCCGCGACCAGGTTCTGGTAGACGAGCGCGAGCGACTGCTCGCGCTGCTTCGCCGTCGTGCCGGTGGCGTTCTGGACACCGTACGGCGATTCGTAGAAGCCGAGGTCGTCTTTGTTGTTCCGGTTCTGCACCTCCCACGTGACGCGGTCCGCGACCGAGGAGTCGGCGATCGCCTGCTTGAGCCAGCGGTTCCCGACCAGCTCGATCCCGCCGACCTGGATGCGGAGCGGCGCGTCCATCCCGTCCACCCAGAGGCGGACCGACTGGACGTTCGTCCACGACGCCGACCCGATCCGCTGGAACGCCTGGCCGTCGAGCGGGATCCGGTAGAGACGCCAGCCGTTCCCGTACTTGTTGTCGCGCACGACGGCGAGGTCGGCGTAGTCGCGTGGGATGTCGATCGCGACGTAGCTCGTGTCGGTGAGATCGAGGCTCGTCTCGTAGTAGTTGTTGTACGTGTCGAGCACGCCGTTCCTGTTCAGGTCCTCCGTGTCGGGCTTGGCGTTCGGATCGCCCTTCCCGTTGTTCTCCGTGTTGTTGATCTTCGAGTAGTCGTCGGATCCGGTCGTGTAGTCGTAGTCGTCTCCGTTCGGGTCGGGATTCGTGGTCGGGGAGTAGCCCGGCTCCTGGGCGTCCGCGACGCCGTCGAGCCCGGTGTCCTCGTCGAAGGAGAGCTGGCCGTTGCCGTCCTTGTCCTCCGTGTCGAGCTTTCCGTTCGGGGGCGCGTTCTTGTCCCAGTACGCGTCCTCGCTCACGCGCCCGAAGTCGAGGTGGAGCGTGCCGTGGGTCTGCGTGTGGTCGGCCTTGAAGTCGTTCACCCAGACCTCGATGTACTGGACCTTGGAGAAGTCGACGCCGACCGTGGAGATCGGCTGCGTGATGCCGGTCCAGTTCGTCGTCAGCATCCCCGGCTGGCCGGTCGGGGGGATCATGTTGATCTCGAGCGACTGGTGCTCGTTCTTCCCCCCCTCCTCGTCGCGGAGCACCGGCTTCAGGTCGTGCTCGAGGACGTGGCCCGGCTTCGGCAGGTACCACTGGATCAGCGCGTGCTGGGAGAGGTCGGGAGAGCGCTGGGCGCCCGTGACCGGGTCCACCGGCACGCTGCTCCACATCCACTGCGTCCGGAGGAGCGAGATCGTGTTCGAGTCCCGGTTCCCCTCCATGTCGTCGATATACGCCTCGCCCTTCGTGTTCGGGTTCGGGATGCTGGTCGAGGCGTTCGCCTGGATGTTGAGCGCCGACGGCTGGCTCGTGTGGACGCCGGGGACGCTGTTCGTGAGCTGCGTCATCCAGACGGGCCGGAACGACAGCACGGTCGAGAGGTCGCCGAGCATCGACGTGGCCGGCTCCTCGCCGAGCTTCACGTTCTGCTCGAGCGCGCCCCGCCGCTCGTACAGCATGCTCGAGGAGAAGGAGAGGTTCGCCGCCGGGTTGTACGTGGTCGAGAAGCCGAGGAGCGTCCGCTGCACCTGCCCGACGCCGGGCGCGAACGAGTAGTCGACCGTGACGACCTGGTCCGGCCCGGGCGGGTGGATGAACGTGATCTGTCCCGCGTCGTAGTCGATCCGGTAGTCCGTGTCGCGCTTCTGCGGCACGCCGTCCACGCGCACGACTTCCGACCCCTCGAGGATGTTGAAGCGCCCGATGTAGTAGCCGTTCCGACTGCTCTTGAACGAGGCGTCGATGTAGAACCGGGTGTCGGTCGACGGCGTGACGTCGTGCGCCTCGTAGATGAGCGGATTCGCCTCGAGGAGCTTCTCGGACGCGTTCGGTCGGAGGATGTTTCGGGTCGAGTCGTTCAGGCAGAGGAACCCGCTGTAGCCGACGAGCCCCTGCGCCGCGCACGTCCCGTCGGAGAGGGACGGCCGCGACGTCGGGGCGAACGGCGTCAGGTCGGGGAAGAAGACGATGCCGCGGTCGGTGTCGAGGTACTGCGCGTCGAGCTGCCCGTCGGGGACGGAGGCGCCGTTCTGCGACTTCTGGTCGAGGCCGAGGATCTGGAGGTACGACGTCCCGTTCACCTGGTCCGGATCGGTCACCGACCCGTTGTCGATCTTCCGGATCTTGAACTGCAGCGTCTCGATCGAGATGTTGGCGGCGCCCAGGTTGTAGAAGTTCCGGAGCTCGTACCCGATCGTCCGGTACCAGGGATCGGCGGGGTCGAAGTTGCCTTCCGGCGTCGTTCCGAGGTCCCCGCCCTTGCTGATCACCTTGAGGAGGAGCTGGCCGGCCACCTTGCCGAGCGTCGGATCGGCGTCGTTGAGGCGCGCGTTGCCGAATCCCACGACGCGGTCGACGCCGGTCGACTTGTCGACGTACGAGACCGCGAGCACCTGGCCCCGCGCGAGCGGCGTCGCGAGACGGATCACCGGGATCTTGAGCCCGCTCGAGAGGATCCAGTAGTCGTCGCGAATCTCGTAGTCGGTGCCGACGTAGAGCGGCGTGAAATTGCCGGTCAGTTCGGGGTTCGAGAGCGAGTCGGCCGCGTTCGTCGGATCGAGCCTTCCGATGCCCGGCGTCGTCCCCTGCGTCGCGGACGTCCGCTGATCCTTCCAGATCTCGAGCGTGCTGTAGTCGATGTTGACCGGTTTGTCCGCGATGAAGAAGTACTGGTTCCGGATGTAGTCGACGTCGCGCACGATCACGCGCGTGAGGTCGCCCGACGGGGTGAAGCGCGCGGTCTCGTTCTTCGCGTCCTGCTTGCTCGCGACCGTGACGACGTCGACGTTGCCGAGCTTCGCCTCGGTCTTCAGCCCGAAGAGGCCGTCCTGGCGGATCGAGGCGCCCGCCAGGGATAGGTTCGTGTTCCCCAGCTCCACCGACTTGATCATGTCGTCGTCGTCCCCCTCGTACCGGAGCTTCACCTTGTTGTCGAGGGAGGTCTGGACGTTGCTCGACTGGTCCACGTCGACCTTGATCTTGTCTCCGATCGAGCCGGTCAGGTTCACGTTCAGGTCCTGCTTCATCTCGAAGGACGGGAACGCGCTCTGCCGCTGCCGCTCGGTGCTGATCACGGGGCTCGCCGTCCAGTCGCTGTTCCCGGCGAGCGAGATCGTCTCGCTCCCGGACACTTCGAGGTTCGGCGCGCCGTCGCCCACGATGGAGCGGACGGCCTTCGGGAGCTGGACCGGCAGCTCGACCCGGAAGAGCCCCTTCTGGGGTCCGGTCCCCCGCTGGACCGAGCGCGTGCCACGCATGGAGTCCCGCCAGAGGCGCCGCGTGGTGCGCGCCGCGAGCAACGCGGTGTATTCGGTGTTCGACGTGACGACGGGGTCGCGGACCTCCACGTCCCCTTCCCGGTAGGACTCCCGGACCCGCCCCGTGACCGGGTCGATGGTCACGGAGACGGTGGGATCGCCGGTCGTGCCGTACCCGCCGGTGGCGGCAGGGATGCGGAGGCGCCAGCCCGCCGGGAGGGTGCTCAGCGAGTCGGCGAGGGGCTGGACCAGCTCCGTGGAGTCGGGAAGCTCACGGAAACGGAGGTCGGCGCGCGCGGGGACGGGCCCCCCGGCCAGGAGGACCGGAACGGCCAGTCCCAGCAGGAGCCCCGCCCTCATCTGTCGGAGCATGATGGCATTCGGTGCGCGGTGTCCTGTGTGTGGGGGGATCCCCCGGCCCTCGAGGTGACGACACGGGTTAAACCCCCGCGACGCCATGAAGTTCGGCCCGAAAGCGCCGTTTCGATTTGGAGCGGAGCCGACCGGGGCGCGGTTGCGCCGGGTCCGTCGGCCTCCCTATACTGGCCGCCCGGACATCCGTCGGCCAGCCCCATCCAAGCGAGTCGAATGAGAATACTCGAACGATACGTCCTCCGCGAGCACCTCTTCCCCTTCCTCCTCGGGTTCAGCGTCGTCATCTTCCTGCTGACCCTCGACTTCCTGTTCGACCTGGTCGATCTGGCCGTCGGCAAGGGGATCGGGATCGGGATCGTGCTCGAGCTCTTCTTCCTGTCGCTCGGGTACATGGTCGCGCTGGCGTTCCCCTGCGCCGTGCTGATCGCCTGCCTCGCGACCTTCGGGCGCCTCTCCCAGGACAACGAGATCTCGGCGATGCGGGCGAACGGCGTCAACATGCTCCGGATCATCGGGGCTCCGTTCGGCGCGGCGGTCGTGCTGGCCGTGCTCCTCGTGATGTTCAACAACTACGTGCTCCCCGAGTCGAACCACGCGCTCGCCAACCTGATGGCCGACGTCGGGCGGAAGCGACCCACGACGCAGATCACCGAGGGGGTGTTCATCGACGGGTTCGTCGGCTACAACATCTTCGTCGAGAAGGTGGACAATCGGACGAACGTGATCCGCGGGGTGAAGATCTACCAGTTGAACGCGAACGCCCGGCCGACCACGATCCTGGCCGACTGGGGCGTGATCCACAATTCACCCGACGGGCGGGTCATGACGCTGGAGCTGCACGACGGGGAGATCCACGAGGTGCCGCCCAACGATGACGAGCGGACCTACCGAAAGCTCCAGTTCAAGACCCACATCATCCATATTCGGAATCCGGGGGCCGATCTGGAGCGGCACGACCGGGAGGCCCGGGGCGACCGGGAGATGACCCTGGCCATGATGAACGACAACATCCACCGATTGGACAAGGACTTGGGCCGGATGCTGGCGGGCCGGGACGAGGTCCTGAAATCGGCCGGCTTCGACTCCTACGACGAGTTCGTCCACGCCGCCGTGCCGCGCCAGCCGCCCCATGGGATCATGGCGTGGCTCCGGGGGGCGCTCCGGGCGCTCTCCTCGGTCGGACCGTGGGCCTCGGAGTCGGCCCCGGAGGCGAAGAAGCGGCCGCCGATCTCGCCCTTCACCATGGACCAGATCCAGATGCGCGAGCTCGAGATCGACGCGCTCCACCGTCGCCTCAACAGCCTGAAGGTGGAGGTGCAGAAGAAGTTCTCGATCCCGGCCGCCTGCCTCGTGTTCGTGCTCGTCGGGGCCCCGCTCGGCATGCGCGCGCGCCGGAGCGGGATCTCGGTCGCGTTCCTCTCGATCCTCTTCTTCGTCTTCTACTACCTCTGCCTGGCGGGCGGCGAGGAGCTGGCCGACCGGGAGATCCTCACCCCGTGGTTCGCCATGTGGGCGCCGAACCTCGTGATCGGGGCGATCGGCCTGATCCTCACCCTGCAGGCGGCGGAGCTGCTACGCCGTCCCCGCCGGCGCCGGCCGAAGCGGCGGCGCGGGCCGCGGGCCGTCCCCGCGTGAGGCTCCTCGACCGCTACGTCCTCCGGGAGCAGCTGACGGCGCTCTTGGCCGGGCTTCTCTTCTTCGTGTCGGTCTTCATCGTGGTCGACGTCTTCGAGAAGATCGACACGTACCTCGACAACAAGGTCCCGGTCCATACGGTCGTGACGTTCTACCTCGTCTCGATCCCCGGGATCGCGCTCCAGGTCCTTCCGATGGCGATGCTCCTCTCCTGCCTCCTGGCGCTCGGGCAGATCGGGCGCACCAACGAGCTGACCGCGATGCGCGCCGCCGGCATCGGGACCGGCCGGATCGCCGCCCCGATCCTCGCGACGGCGGGCCTGGTCTGCGTCCTCGTCTTCGTCACGAACGAGGTCTTCCTCCCCCGCCTGAACCAGGAGAAGGACCGGATCTACCAGGGCGACATCAAGCACCAGAACGTGGACGGGCCGACGATCCGGACGAACCTCGCGTACCTCGGCGCCGGAGGGCGGACGTTCCTGATCCGGTCGTACAACGTGCAGACGCGCACGATGCGGGAGGTCGTGATCGAGGAGATCCGGAACCACACGCTGGTCGGACGGATCGACGCGGCGACCGCGACGTGGGAGCAGGGACGGTGGGTCTTCCACGAGGGCTACACGCGGCGCTTCGACCGGGAGGGCGAGCACGCCGCGCACTTCACGCAGCTCACGATCCCGGGGCTCCTCGAGCGGCCGGCCGACTTCGCGGAGGCGGAGGAGGACCCGACGGCGCTCTCGTACTGGGATCTGGCCCACTACATCGAGCGGCTTCGCCAGAGCGGGAGCCGCGTGCAGAAGTACCTCGTGGAGCTCTACCTCAAGATCGCGTTCCCCCTCACCAACCTGATCGTCGTCCTGATCGGCGCCGCGCTCGCGCTCCGCGTTCGCCGCGGCGGCCTCGCGGTCTCGTTCGGCCTCTCGGTCTTCATCTCGTTCGTCTACTACGCCTTCATCCGCACCGGGCAGGCCCTCGGCTACTCGGGCGCGCTCCCGCCGCTCCTCGGGGCGTGGCTCGGGAACATCGTGTTCGGGCTCCTCGCGCTGGAGCTCTTCCGGAGGGCGCGGCGGGGGGCGTAGGGCACCGGGAGTCGCTTCGTCACTCGCGGCGGAGCGAGCATGCTCCGGGCGCTGTCCCTCGGCTTCGCTGCGCTCCGCCTCGGAGGCGCCCTCCGCATGCTCGCTCCGTCGCCCACATCGAGGCGCTTCCGTGTGTTCGCCGCGTCCCCGATTCCCTAGAAGTAGGCGCGGAACTGGAGGTGCGGCGAGATCGAGATGCCGCTGTTCCACTGGCCCGAGGACGTATGACGGTCGACGCCGCCCTGGTAGGACGACCGAGAGACGGTCCAGCGATATCCCAGGCGGAGGAGCGGGCTCGCGGCCGCGTTCGAGACGGGCCAGCGCTCGAGGAAGTACTCGACGCCGAACCCGAGCCCCAGGTCGGCGCCCGTCTGCCTCGTGTAGGCGGAATTCGCGTCCTGGGCGTTCCGCGAATACGAGTGGACCCCGTGGACGTAGAGGTCCCAGTACGGCGAGACGTCGGCATCGGGGTGCGTGAACCTGCGGAACCGCGGCCCGGCGTTCACGCTGAGGTGGAGCCGGGCGGGGCAGGACCGCGAAGGGCGATGCCGCGGGCGACGCGGCGGAGGCGCAGGCGGCGAGGACGCGGAGGGTCGTGGCGAAACGCTGACGTGGAGCCGGGCGTAGCAAGAACGCGAAGGGCGCCTTCGAGGCGGAGCGAAGCGAAGCCGAGAGACAGCGCCCGGAGCGTTGCTTGCTCCGCCCGGCGCCGCTACATCGATTGCGCCGTGATCCTCCCGTCCTTGAGGAACGGCACCACCGGGACCCGATCCACCGCGGCGCAGACCGCCAGGTCCTCGCCGAAGCCGAGCTCGACGAGGTAGCGCCCGTGCGCGCTCCGCCGGAGGATCGCGTCGGGGTCGTGCCCGTGCGCGCGGTCGTACGCGCGCGCGACCTCCGCGGCGTCGTTCAGCTGGAGCGAGAGGTCGAGGTCGGCGAGGCGCCGGACCAGCGCCCCGGCGCACGCGGCGTCGTCGAGCGCGAACGCCCCCTTCCGCCCCGCGCAGAGGATCGTGACGTCCTGCCCGTCGCGGCGCACCGCGTCGGCGACGGCGCTCAGGTTCACGTACGAGAGGAGCCGCTGCTCGCGCCCGTTCAACGGGCCGGCCATGAGCGGGCTCGCGTTCGTCGAGGCGAAGACGAGCGTCGCCCCCTCCACGCGCTCCCGGGCGTACTCGCTCGGCGAGTTCCCGAGATCGAACCCGCCCATCTTCTTCCCCTCGCGTTCGCCGCAGAGGAGCCGCGACTTCGGATCTAGCGTCTCGGCGAGGCGCTTCGCCTCCTCGACCGTCTCGACCGGGATCACCTTCGCCGCGCCGTTCCGGAGTGCCACGGCGATCGACGTGCAGGTGCGGAGCACGTCGACGACGACGAGCTGCCGTCCCTCGAGCGGCGCGCGCTCGGCCTCGTCGGGGGTGAAGGCGACGTCGATGCGGTTCACGCGACCGCCGCCGCCTTCTCCCGGGCGAAGAATTCCTCGATGAACCCGGTGTGGAGCGCTCCCTTCCGGAACTCGGGATCGTCGAGCAGCCGGATGTGGAAGCCGAGCGTCGTGTCGATCCCCTCGACGACCGTCTCCTCGAGCGCGCGGCGCATCCGCCCGATCGACTCGTCGCGGTCCCGGCCCCAGCAGATGATCTTCGCGACCATCGAGTCGTACGTCGGGGGGACGGTGTAGCCGGAGTAGAGATGGCTGTCGACCCGGACCCCCGGGCCGCCGGGCGCGTGGAAGTACCGGACCAGGCCCGGCGACGGCTGGAAGTTCTGGTCGGGACGCTCGGCGTTGATCCGGCACTCGATCGCGTGCCCCTGGAGCCGGACGTCCCCCTGCGCGAACGGGAGCGGATCGCCGGCGGCGACGGCGATCTGCGCCTTGATCAGGTCGAGCCGGGTCACCTCCTCGGTCACCGGATGCTCCACCTGGATCCGCGTGTTCATCTCCATGAAGTAGAAGTCGCCGTCGGGCCCCAGCAGGAACTCGATCGTCCCCGCCCCCTCGTAGTGGATGGCGCCGGCGCCCTTCACCGCCGCCTCGCCCATCTTCGCGCGGAGCGCCGGCGTCAGCGCCGGGCTCGGCGACTCCTCGATCAGCTTCTGATGGCGCCTTTGGATCGAGCACTCGCGCTCGCCCAGGTGGACGATCGATCCGTGCCGGTCCCCGAGCACCTGGATCTCGATGTGCCGCGGCTTCGTCACGTACCGCTCGAGGTAGACGGCGCCCGACCCGAAATTGGCCTCCGCCTCGGCCTGCGCGGTGCGGATCCCGTTCCGGAGCGCGTCCTCGTCGGTGGCGATCCGCATCCCCTTCCCGCCGCCGCCCGCCGCCGCCTTGATGATCACGGGGAAGCCGAGGGAATTCGCGACCTCGATCGCCTCGTCCACCGACTGGACCACGCCCTCGCTCCCGGGGGTGACCGGGACGCCGGCCGCGACCATGGTCTTTCGCGCGACCGCCTTGTCGCCCATCAGCCGGATCATCTCGGCCGTCGGGCCGATGAACCGGAGGTTGCACGACTCGCAGACCTCGGCGAAGTGCGCGTTCTCCGAGAGGAAGCCGTACCCCGGATGGATGGCGTCGGCGGCGGTCACTTCCGCGGCGCTGATGATGCGGGCGACGTGGAGATAGGAGGCGGAGGACGGGGCCGGGCCGATGCAGACGGCCTCGTCGGCGAGCCGGACGTGGAGCGAGTCCCGGTCGGCCTCGGAGTAGACGGCGACCGTGTCGATGCCCAGCTCGCGCGCCGCGCGGATGACCCGCAGCGCGATCTCCCCGCGGTTCGCGACCAGGATCTTCCGGAACATGCGGTCCTAGACGGCTTCCTCGCGCTGCTCGAAGGACTTCCAGCTCTCGTCGGACGTGGCGTGGATCCCCTTGACGCGGAGCTCGAACTCGGTCGGATTCGACGAATAGCGAAGCGCGTTCTCGAGGTTGATCTTCCCCTCGGTGTAGAAGCGCATGAGCGACTGGTCGAACGTCTGCATGCCGTACTGCGAGACGCCCTCGGCGATCGCCGTCTTGATCAGCGACGTCTTCTCGGGGTCGCGCAGGTACTCGCGGATCGTCGCCGTGACCGTCATGACCTCCGTCGCGGGGACCCGCCCGTCCACGTCCGTCCGCGGCACCAGGCGGAGCGCGATCACGGCCTGGAGCGTCGTCGAGAGCATGAACCGCACCTCGTCGTGCTGGTGCGGCGGGAAGAACGAGATGATGCGGTTCACCGTCTGCGTCGCGTCGATCGTGTGGAGCGTCGAGAGGACGAGGTGCCCGGTGTCGGCGGCCATCAGGGCCGTGCGCATCGTCTCGGCGTCCCGGATCTCGCCGATCATGATCACGTCCGGGTCCTGGCGGAGGATGTGCTTCAGCCCCTCGGCGAAGTTGGCCGTGTCGAGTCCGATCTCGCGCTGGCTGATCGTGCTCTTCTTGTCGCGGAAGAGGAACTCGACCGGGTCCTCGATCGTGATCACGTTCCGCGCCTCGCGCCGGTTCACGGAGTCGAGCATGGCGGCGAGGGTCGTCGACTTGCCGCTCCCGACCGTCCCGCAGACGAGCACGAGCCCGCGGGGGCGCGACGCCACGTCCTCGATCACGCTCGGCAGGTTCAGCTCCTCGAACGCGGGGATCGTCGCCGGCACCTGGCGGAAGACCATCGCGGTCGTGCCGCGCTGCTGGTAGAAGTTCGTTCGGAAGCGCGCGAGGCCGGTGACGCCGAACGCGAAGTCGACCTCCTTCGTCTCCTCGAAGACCTTCTTCTGCTTCGGCGTCAGGATCTGGTCGACGACCGCCTCGAGATCGGCCTGCGACGGCGCCGGCTCGTCGATCATCACGAGCTCGCCGTTCACGCGGGCGGTCGGCTTCGTGCCGACCTTCACGTGGAGGTCGGAGGCCTTCATCTCGCACATCGTCGTCAGCACGCGCTTGATGTTCATCCCTGATCTCCTAGGCCGCCCGCTCAACCGCCGGGCCGTCGGTTTCCACGAGGAAGAGGACCTGCCCGAACTCGACGGGCTGGCCGTTCTCGACGAGGATCTGGGCGATCCGGCCCTTCACCTCCGATTCGATCTCGTTCATGAGCTTCATCGCCTCGACGATGCAGACCGTCTGCCCGACCGAGACCGGCGAATGCTCCTCGACGTACGGATCGGCGTCGGGCGCCGGCGCGCGGTAGAACGTCCCGACCATCGGCGACTTGATCGGCACGTGGTTCCTGCGCGTCTCCGGCTCGGCCGCCGCGGGCGCGCCCGCGGGCGCCGGCTCCGCCGCGCCGGGCCGCGCGGCCGGCGTCGCGACGACCGCGTCGGCGCCGGGGCGCCGGAGCCGGATCGACGAAAAGAAGCGCCGGACCTCGATCTCGGCGAGGTCCTCGTCGCGCATGATCTGCGTCAGCTCGGCGATCCACCGCTTGAGGTTCATCGCTTGGACCCTCGTTTCGACGACGCGCGGAGCAGGGCGTCGAGCGCCCGGAGGCCGAGCTCGTAGCTCGCGACGCCGAGGCCCATGATCACGCCGTTCACGGCCGAGCCGGTCAGCGAGATCTGCCGGCCGCTCTCCCGCGCGTAGAGATTGGTGAGGTGCACTTCGACGACCGGGATCGTCATGACCCGGAGCGTGTCGGCGAGCGCGAGGCTCGTGTGGCTGAACGCCGCCGGGTTCAGGAGGCAGCCGTCCGCCTCGTCCATGGCGATCGTGAGCCGGTCGATCAGGGCGCCCTCGTGGTTGGTCTGGAACGGCGTCACGCGGAGCCCCAGCTCCTCGCCGAGCGCGACGAGCCGCTTGTCGATCGCGGCGAGCGGGTTCCGTCCGTAGAGCTCGGGCTCGCGGCGGCCGAGGAGGCCGAGATTCGGACCGTGGAGCACCCAGACGTCGCGCGCCATCAGCCGTTCCCCGCCAGGCGGCGGAGCCATTCCTCGAAGGCCGAGCGGTTCACGCCGCGCGGCGCCGGCTTCGGCGCCTCCTCCTCGAGCGCGGGCGGAGCGCCGATCGTGCCGATCTCGGGCTCGCGGAGGACGACCGGCGGCGGCGCGGGCGCTGTCGCCTCCGGCGGGGCCGCCGCTTCCGGCGCGGCCGGCACGACGATCCGCTCCAGCTCGTCGATCGAGAGCTCGACGATCTCGGACGCCCCCGGCATCGGCGCCGAGGGCGCCTCGTGGAGCGTGTCGAACGTCTCGATCGTCCGGAGCCCGAGTCCGATCTCGCCCAGGTGCTCCTCCTCGCGCGGGATCCGGACCGGCTGCCAGTTCGAGTCCCCCTGCGCCACGATCACGTCGGGCGGGCGGACCTCCGGATACTCGCCCGACGTGATCTGCTGGAGCGCGGTCTGCGATTCGAGGTCGCCGGGGTCGACGCGGCAGACGGCGCGGTAGAGGTCGGCCGCCTTCGTGTGGTTCCCCTCGTGCGCGACGATGCCCGCGAGCGCCTTCAGGGCCACGACGTTCTCCCGGTCGAGCGCGAGCGCCCCCTCGAACTCCGCCTTCGCGTTCCCGAGCCGCCCGTCGGCCAGGTAGCAGCGGCCGAGGACGATGTGGTCGCCGACGCCGCTCCCGGGGCGCTGCCGCCGCTCCTCGCAGAGGCGGATCGCCTCCTCCACGCGCCCCCGCTCCCGGAGCCGCTCCGCGAGCGGCAGGTAGAGCGCGGTGGCCGCGTCCTGGGCGACGATCTCCTCGAGCGTCAGGCTCTGCGCGGCGTGGGGATCCTCGGGCATGACCTCCCTCAGCGGGGCCTCTCGACCAGACTCAGGAGCACGCGCCGAAGCCCGGTAAGCGACGACAACGTATGGACTTCAGCAACGCCAATCGCCGGGCACAATACCACTCGGGCGCCCTTCCGTCCACGCTTCTTGTCCCGGAGGAGCGCCTGCCAGAAGGCCTCGCCCGGCATCCGGGGGAGTCGGACCGGCAGCCCGAGGTCTCGGAGGAGCGCCTCGGCGTCCTGCGCGTCCACCGGATCGAGCCCCGCCTCGAGCACGCTCAGCCTCAGCTCCGCGGCCATGCCGATCGAGACCGCCTCGCCGTGGAGGTACCGGCCGTACCCCGAGGAGGCCTCGAGCGCGTGTCCGACCGTGTGCCCGAAGTTGAGCTCGCGGCGGATGCCGCGGTCCCGCTCGTCCTGCGTCACGTACCACGCCTTCGCCGCGGCGCACGCGCGGACGATCGCGGCCACGTCGGCGCCGGGCTTCGGGCGGCCGGCGCGTGCCAGCGCGCGGAGCGGACGGAGGAGCGCGGGGCGGCGCACGAAGCCCATCTTCGCGACCTCGGCGAGCCCCGAGCGGAACGCGCGGGTCGAGAGCGTCGCGAGGGCCGAGGGATCGGCGAAGACCGCGCGCGGATGGTGGAACGCGCCGACGAGGTTCTTCGCGGCCGGGAGGTTCACGCCGGTCTTCCCCCCGATCGAGGCATCGGCCTGCGAGAGGAGCGTGGTCGGGAAGACGACCCACGGGACGCCGCGCCCGTAGATCGCGGCCGCGAACCCCGTGACGTCGGAGACGACGCCGCCCCCGAGCGCGACGACGAGCGTGTCCTTGCCGTGTCCGTCGCGCGCCCAGCGCTCGATCAGCCGACGCGCGGTCTCGAGCGACTTCGAGCGCTCCCCCGGAGGGAACGTGTAGCGGTCGACGCGGAGCCCCGCGCCGCCGAGGCTCCGCGCGACCCTCGCGCCGTAGAGCCGGTCGACCGTGCGGTCGGAGACCAGGGCGACGCGTCCGCCCGCGGCGAACGGCCGGGCGAGCGCGCCGGCGCGGCGGATCAGGCCGGGCGCGGCGTGGACGGGGTAGCGGACGGGGCTGCCGGGAATACGGACGCGGGTCATGGGCTCGGCTCCAGGGTTTCGGCGATGGCCATCAGCTCGCGAAGGTACGGGAGCTTCGGCCGTCCGGGGGCGAAGACGGCGAGATCGACGAGGAAGCGGCGCCCGTGCCGGACGACGACGTACGCGCGGAACGGGCCCGCCGCGGTCACGGCCTCGTCCTGCCACCGGCCGTTCCACTGCGCGATCTGTCCGCCGAGCTCCGCGGACACGAGCTCCGGCTCCTGGATCTCGAGCGTCCGCTCGTTGGGCCGGAACCGGCGCGCGAGCGTCGCGCGCGCGCGCCTCAGGTCGGCCGCGGTGTCGGGCGGCGCCGCGGAGAAGCGGAGGAGGCGCGCGGGCGGCCCCTCGTCGATCAGGAGCGCGGCCTTCGCGCCGGGATCGATCCGGAGCGTGTACCCGCGCGGGATCGCGAGCCGGACGCCGAGGACGCGGGCGAGGCGGCGCTCGGCCTCGGCATCGCGCGGGAGCGCGGTCAGGCGGGAGCGCACGGTCGCGTACGTGGCGCGGTCGAGCGCGTGGAAGAGCCGGTTCTGGACGGCGCTCACCGAGGGGATCCAGTCGGCGCGATCGCGGGTCCAGACGATCCCGGCCGTCTGGCCGCGGAGCCAGACGTCGGTCGTCACGGCGAACGGATCGCGCCCCGCGGCGAGGAGGCGCGCCAGGCGGCGGCAGGGCGGCGGCACGCGGTCGAGCGACCCCGCGCCGACGAGGAGGACGTTCCGGGCGCGGTACGCGCGCGCGTCGGCGGGAGAGGCGAGCGTGACGACGTACGCGGCCTCGTCCTCGATCCGGATCGCCTCGCGCTCCACGATGGCGCGGAGGAGGAGGAGCTCGGGCGCGTCCGCGGGCCACGCGGTGATCACGGTGAGCTCGCGGCTCCCCCCTTCCGCGAAGGGGCGGCCGCAGCCGGATCCGAGGACGAGGCCGGCGACGAGAAGCGCCACCGACGTCGCGACGCGCGTTCGTCGAGTCATATCCGGGCGGAGGCTACCACACGCGGCGCGGGGCGTGCGCCGGGATCGGGACCGGGACCGGGCGGGCGCGGCCGAGGCCGCGCGCCGTCAGCGCGCGGAGGAGTCGGGCGGAGGCGGGGGCGGCGTCTCCTCGAGCGCCTTCAGCTTCTCCTGGGTCGACTTCGTCTCCTCGCGGAGCCGCGAGAGGGTCTCGCGGAGCTTCCGGGCCTCGGCGTCGTGATCGGGCGCGGCGGCGGCGGCCGGCCCCTCGGTGGTCGAGCCGAGCACCACGCGGATCGGCAGGATGTCCGTGTCGCGGAGGATCGTCAGGTGCGCCTCGTCGCCGGGACGCATCGCCTGGACGAGGAACGTCAGGTCGTCGGGGGTCCGCACCTCCTGCGCTTCGCACGCGAGGATGCGGTCGCCCCGCCGGATGCCCGCGGCGGCGGCCGGGCTCCCGGGGATCACGCCGTCGACCGGCACGCCCAGCGTGTCGCCGGGCGTCGGGGGGCCCCGCCGGAGCCGGATCCCGAGGAATCCGCGGCGCACGGAGCCGTACGCGGCGAGGTCGCCGGCGATCCGCTCGACCTGGTCCACGGGGAGCGCGATCAGCACGCTGTTCGGCGTCGGGAGCGGCTCGGCCGATCCGGCGACCGGAGGCTTCTGCGTCGGGGCGCCCGGCGCGGGCGTCGCGCGGCCGACCACCACGGCCACCCATTCGCCGTTCTCGTTCACCACGGCGCCGCCGGTCGCGCCCAGATAGCTCGGCGCGTCGATCTCGAGCACGTCTCCCGAATACGCGAAGTCGACCCGCTCGCCGCGACCGACGACGCGCCCGAGCGCCGCCTGCGGCCGCGTGATCGCCACGTTCGAGAGCACGGCCACCCACGTGCCGACCGCCAGGGACTGCGGCGGGGCGCGCCGGAGCGTGCGGAGGATCGGCTGGTCGACCTCGAACACGGCGAGGTTCGACTGGCGGTCGACCCCCTTGAGGCGGGCGGTCCGCTCCTGCCCCTTCCCGAGGAGCACGTGCACGGTGCCGTGCGGCATGGCGAGGCTCGCCGTCGTGACGATCTGCCGGTCCCCGGTCGCGATGCCGCTCCCGATGTAGCGCCGGCGCTTCTGGCCGGGCGCCTTCCCGGTCTGATCGGGGATCGCCACGAGCGTGAGGATGCTCGCGTTCAGCGAGTCGAGGACGCCGATGATCGAGCCGGACTCGGGACGGAGCGGGCTCGGCCGGGCGGAGGCGCCGGACGTCGCGGCGAGGAGGAGCACGGCGAGCGCGGCGAGCGCGCCCGCCTGCCGGCGAAGCGGGAGCATCACGACGATGTCCTCCCGGGACGTCGGGGACGTCTAGAAGGTGATGTACACGTCATCGGCGTTGTTCCCCGAGACGGGTACGATCGAGTGGACTCCGTCCTGATCGGTGCGATTCAGGTAGAACTGGTCGAGGATGTACTCGTCCTGGTAGCGATCGCCCGCGTTCGGCAGCGTCGAGTCGACGCCGGTCACCTGGACCGGCATCTCGTGGTCGGCCCAGGCATAGTCGCCGCCCGCGCCCGCCGGTGTCGCGACGCGCGCCGCGGCGTCCGGCGTCGCGTTCCGCTCGGCGACCGTCGTCGCGGTGGTACCGCCGCTCCGGGCGGCCTCCGGCGCCGCGTTCACGGACGCCGGGGCCGGCGGAGTCGTCGCATCGCTACCCGCGTTGGAGGAGGCGACGTCCGGCTTGTGGTTCGCCGAGGGGGAGGCCTTCATCAGGTCGGCGATCGAGGGTCCGATGGAGTCGGTCGGAGGATGGACGAGGAGCACGGCGATCCACGCGGCGCACACGGCCGCGCCCGCGAGGAACACGGGGCGGAGCCGCGACGGCGCGAGCACGTCGCCGAGCCATTCGATGAGGCTGGGACGGAGCGCCTCGCCGGAGCGGATGCGGTCCATCACGTCCTCTTCGAAGTGGGCGGTCGTCTCCACGCTCGGGAGCGAGGCGACGGCCTCGAGCGTGGCGCGCAGCTCCTTGACCGAGAGCGCGCAGCGGCGGCACGCCATCAGGTGCGTCTCGAGCGAGCGGCGCTCCTCCTCGCTCAGCTCGTCCTCGATGAAGGCGGAGAAGAGGTTCTCCGCGTTCCGGCAGTTCATACGTCCTCCAACGTGAGATAGGGCTTGAGGCGCTCCTTCAGCATCAGCCGCGCGCGGTTGATCCGCGAGCGCACCGTGCCTCCGGGAATGCGAAGGATCTCGCCCACCTCTTCGTAGCTGAGCCCCTCGACGTCCCGGAGCACCACCGCCTCGCGATATCGCGGGGGGATCTTGCGGAGGGCTTCGGCGACCCGCCGCCGGATCTCGACGGCGTTCAGGTCCTGGTCGGGGAGCGGGTTCAAATCAGGGAACGGGAGCCCCTGGCCGCCGGAGTCCTCCTCCATGGCGTCGAGGCTGTACGTGCCGCGGTGCCGCACGCGGCTCCGGATCTCGTTCTTCGTCAGGTTCACGGCGATCGTGAAGATCCACGTCGAGAACTTGCCGCTCTTGCGGTAGCGCTCGCGGTTCCGGAAGACGCGGAGGAACACCTCCTGCGCGATCTCTTCCGCCCGGTCGCGGTCGTTGATGAACCGGCAGACCAGGTTCATGATCCGCGAGCGATACCGGGAGACGAGCGTGCGGAAGGCCGCCTCGGAGCCTTGGGCGCAGCGCTCCATGACGTCTTCGTCGCTCAGCTCGGCGAGTGGGTCGAGCTTTTTCAATCGCAAGGGCTCGATAGGCACGTTTCGCTCCGTACTGAACCGTCGTACCCCGTTACGGATCGGCCGGTTCCGGATCTTCGGGAGCTTAGGGTGCCTGGAAGAGGGAGAGCCCCGGGGTGGGCCGCGCTCGGCCGCTCCGGGCCCTGGATTCGGCTTCCCGCGCCTCCGAGTCGAGGTGGAGGCGGCGACAAGCCTTTGCCAGAACTTGGTTTGCTTCCCCGGCGGATTCCGGGCAGGAGGCCGCCCGGCGGAGCGTCTCGCGCGCCATCTCGAGCTGGCCGCGCTGCAGCTGGATCGTTCCGAGGAGCAGGAGGGCCTTGCCGAACCGCGGCTCGAGCCGGATCGCCTTCTCCAGGGAGGCGACCGCCTGGTCGGTGCGGCCGCGGGCCGCGTCGTTGGCGGCGAGGAAGTAGAGGCATTCGGACGTTTCTCTCCCGAGGTCGCGCATGCGCTCGAAGGCCCACTGCGCGACCAGCGAGTCCCCGAGCTCGCTCGCGGCCGAGCCCAGCTCCGCGTAGATGGCGGGACTCGTGACGCCGGCCGTCTCGGACTGCCGGATCAGCGCGACCGTCTCCTCGGGGTATCCGAGCACAGAGTAGCACAGGCTCGCGGCCAGGACCTGCCGCGGCGTGTCGAGCGCTGTGGCGCGCGCGCGTTCCAGCGTCTCGACGCCGCGGGTCCGGTCCCCCACGTGGATCTCGAGGTACGCGACGATGAGCGACTCCTCCCGCGAGATCGAGCGCGCGGGGAGGAGCGCGCGGTAGCAGGCGAGCGCCTTCCGCTCCTCTCCGAGCGACACGTACGCGTGCGCGAGGACCGCCTGCGCCGAGGGCTCCCGCCGGATGGGGTTCACGGCGCGGATCGCCTGCCGGTAGGCCCCGCCCTGGACCAGCGCGTCGCCCGCGAGGACCCGCAGATCCGCGGCGCTCATCCGCCCCTCGGCGACGATCCAGGCGGCGAGCTGGTCGAACGCGCGATCCTTCCCCGCCCGAAGCAGGTACGCGCCGTACGCGGCCACGTCCTTCGCGGTCGCGTCGCTCTGGAGGGCGAGGGTGCGGAGGAGCGTCTCCTCGAGGATCGGATTCTCGGTCCGCTGCGCGAGGACGACCCCGAGCCGGAGCACGCGCTGGTCGTCGGGCCTCAGGTCCATCGCGAGGTGGAAGGCCTGCTGCGCGTCGTCGAGCCGGCCGTCCTCCAGCGCCAGGCTCAGGATGCCGGTCGCGATCCAGGCGAAGTCGGGGAGCAGCGTGTCGGTCCGCTTGAGGTCCGCCAGCGCGGCGTCGTAGCGGTGCGACAGCTCGTGCGCGAGCGCGCGGAGCGCGTACGCCTCGGGCGGCGCGCCGAGGCGGCGGAGCGGCGGCGTCAGCACCTGGGCCGCGATCTCGCTCTCGCCCGAGCGGAGGTGCATGCGGCCGACGAGCATCGCGGCGTCGATGCAGAGGCTGTCCCTGGCGAGCGCGCGCTCCCCCCAGGTGAGGGCGTCGACGTCCTCTCCGATCCCCTCGTAGAGCGTCGCCACCCGGGCGCACGCGAAGGCGCTCTCGGGCTCGCGGACGGTCAGCGACTCGGCCCACGCGATCGCGGCGGCGCCGTCCCCGTCGGCCTCGGCCAGCTCCGAGCGCGTGAGGAGCGTGAGATCGGCGGGCGGGTCGATTCGGAACAGGGCGTACGCGGGGTCGGCGGCGGCCGCCGCCAGCACGGCGAGCAGGACGCCGATCGCGATGGTGAAGCGGTTTCCTCGTTCGTGGCCAGGGCTCACGGAGGACGTCTCCCGGGAAAAGGAAATGGAGGAAGGCCACGTGGGCCCTCCTCCCCTCTGTCTCGAGACGACGCTATGATTCTACCAAGTCATGGCTCCGCGTGCAAGCGGGCCGCCGCGTACGACGGCCCCGACCGCTCGTCCGGAGCGGAGGGTCCCCGCTCGGGCGGCGCCTCACCGTGCTCTCGAACTTCTTGCGGCGCAGAGGATTCCCGGGATCCGCGGCGACGCCGGCGGCGTCCCGAGCCGCCTCCCTGCCCCTCCGGCGGTCCATGCCCGTCGCCGTGATCGCGACCGCCGCGCCGCCCGCGGCCTCCGCGCCGGCGACGCCGGCGGGAGTCCTCGCCCGAAGCGGCGCCCTTCTCCTTGCCGGGGCGGACGAGCTTCTCGAAGTGGAAGAGGGCGTCGCGCGCCGCTTCCTGCTCCGCCTCCTTCTTGTTGCTCCCGTGGCCGCGGCCGAACGTCTTGCCGCTGACGACCACCTCGACCGTGAACATCTTCTGGTGGTCGGGGCCGTACTCGCTCGAGATCCGGTACTGGGGGTGGGTCTTGAACTCGCCCTGCACGTACTCCTGCAGCATGCTCTTGTAGTTGGCGAGGTTCGCGTCGCTCAGGATCGTGTGCACCTCCCGGAGGAGGAGCCGCTCCGTCAGCTGGCGGGAGGGCTCGAGCCCGCCGTCCAGGTAGACGGCGCCGATCACCCCTTCCAGGGTGTCGGCCAGGATGCTCTGGCGGTTCCGCCCGCCGGAGCCCTTCTCGGCCTCGCTCAGGAGGATGTAGTTGCCGAGCCCCATCTGGTTCGCCGCGCGCGAGAGGATGACGCGGCTCACGAGGAGCGACTTCATCTTCGTCATCTCGCCTTCGCGGAGCTTCGTGAACTTCTTGTAGAGGTACTCGTTCACGATGAGTCCGACGACCGAGTCGCCGAGGAACTCCATCCGCTCGTTCGACTCGCCGCCGCGGCCCGGCATGGCGTGCAGGTAGGAGCGGTGCGTGACCGCCAGGCGCGCCAGCGCGGGATCGCGGAACTTGTAGTGGAGGATCCGCTCGAGGCCCGCGAGATCGAAATCGCGATCCCGGCCGCGCGCGGGGGACGTCGTGGTGCTGCCGAATCCGAACAGCTTTCTGAGAAAGTTCACATGCATCGGAGCCCCGTGGGGCTCCGCCTATGCCACGTACCTCGACAACGCCAGGGTGACGTTGTGCCCACCAAAGCCCAGGGAATTCGACAGGGCCGACTGCAGCTCGACCGGGCGTGCAGTGTTGGGGACGTAGTCGAGGTCACAATCGGGATCGGGGTGCTCGTAGTTGATCGTCGGAGGGAGCACCTGCCGGTCGAGCGCCAGGACGCAAATGATCGTCTCGAGCCCGCCGGCCGCGCCGAGGAGATGGCCCGTCATCGATTTCGTCGACGAGATCGCCAGCTTCCGCGCGTGTTCCCCGAACACCGATTTGATGGCTTGTGTTTCGAACTTGTCGTTGAGCGGCGTGGAGGTGCCGTGGGCGTTCATGTATCCGAACGATTCCGGGGCGAGCCCCGAATCGCGGATCGCCGCCCGCATGGCCCGCGCCGCACCCTCACCCTCTGGAGCGGGCGCGGTCATGTGATGGGCATCTCCCGTCGCGCCGTAGCCGATGATCTCACCCAGGATGGCCGCGCCGCGCCGCTTCGCGTGCTCGAGCTCCTCGAGCACCAGGATGCCGGCGCCTTCGCCCATGACGAATCCGTCGCGTTCGGAATCGAACGGGCGCGAGGCTCGGGTGGGTTCATCGTTACGGGTGGACATCGCCTTCATGGAACAGAACCCCGCGAACGAGACCGGCGTCACCGGCGCCTCGGTGCCGCCCGTGATCATGACGTCCGCTTCGTCGTGCTGGATGATCCGGAACGCCTCGCCGACCGCGTGCGCGCCGGAGCTGCAGGCGGACACGGTGCAGTAGTTGGGACCCTTGGCGCCGAAGTGGATCGACACCTGGCCGGAGGCCATGTCCGAGATCATCATCGGGATGAAGAACGGGCTGACGCGCGATGGACCCTTCTCCATCAGCTGACGGTGCTGGTCCTCGAAGGTGGCGATCCCTCCGATTCCCGAGCCGATCACGACGCCGTAGCGCGTCGGGTCGACGTTGTCCGCGGTGATGCGCGCCTGGGCCACGGCCTTCGTGGTGGCGCCGACCGCGAACTGGACGAAGAGGTCGGCCCGGCGGATGTCCTTCCGCTCCATGTACTCCTCGGCACGGAAGTCCTTCGCCTCGCCCGCGATCCGGGTGTCGTAGCCCGTCGCGTCGAAACGCGTGACGGGTCCGATGCCCGATTCGCCCGCGGTGAGGCGTTGCCACAAGGTCTCGGTGTCGCACCCGAGGGGGGAGATCACACCCAGCCCGGTTACGACGACCCGCCGCGGCTCGGCCGCTTGTCGCACCATATCGTTCGTCTGCCTCGTTCCTTCGTTGGGGTTCGCCGTTCCCGCGCGCCCCGCGTCGGGGCGCGCCGCCGAATCAGGCGTTCTTCGGCACGTGGGATTCCAGGTACTTGATCGCGTCCGCGACCGTCGTCATCTTCTCGGCGTCCTCGTCGGGAATCTCGATCTCGAACGCCTCTTCCAGCGCCATCACCAGCTCCACCGTGTCGAGCGAGTCGGCGCCCAGGTCGTCGATGAACGACGCCTCCGGCGTCACCTGCTCCGCCGCGACGCCGAGCTGATCCACGATGATCTGCTTCACCCGCTCTTCGCTGAAAGCCGCCATGGTCTGATTCACCTCCCTCTTTGGATGCGCCCCGTCCCTCGGGGTCGCGCCTACATCACCATGCCGCCGTCGACCGGCAGCACTTGTCCCGTGACGTACCCGGCGTCCTCCGAACAGAGGAAGGCCACCGCGTGCGCCACGTCGTCCGGGCTCCCGAGCCGTCCCATCGGGATCTGCGCGCGCAACGCGTCGCGCGTCTTCTCCCCGAGGGCGTCGGTCATCGCGGTCTCGATGAACCCGGGTGCCACCGCGTTGACCGTAATATGGCGGGACGCCAATTCCTTCGCAACCGCCTTCGTGAGGCCCAGGAGGCCGGCCTTCGACGCCGCGTAGTTCGCCTGGCCGGCGTTCCCGATCAGGCCGATCACCGACGAGACGTTCACGATCCGGCCCGATCGCTGCTTCACCATCGGCCGGGCGAACGCGCGGACCGCGCGAAACGCCCCCTTGAGATTGGTGTCGAGCACCCGGTCCCAGTCCTCGTCCGACATCCGGAGCAGGAGCCCGTCCTTCGTGACGCCCGCGTTGTTCACCAGGATGTCGGCGCGGCCGAACGCGCCGAGCGTCTCCTCGCAGAGCCGGTCGGCCTCGCCCGCCTGGGAGAGATCGGCCGTCACGGCGTGCGCCTCGGCCCCGAGCGCGCGGAGGTCCGCCACCGCCCGGCCGAGCGCTTCCTCGTCCCGCCCCGCCACCACGACCTTGGCGCCCTCCGCGGCGAAGCGGCGCGCGATCGCGAGACCGATCCCCTTCGCGCCGCCGGTCACCACCGCGACCTTGCCGTCGAAGCGGCCGCTCATCGCGCCGCCGCCTCCTGCTCGGCCGCCACCGCGGCCTCGAGCTGGTCGGGGTCCTCGCTCCCGAGGAGCGTCGCGTCGCGGTCGACGCTCTTCACGAGCCCGCGGAGCACGCGCCCGTTCCCCGCCTCGAGGTAACGGCGGAACCCGGCCGCGAGGAGCGCCCGGACCGTCTGCTCCCAGAGGACCGGCTTCAAGAGCTGCGCCGTGAGCGTCTCGCGGATCGTGTCGGGCTCCGTGACCGGCGCCGCCGACACGTTCGCGTAGACCGGGAAGCGCGCCGGGCGGATCGCGACGCGCGCGATCGCCTCCGAGAGGCCGCGGCTCGCGGCCTCCATGAGCGGCGAGTGGAAGGCCGCGCTCACCTGGAGCGGGATCACCTTCTTCGCGCCCGCGCGCTTCGCCTCCTCGACGCCGCGGGCGAGCGCCTCGGGCGTCCCGGAGAGCACGACCTGCCCGGGCGAGTTGTAGTTCGCGGCGGCCAGGTCGCGCGGCGCGTCGACCGCGCGGAGCACGGCGTCGATCTGCTCCGCGGTGAGCCCGAGGACCGCGGCCATGGCGCCGGGCCGCTCCGTCCCCGCACGCGCCATCGCCTCGCCCCGCGCGCGGATGAGCCGGAGGCCGTCCGCGAACGAGATCGAGCCGGCCGCGACGTGCGCGGCGTACTCGCCGGCGCTGTGCCCCGCGGCCGCGGCCGCGCGGACGCCCCGCGCCTCGATCGCGCGGGTCGCGGCGATCGACGTCACGAGGAGCGCGGGCTGCGTATTCTCCGTGCGCGTCAGCTCCTCGGCGGGCCCCTCGAAGCAGAGCCGCGAGAGCGGGAAGCCGAGCACGGCGTCGGCCTCCTCGAAGACGGCGCGGGCCTCGGGATAGCGCTCGGCGAGCGCCTTCCCCATCCCGACCGACTGGCTCCCCTGCCCGGGGAAGAGGAACGCGGTGCCCGGCGCGCCTACCATTCGACCACCGCCGCGGCCCACGTGAAGCCGCCGCCGAACGTGACCATCTCGACCAGGTCGCCTTCCTGGATCCGCCCCTCGCGGCGCGCCTCGTCCAGCGCGAGCGGGATCGATGCCGCCGACGTGTTCCCGTAGCGATCGAGGTTCACGAAGACCTTGTCCTTGGGAAGCCCGAGCCGCTTCGCGGTCGCGTCGATGATGCGGAGGTTCGCCTGGTGCGGCACCAGGAGGTCGATCTCCTCGGCCCGGTGCCCCGAAGCCTCCAGGCACTCGACCGCGACCGACTCCATCGCGCGGACCGCGTGCTTGAAGACGTCGTTCCCGCTCATGTGGATCGTGTGGAGGCGGTGGTCCACGGTCTCGTGCGACGGCGGCATCAGCGAGCCGCCGGCGGGCATCTCGAGCAGGTGGACGAGCGAGCCGTCGGAGTGGAGCCGCGTGGCCAGGATGCCGCCCGGCTTCCCGGTCGAGCGGAGCACGACCGCGCCGGCCGCGTCGCCGAAGAGCACGCACGTGTTCCGATCGGTCCAGTTCACGATCTTGGAGAGGGTCTCCACGCCGACCACGAGCACGGTGTCGCAGACGCCGGTGCGGACCGCCTGATACCCGAGGGAGAGCCCGTACAGGAACCCCGCACAGGCGGCGGAGATGTCGAATGCGTGCGCCTTCGTCGCGCCGACCTGGTCCTGCACCACGCACGCCGTCGACGGGAAGACGCGGTCGCCGGTCACGGTCCCGATGATGATCTGGTCGAGGGCCGACCCGTCGAGCTTCGCGTCGGCGAGCGCCCGGCGCGCGGCGGCGACGGCGTACGTGGACGACGACGCCTCGGGCGGCGCGATGCGCCGCTCGCGGATGCCGGTGCGCGTCACGATCCACTCGTCCGACGTGTCGACGATCTGCTCGAGGTCGTGGTTCGTCAGCACGCGGTCCGGCGTGCTCGACCCGACGCCGACGATGTGGACGTCCCGGGGGGTGGCGATCATGCGGCGGCGGGCTTCAGGCGATGGAGCTCGTGGCGGATCGACTCGGGAACCCGCGCCTCGGCGCATCGCGCGGCCACGCGGATGGCGTTCTTGATCGCCTTCGGGTTCGACCGCCCGTGCGCGATGATGCACGTGCCGTCGATCCCGAGGAGCGGCGCGCCGCCGACCTCGGCGTAGTCGAGGCGGCGCTTCAGCCGGCGGAACGCGGGCTTCAAGAGGAGGCCCGCCATCATGCTGAGCGGGTGGGCGCTGATCTCGTCCTTGATCATGGTGGAGAGACTCGGGATCACGCTCTCGGCGAACTTGAGGAGCACGTTGCCGACGAAGCCGTCGCAGACGACGACGTCGGCCGATCCCAGGATGATGTCCTTTCCCTCCACGTTTCCGACGAAGTGGATCGGGCTCCGCTTGAGGAGCTGGTGCGCCTCGTAGTAGAGCTCGCTCCCCTTCTCGGCTTCCTCTCCGATGTTCAGGAGCCCCACGCGCGGCCGCTCGACGCCGAGCACGAGGCGCGCGTAGATGCTCCCCATCATGGCGAACTGGTAGAGATGCGACGGCTTGCAGTCGCTGGTCGCGCCCACGTCGAGGATCACGACGTTCCCCTGCGGCGTCGGGAGCACGGTCGCGATCGCGGGGCGCTGGATCTGCTCGATCCGCCCCATCTCGAGGAGGGCCGCGGCCACGACGGCCCCGGTGTTGCCGGCGGAGACCATGGCGTTCGTCTCGCCGCCCTTCTGCAGGCGGGCCGCCACGCTGATCGAGGAGTCGCGCTTCCGGCGCACGCTCTGCGCGGCCGCCTCGGCCATCTCGACCACCTCGGTCGCGTGGATCACGCGGGGCAGGCGGTCCTTCACGCCGAGCTTGGCCGCCTCCTCGAGGATCTGGTCCTCGTCGCCGATCAGCGCGGCGTCGTACGTCGCGTCGGCATCGGCGAGCGCGAGGAGCGTGCCCTCAATCACGACGCGGGGCGCCAGATCGCCACCCATGGCGTCCACCCCGATGATCGGTCCCTTGCCTCGCTGGCGCATGGTCGTGGATCGAGTCCCTACGAAGCCCTGGCACCCTCCTGGGCGATCACTTCCTCGCCTGCGTAGTAGCCGCAATGGGGGCAGACGCGATGGGGGAGCTTCGGCTGGCTGCAGTGCGAGCAGACGGAGCGCGACGGCATGCGGAGCTTCCAGTTCGTGCGCCGCTTCTTGCCGCGCGTGCTCGAGTGCCTTCTCTTCGGTACGGCCATGGTTCGGACGTCCTCGCTTTCGATCCTCGGGCGCGGTCCGGGGGTCCGGGACGCGTTTCAGGTATTGGCCGGCGCCGCTTCCCGCTCGCACCGGCAGGGACCGAGGTTCCGGTCCTCGCCGCACCGCGGGCAGAGCCCGGCGCACGATTCCTTGCACAGGGGTCGCATGGGGAGGCCGAGGATCACGGCCTCCCGGATCTCGCCGTCCAGGCTGAGCACCCGTCCGTCGTGAGGATGGACCCCTCCATCCTCTTCGCTCAGCGCAGGATGACCCTCGACATAAGGATTCTGGACCTTAGCACAGAAGACCTCGAAGTCCAACTCGAGAATCTGGCTGAAGTCGGTCAGGCACCGGCTACATTGTTGCGGCGTAAGGGCATGCAGATGGCCCCGCACCCAGATCTCATCCCCGCGGCGGTCCAATTCGAGGGCGACCCGGAGCGGCCCCTCGATCGTGACGTCCTCCGGGGAGATGGCGAGGGAGGAGGGCGCAAGCTCCAATTCCAGATGGGTTTGGCCCTGCTCGAGCGTCCGAAGATCGATCTCCATCTCGCCTCTAGAGACTCGCGCCGACCCCGGCCGGTTCGAAGAAGAACGGGATCTCCGTCCTGGCCGATTCGGCGGAGTCGGAGGCGTGGACGGCGTTCCGCCCCTTGCTCTCGGCGTACTTCGCCCGGATCGTCCCCGGCTTCGCCTCCTTCGGGTCGGTGGCGCCGATCAGCTCGCGGAGTCCGAGGATCGCGTTCGCGCGACGGAGGCGGCACGGCACGGCCGGCCCGGACGACATGAACGCCACCAGCTCCTCGAGGAACGGCTTCCCCTCGTGCACCGCGTAGAACTTCCGGGCCGCCTCCGGCGTGAGCTGGACGAGGCGCATCGAGACGATCTCGAAGCCGGCCTTCTCCACCTCGGCCAGGATGAGGCCGATCTTCTTCCCTTGGACGGCGTCCGGCTTGATCATGAACAGCGTTTCTTCCACGGGATTCCTCCTGGGACGCGCGGCCGCGCGCTCCGGTCGGGGAGCGCGCGTCGCGGCATCGTTGGTGGCGGGAGTCGTCGGATGGGCGCGGGCCGTGGGCCGCGCTCCGATCCGGGGCGCGGCCGGTTCCGGATCAGCGGCGCCGGGTCTTGGCCCTCGCGCGCGACGCGGTCTTCCGCGCCGGCTTCTTCACGGATTTCTTCGCGGTCCGCGTCGCGGCCTTCCGCGCGGTCTTCTTCATGGCCTTCGGCTTCGGCCGGCTCGCGGACTTCTTCACGGCTTTCGGCTTCGACCGGGCCGCCGTCTTCTTCCTCGCCGTGCCCTGCACGACCCGAAGGGCGGGCCGCGGCCGGCGCTCGAGGGCGCGGGCCACCAGCCCCGGGATCTCGGACGGGATCTTGGCGACCGGGATGCCCGCGCGCTCGAGGCGGGCGATCTTCTCCTGCGCCGTGCCCGATCCGCCCGAGACGATCGCGCCGGCGTGTCCCATGCGCTTCCCCGGCGGCGCCGTCTGCCCGGCGATGAACGCGACGACCGGCTTCGTGACGTGGCGCTCGATCAGCGCGGCCGCGTCCTCCTCGTCGGTGCCGCCGATCTCGCCGATCAGCACGATCGCGTCGGTCTTGTCGTCCGCCTCGAAGAGGGCGAGCGTGTCGACGAACCGGGTGCCGATGATCGGGTCGCCGCCGATGCCGATGCACGTCGACTGGCCCATCTTCGCGCGGGTGAGCTGCCAGACCACCTCGTACGTGAGCGTGCCGCTCCGGCTGACGAGGCCGATCCGCCCCGGCGCGTGGATGAAGCCGGGCATGATCCCGACCTTGCACTGCCCCGGCGAGATGAGCCCCGGGCAGTTCGGGCCGACGAGGCGCGTGGAGCGGCCGCGGAGGTACGCCGCCACCTCGATCATGTCGCGGACGGGGAGCCCCTCGGTGATGCAGACGACGAGCGGGATCTCGGCGTCCACCGACTCGTAGATCGCGTCCTGGGCGAGCGACGCCGGGACGTAGATCACCGAGACGTCGGCCTTCGTGCGCGCGACCGCCTCGTCGACCGAATCGAAGACGGGGATGTCGCCGACCTTCGTCCCGCCCTTCCCGGGCGTGACGCCGGCGACGACCTTCGTGCCGTATTCCTTCATCTGCTGCGCGTGGAACGAGCCGTCCCGGCCCGTGATCCCCTGCACCAGCACGCGCGAGCTCTTGTCGATCAGGATGCTCATGCCGCCTCCGCCGCCCGGGCGATCACCGCGCGCACCGCCTCGTCCATGTCCGAGAGCGCCGTCATGCCGCGGGCGCTCAGGAGGTCGCGCGCCTCCTTCTCGTTCGTTCCCGTGAGGCGGATCACGATCGGGAGCTTGACGCCGATCCGGTCGAGCGCCGTGAGGAGCCCCCGCGCGACGTCGTCGCACCGCGTGATCCCGCCGAAGATGTTGAAGAGGACCGCCTTCACCCGCTGGTCGCGCGTCAGGATGTTCATCGCCGCCGTGACCTTGTCGGGATTGGACGAGCCGCCGATGTCGAGGAAGTTGGCCGGCTTCCCGCCGTGATGCTGGATCAGGTCCATCGTCGCCATCGCGAGCCCCGCGCCGTTCACGACGCAGCCGATCGTGCCGTCGAGCCGGACGTACGAGAGCCCCTTCTCGCGGGCCTCGACCTCGCCCGGGTCCTCCGCGCCGAGGTCGCGCATCGCGGCCACGTCGGGATGGCGGTCGAGGGCGTTGTCGTCGATCACGACCTTCGCGTCGATCGCCCAGACCTCGCCGGCCGGCGTCACGATCAGGGGGTTGATCTCGGCGAGCGAGCAGTCCCGCGCGGCGTAGACCCGGGCCAGGCGGAGGAGGACGTGCACGAGGTGCTTCTGGACCGCGGGCCTCGGATCGAGGAACCGCGCGGCGGCCCGCGCCCGGTACGCCGGGAGCCCCCGGCCGTCCAGGTGGAGCCGGAGGATCTTCTCGGGGGTGAGCCGCGCCACCTCCTCGATGTCGACGCCCCCGGCGGGGCTCACCATCAGGAGCGGCGTCTCGGCCTTCCGGTCGAGCACGATCCCCGCGTAGAACTCCTTCTCGATGTCGGTGGCCGGCGTGATCAGGACCTTCCGCACCTGGTGCCCGCGGATGTCCATGCCGAGGATGCGGCCCGCCTCGCGCGTCAGGTCCTCGCGCGAGCGCGTCACCTTCACGCCGCCCGCCTTCCCCCGTCCGCCGATCAGGACTTGCGCCTTCACCACGACGGGGTAGCCGATCCGGTCGGCGATCGCCGCCGCCTCGTCCACCGTGCGGGCCACGTCCCCGGGCGGGACCGGAATGCCGGCGGCCCGGAAGAGCTCCTTCCCTTGATGCTCGTGCAGGTTCACCGTGCGCCTCGCTTCCTGTTGGCGGCCGCGGCCCGCGGCGCCCCCTTCCGGGCGGCGCGCGCGACGCGTCCCTTCGGGGCGGCCGGCCTGGCCTTCGCCTTCGCCGGCTTCGCCCGTCGGGCGAAGAACTCCTCGATCAGGTCCGAGAGCTTCGGCCGGCCGATCTCCTCCAGCTCGTAGCCGACCCGGACGGTCGGGTGCTTGATGTCCACCAGGCGCCGGAGGTCGATCGGGGTCGCGATCACGACGACGTCGCACTCGCAGGCGTTGATGGTCCGTTCCATGTCGCGCAGCTGCGTCTCCGAGTAGCCCATCGCGGGCAGGAGCGCGCCGATGTCGGGGTACTGGCGGAACGTCTCCTTGATCTCGCCGACCAGCCAGGGGCGCGGGTCGACGATCTCGCGCGCGCCCAGCTTCTTCGCGGCGATCACGCCGGCGCCGTACTTCATCTCCCCGTGCGTCAGCGTCGGCCCGTCCTCGATCACGAGGGCGCGGCGGCCGGTCACCCGCTCCGGCCTGTCGACGCTGATCGGCGACGCCGCGTCCACGATCAGGGCCTTCGGGTTGAGCTGCTGGACGGAGGCGCGCACCGCCTCGACGTTCGCGTAGTCGGTCGTGCCGATCTTGTTGATCACGACGACGTCGGCCAGGCGGACGTTCGTCTCGCCGGGGTGGTAGGAGCGCTCGTGACCGGGCCGGTGGGGATCGGCGACCACGATCTGGAGGTCGGGCTTGTAGAAGGCGAAATCGTTGTTCCCGCCGTCCCAGACGACGACGTCCGCTTCCTTCTCGGCGGCGGCGAGGATCTCGGCGTAGTCGACGCCGGCGTAGACGATCGTGCCGCGGTCCAGGTGCGGCTCGTATTCCTCGCGCTCCTCGATCGTGCACTTGTGCCGGTCGAGGTCGGCGTACGTCGCGAAGCGCTGCACGCCCTGCCGGCTCAGCTCGCCGTACGGCATCGGGTGGCGGATCGCCACGACCCGCTTCCCGAGCGCCTTCAGGACCTCGCAGACCTTGCGCGTCGTCTGGCTCTTCCCGGAGCCGGTCCGGACGGCGTTCACCGCGATCACGGGGACCTTGCTCCGGATCATCGTCGACTTCGGCCCCATCAGCATGAAGTCGCAGCCGAGCCCCGCGACCCAGGAGGCCTTGTGCATGACGTACTCGTGGGAGACGTCGCTGTACGCGAAGACGACCAGGTCGACGTCCTGATCCGCCACGATCTCGGGGAGCTCCTGCTCCGAGTAGATCGGGATCCCCTTCGGGTAGCGCTTCCCGGCCAGCGACTTCGGATAGCGCCGGTCGTCGATCCCGGGGATCTGGGCCGACGCCGTGAAGGCCACGACCTCGTAGCCCGGCCGGTTCTTGAAGAAGGTATTGAAGTTATGAAAGTCGCGCCCCCCGGCGCCCATGATGACGACGCGTCTTGTCCGTTTCACGCGAGTGGGTCCTCCTTCGTTCTCGATTTCGTTCGGAGACCGGGAGCCCCGCGAGGGCGAGGGGCCGAGCGCCTCCGTATGGCGCCGCGCGGGCGGTCCCGGGCTGGTTGAATGTGCGACGTAATAGAGTAGTAGAGTTCCAGAGGCTAGCCAGCGGGCGCTCGGGCTGTCAAGTCCCGGCCCCCGCGGCCGGGAAGCCCGGTCAGGAGCGCTTGAGGCCGCGGAAGAGGAGGAAGGCGCCGGCCGCGACCAGGACGCCGCCCGCGGGGCGCGGGATCGGGAACGTCCGCTGCTCGCTCGCGGTGGCCTTGAAATCGCCCAGCTCGACGACGGTCCGCTTCGACGTGTACGGGATCCCGCCCCAGACGAGCGAGACGACGCCCAGGATCAGGAGCGCGATCGCGACGAGCTTCACGACGTCGCCCCGAGCCGGCCGAGGACCTTCGACGACGACTGACCCGGCACGAGCGGCACGATCACGACCCGCCCGCCGGCCCGCTCCACCGTCTCCCGGCCGACGACCTCGTCGGGCGCGTAGTCGCCCCCCTTGACCAGGACGTCGGGGACCAGCGCGTCGATCAGCGCGGCCGGCGTCTCCTCGTCGAACAGGACCACGCCGTCCACGTCGCCGAGCGCGGCGAGCACCGTGGCCCGGGCCGTCTCGTCCTGGGCGGGGCGCCCCTCCCCCTTCAGGCCGCGGACCGATCGGTCGCTGTTCAGCCCGACCAGGAGGTAGTGACCGAGCCGCTTGGCCGCGTGGAGGAGGGCGACGTGCCCCGGGTGGATCACGTCGAAGCAGCCGTTCGTGAAGACGAACGTGCGGCCGAGCGCGCGCGCGGCGGCCCGGCGGCGGAGCGCGTCGTCGCGCGAGAGGATCTCACCCAACGGGGAGGTCCTCCAGGGAGGCGATCAGCGGATCGGCGTCCGCCGTGGCCGTGCCCAGGTGCGCGACGACGAGCCCCGCGGCGTGGTTCGCCAGCACGCAGGCCTCCGGGAGCGGCGCGCGCGCCGCGAGCGCGGCACCGATGGTGGCGACGACCGTGTCGCCGGCGCCGGTGACGTCGTAGACCTCCCGCGCCCGGGTCGGGAAGTGGACGTGGCCCTCCTCGGTGAAGAGCGACATCCCCTCCTCCCCGCGCGTGATCAGGACCGACGTCGCCGCGAGCCGCTCCCGGAGCCCGAACCCGGCCTCGAGGAGCGACGCCTCGTCCGGGAGCTTCCGGCCCCAGGCCTGGGCCGCCTCGTTCACGTTCGGCGTGATCACGGTGACGCCCCGGTAGCGGAAGAAGTGCTCCTCCTTGGGGTCGACCGCGACGGGAATGCCGCGCCGCGCGAGCTCCGGGAGGAGCCGGTCGAGGAGCGCGGGGCCGACGACGCCCTTCCCGTAGTCGCTGACGATGACGGCATCGGCGCGGTCGGCCGCGGCGAGGAGGCGCTCGGCGAAGCGCGCTTCGACCGCCTCGGGGAGCGGCGCGCGCGACTCCTCGTCGGCGCGGAGGACCTGCTGGTGGTGCGCGACGATGCGGGTCTTCAGCGTGGTGCGCCGCGACGGATCGGCGATCAGCCCGCCGTCGGTCGTCACCCCGCGCGCCTCGAGGAGGCTCCGGAGATCGCCGGCGGCGGCGTCCTCGCCGACCACGGCGAAGAGGAGCGCCGTGGCGCCGAGGGCGCGGACGTTGTCGGCCACGTTCCCCGCGCCGCCGAGGCGGAGCTCCTCGCGCTCCACGTCCACGACCAGGACCGGCGCCTCGGGGGAGACGCGGGTGGCCCGGCCCCAGAGGTAGCGGTCGAGGATCACGTCGCCGACGACCAGCACGGTGCGCCCGCGGAACGCGCGCACGCGGGCGGCGAGGGCGTCCCGGCCGAGCCGGGGCGCCGCCGTCGTGCGCGTCGCGGCGGCGCCGGCGACCGGCTTCACGCCGCCCCCTCCGGTCCGCCGTCGTCCAGCCGGGTCTCCTCCTCGTCGTCGGCCAGGAGGCTCGGATCGGCCTCGGGGCGCGCGGCGTAGAAGTCGTCGATCAGCGCGCGGGCGCGCGCCGCGTCGGCCTCCATCACCTCGAGCTGCCCCCAGTAGCCGTGCGTCATCGTCTCGACGCCGGGCATCCAGGCGATCTGGACCGGCTGCACGGTCGCCTCGATCCCCTGCTCGCGCAGGAAATCGGCGAGCATCGTGCCGGTCGCCTCGTCCTCGAGGGTCCGGATCCGGACCAGGCGGTCCCTCGTCTCCGAGGCGTCGGTCTTCGAAACGTCGCGATCGCTCATGCCGCGTATCCCTCCGGGTGGCGGAGCCGCCACGCCCAGGCCGTCTCGACGATCGTGGCCAGCTCCCCGAACTCCGGCGACCAGCGTAACACGCGCCGGGCTTCCTCCGCGGAGGCAATCAGGACCGGCGGATCGCCCGCGCGGCGCGGCGCCCGCGCGGTCGGGACCCGCTTCCCCGTGACCGATTCGACGGCCGCGACCACCTCCCGCACGGACGCGCCCGTTCCGGATCCCAGGTTGAGCGTCACGCTCGCCCCGCCCTCCGCGAGGTGGCGGAGCGCGCGGACGTGCGCGTCGGCCACGTCGAGCACGTGGACGTAGTCGCGGACGGCCGTGCCGTCGGGCGTCGCGTAGTCGTCGCCGTAGACCGGGACCGGGCCCCGCGCGCCCCGCGCCGCGTCGAGGAGGAGCGGCAGGAGGTGGGTCTCCGCGCGGTGGTCCTCGCCGTGGTCGATCGACGCGCCGGCGACGTTGAAGTACCGGAGCGTGACGTGGCGGAGCTCCCCGCGCGCGGCGCGCTCCGCCAGGATCGCCTCGAACGCGCGCTTCGTCTCGCCGTACGGATGCGGCGGGGCGAGCGGCGAGGACTCGCGGAGCGGCATCGTCGCGCCGGGATCGTAGACGCCGGCCGTCGAGGAGAAGACGATGTCGCGCACGCCGTGCGCGCGCATGGCGTCGAGGAGGACGATCCCCGCGTCGACGTTCGCCGCGCGGTAGCGCTCCGGCGCCTCCATCGACTCCGCCACGAGCGAGCGGCCGGCCAGGTGGACGACCGCGTCCACCTCCTTCGTCGTGAACGCCTCGCGGAGCTTCGCGGGATCCTCGATCCGTCCCTCGATCAGGAGCGCGAGCGGCGCCACCGCGCCCCGGTGGCCGGTCGAGAGGTCGTCGAGGACCAGCACCGCGTGCCGCGCGCGGACCAGCTCCTCCACCACGACGCTCCCGATGTAGCCCGCTCCCCCGACGACGAGGACGGTCACGGACGCGCGAGGGAGCCGGCGATGCCCCGGAGCGCGGCCGCGGGATCCTTCGCGTGGAAGACGGCGCTCCCGGCGACGAACGTGTCGGCGCCGGCGCGCCGGGCGACCGGCGCGGTCGTCTCGTCGATCCCGCCGTCCACGGCGACGAGGCAGTCGAGCCCCGCCCCGTCGATCGCGCGGCGCACCGCCTCGATCCGGGGCGGCGACGCAGGCAGGAACGCCTGCCCTCCCTTCCCCGGCTCCACGGTCATCACGAGCGCGACGTCGCAGCCCGGGAGCGCCGGGAGGAGCGCCTCGACCGGCGTGAGCGGCTTGATGGAGAGGCCGGCGCGAAGCCCCCGCGCGCGGATCAAGGCCGCGGCGGCGCGCGCGTCGTCCACCGCCTCGACGTGCACGATCAGGTGGTCCGCGCCCGCGGCGGCGAACGCCTCGAGGTGGCGGAGCGGCTCCACGATCATCAGGTGGACGTCGAGCGGGAGGCGCGTCATGCGGCGGAGCGCCTCGACGACGATCGGGCCGAACGTGATCGCCGGCACGAACCGGCCGTCCATCACGTCGACGTGGAGGAAGTCGGCGCCGGCGGCCTCGACGACCGCGATCTCCTCGGCGAGGCGCGTGAAGTCGGCCGAGAGGATCGACGGGCAGAGGCGGACGCGCCCCGGCGCGGACCAGGGCGCGGCGGCCGCGCTCTTCGCGCGCGGCGCGGTCACGGCCGGAAGTAGAGCGTGAGGGAGTCGCGCGGCGCGATCCGGTGGCCCGCCGGGGGCACCTGCTCGGAGATCACGCCGGGCGGCGCCTGCCCCGGCGCCGCGTCGCGCGGGATCACCGCGAAGCCGTCGTCGCGGAGCCCGCGCGCGACGGTCGCGGCGTTCTTGCCGGTCAGGTCGGGGAGCACGTACTCGCGCGGCATCGGGCCGAGGCTCACGAGGAGGTCGACCGACGTCTCCTGCTGGACGAGCGTCTCGCCGGGCGGGTCGGACGCGATCACGAGGTCCTTGCCGACGTCGTCGGCGTACGCGCGCGCGATCTTCCCCTGCTTGAGCCCCGCGCTCTCGAGGAGGATCTCGGCCTGACGGACCGTGTTCCCGTCGATGACGGGGACCGACGTCCCCTGCGCGCCGAGGCTCACGATCACGGAGATCCGCCGTCCGCGCTTCACCACGCTCCCCGACGCCGGATCCTGGAGCGAGATGAACCCGCGCGGCACGTCGGGGCTCCACTGCTCGGAGATCTTCGAGAGCCGGAGGTCCTCCTCGGCCAGCACGCGCTCGGCCTCGCGCTCGGAGAGGCCGGTCACCTCGGGGACGCGCACCTCGGCGCCCTGGCGCGTCAACGTCGGCATCAGCACGACGTTCACGATCAGGAACCCTCCGACCAGCGCGACCAGCGAGAGGACGAGCGTGCCGGTGAGGAGATTGAAGCGGATGCCGCGGCGGCGCTCGCCGCGCGGGGGCGCGGCGACCTCCGGGGCCAGCTCGTCGAGCGAGAGCGGCTCGAGCTCGGGGCCCATCGAGGGGAGCGCGTGCCGCGCGTCGTCCGGCGCGGCGGGGCGCGCGTGGCCGGGCTCGGCGGGGCGCGCCTCGTCGGGGACGGCGGACGGCTCCGTCCCGCCGTCCGGCGCGGCGTCGCGCGGCGACTCGGGCGCGCCGTCGGGCGGCTCCGGGACTTGGGAGGGCGGACCGTAGGAGGCGCCGGGGGGCG